>DATCLN010000142.1:0-5377 GCA_036563895.1 Paenibacillaceae bacterium
GCAGAAAAAGGATCAGGTGATCGGAAACCGCCTGAACGACCTCACGGAAACCCTGGCCAAGGAATCCCGGGTTCTGAAGCAGCTGACGGAAGCGGATAAGGCAAGGGTCCGGGCGGTTTTGGCATTCCAGCGCAGCCTGGGGCTGAAGGAAGATCCGGAAGCGAAACTCCATGATCTTGCGAATCTCATCCTCAACCGGACGGAGAAAAGCGAGACGCTCCAGCTGCTGGAAGACATCGGACAGGCCGCCGCGGAGCTTAAAGAGCTGAACGAACGCAACCAGGCGCTTGTGCGTCAGGCGCTGGAGATGGTGGAATTTACGCTGGATCTGCTGGCCGGGCCTCCACTGGAGGAGCCCGTCTATCAGGCTCCCACCCGGAAGCCGGCGGAGCCGAAGCGGGTCAGCCGGTTTGACGCCAAGGCGTGAAGCGTGCGGTGGATGCAGGGACGGAAGCGAAGGGCGGCGAAGCCGCTAAAAAGCGGACGGCGGAGGCCGAAGCCGTAAGCGGCCGGCGGCGATGCCGTCGCAGAAGCGGATGACGGATGCCGGAATTGGAACCGGAGCCGGCGCGCGCCGGGAGGAGGAATGACGATGCGGTCAACCTTTCACGGTTTGGAAACCAGCAAACGGGCGCTCCTGACCACCATGGTCGCGATGCAGACGGTGGGGCACAACATCGCCAACGTCTCCACCGAGGGATATTCGCGGCAGCGCGTGAATCTGACGGAATCCCGCCCAATCGAGGCGCCGGGGTTCCAGCGCAGCGCGCAGCGGGGCATGCTCGGCACCGGCGTGGAGTATGAAAGCATCACACGGGTGCGCGACAGCTATCTGGACCTGCAATACCGCAGGGAGAACGCCCTGCTGAACAGCTGGGATGTGCGCAATACCGTGCTGTCTTCCATCGAGGCCATCATCAACGAGCCTTCCGAAACGGGCCTTCGCGCGGTGCTTGACAAATTCTGGAACTCATGGGAAGTGCTCAACCGCGACCCCATGCTGCTCAGCGCCCGCGTCGACGTGGTCGGGGCGGCGGTCAACCTGGCCGATACGCTGAACCACATCGGGTCCGCGCTGAGCAATCTGGAGAAAGACCTGAGCGGCGATGTCGACAAGGCGGTGCTGGAAGCCAACGACCTTATCCAGAACATCGCGGGGCTCACCGACATCATCCGCCGCACGGAAGCGCTGGGGGACAACGCCAACGACTACCGCGACCAGCGCGACCTGATGATCGACAAGCTTTCGAACCTGATCGATGTGCAGGTGACCGAGACACCCGACGGCAACTTCACCATCGTCGCGGGTGGCGTCACCGTTGTGAACAACACCCAGTTCACCCTGCTGACCGCGGAAGTCGCAGAGACGGCCACGGGAGGCAAGCTGCACGGCATCACGCAGGCGCTGGTCGACATCCAGCGGACGCGCGACCAGCTGAACGCGATGGTCGACACGATGATGCGGGGCACCATCCGGGTCCGTCTGGAAAACGGATATGTGACCAGCCGGGACATGACCGCCCTGAACGACGTCACGCTGGAAGACGGGACGGTCATCACGGCGGGCAATACGATTCCGGCGGGGTCGCGCATCGTGTCGCCGGTCGAATTCGAGGTGGAAGGCTTCAACGGCCTGCACCGGCTCGGCTACAGCCTGTCGGATCCGGCCACGTCCGATATTCCGTTCTTTGTGACCAGCGACGGAAGCGCCGCGTTCACCCTTGACAACATCCGGGTGAACAGCGTGATCCGGAACGACACCAACATGATCGCGGCGTCCGGCAAATACGAGACTGTAAACGGCGTGAACGTCACCATCAAGGGCAACAGCGACATCGCGCACGCGCTGGCTGCGCTGCGCGACGCCAGGTTCCAGTTTCCGTCCGGCATGACGTCGCTGAGCAGCGGCACCATCGACGACTACTTCCGGGCGGCGGTCAGCGACGTGGGCACCCGGGCGGCCAACGCCGAGCGCAACCATCTCAACCAGGAAGATCTGGTCCATGCCGTCCAGTTGCGGAGGCAATCGGTAAGCGGCGTATCCCTTGACGAGGAAATGGTCGAACTGATCAAGTTCCAGCACGCCTACAACGCCGCGGCCCGCAACATGACCGTGGTGGACGAGGTGCTCGACCGCATCATCAACCACATGGGAATTGTCGGCCGGTGAGGTGTCGGGGCGCCCGGGATGAAGCCGGCCGGCGGAAAATGCGGGGACCGGCGAATGCGCGGGAAGGCGGCGCCGGGCCGGGAAGCCGGCCGGTACCGCGGCGCGGCAAAAGGGAGGATGCGAACCAATGCGCGTGACGGGCATGATGCAGAACCTGCAGCTGCTTAACAATTTGCGGCAGACCAATGCGAATATTCTGAAATGGCAGGACAAACTCGCCACCGGACGGAAAATCCAGCGTCCCGCCGACGATCCGGTCGGCGTCAACTACCTGATGCGCTACGAGACAGAGCTGGGCCGCAGCGACGTGTTTCTGGAAAACGTTCGCACGGGGCTGGGGATGCTCCGCGCGATGGATTCCCTTATGCAGCAGGCCAGTGACGTGCTGAAGCGGGTCAAGGTGCTGGTCCAGCAGGCCGCCAATGGCACCCTCACGGCGGAAGATCGCCAGACCATCGCGGCCGAAGTTCGGCAGCTGCGCGAGCAAATGGTTGTGATCGGCAACAGCAGCTTCAACGGCAAGTACCTGTTCAACGGCCAGAAGACGGACCAGGCGCCGTACACGATCGCCAACGCCGCCAACGAAGCCACGGATGACGGCGTGTACTACCTGAACGTCAGCCCGTCCATCCAGGTTCCGGTCAGCCTGCAGGGAGAGCAGATTTTCGGCCAGGCCGGCGATCCGGAAAACACGTTCAAGATTCTGGACGACATCATCAATCATTTGATGAACAATGATGCAAACGGTCTCCGTGCCGCCCTGGACCGCATGGTCATCGCGGAGGAAAGGATTTACGCCGCATGGGCGGAAATCGGCGCCAGAACCAACCGGTTCGAACTGCTGGAGAACCGGATTCTGGATGAACAGGTGTCGCTCCAACGGCTGAAGAGCGAAACCGGGGACGTCGACATGGCGGACGCGATCATCCGGCTCAAGCTGCATGAGAATACGCTGCAGGCCGCATTGGCCACCGGTGCAAGGATCATGCAGGTTTCACTGGTTGATTTCCTGAAGTGATAAGGATGTGACCTGACCTATGCGCGTCGAATCGGCCTCCCCGGCCTTTCAACCGGGGTGGTGGCGCAAAATCCAGCCGGTTCGCACCGTTGTTCCGCCCGCCGAGGTGGATGCCCGGCACATTCCGCCGGAAATCGAAATTCGCAACCGTCCTGCCGAGATCGAGGCCGACTGGACCCAGGTCTGGGAAGACCTCGGCGTGAGACGGCACTACACGCTGCTCAAAGAGCTTACCGACAAGGCGCAACGCGAGCTGGCCGAGGAAATCGTGGTCAAGGTACGTCAGGGCGACGAGAAGGCCGACCTGCGCAACCGCGAACCGAACATTTTCGGCAGGCACGCTTTTGAAAACTATATGCGCAGAAGCAAGGCGGAAGTGGTGCTGGATGCGGTTCCCCGTTTCGGGGTGAAGTTCGACGTGCGCGTCCATCCTCCGGAAATCGAAGTGCGCACGCCCGGAGCGAACAGGTTTGCGAACGAAACGGGGCAACGGAGGTGAATGACGCGCCGTGGGCGAACGGATGACTCTGATCCGCAGCGACCGCTACGGGGATCTGCATGTGGCGGAAGAACAGATTTACCGCTTCGAAAAAGGCATCGTCGGCTGGCAGGACATCAAGCAATACGCCCTGATCGGAGTGGAAGATACGCCGTTTTTCATTCTGCACGCGGTGGACGAGCAGCTCAGCTTCATTCTGATTCCGGCGGAGAAGGTGGTACTGGATTACGGCTTCGAAATCGACGACGAAACCGTTGAACTTTTGGACGCCAAAAAGCCGGAAGACGTTGTGATCTTTCTCATCGTCAACATCATCGACGATGCGTTTTACGTGAATCTGAAAGCGCCGGTCCTGCTCGTTCCCCGTTCGAGGGCGGGCTGCCAGTATGTCATCCATGACCGGGACTATCCGCTCAGGTTTCCCCTGCGTCGCAGGGAGGAGGCCGGCAATGCTGGTCCTTAGGCGGAAGATCGGGGAAACGGTCATGTTGGGCGACAACATCGAGGTGCACGTGCTGGCGGTGGAAGGCGACACGGTGAAACTCGGCTTCGTGGCTCCGCGCAGCGTCCAGATCCTGCGCAAGGAAGTCTACGACGCGCTGATGCAGGAAAACCGGCAGGCGGGAATCGACGCGGCAAGCGAAGGAAAGCCCGTGCTGGACCTGCTCAAAACCTATCGCAACGTGAAGTCCGATGTGACATCCGAAGAGGGTTCATCGTGAATAAATCCGTGAAGTTTCTTTTGGTAGCAAAGGAAAGGAGAGATGCAACGTGAACGTGACTGCGGTCAGCAAGCATGATCCGGTCATGACGGGGTTCTCCATGCCCGCCGTTTCGGCCCCGTCGAAACCTGGCGCATCTTCCCCGGAAAAACCTCCGTTGCAAAAGGCGGCGGAACAGCAGAGAAAAACGGCTGTTCTGAAACAGCCGAAGTTCGACATCATGGCGCTCAGTGAAGACGAGCGCAAGAAGCTGGAAGAAGAGCTGAAGAAACTGAACGATTCCATTGCCGGTTACAACAAGATGCTGCGTTTCCGGTACAACGAAGAAGCGGAACAGACCTATGTGGAAGTCATCGACACGGAGACGCAGGAAGTGGTCGCCAGCCTGCCGCCGGAGTTTCTGATCGATCTGTCGATCAAGATGAAAGAGCTGATCGGCCTGTTCATCGACAAAAAAGTCTGAGCGTGTTTTGCGGGAAAAGCGGGACCTCCGATTTGCTCAAAACGTTCGGCGGATATTGAAACCCAAAGGGGCTGAAGCACATGAGCGTAAGCATCACCGGCCTTGCGTCCGGTATAGATACGGCCAAGATGATTGAGTTGATGATGAAAATTGAACGGCTGCCGTACGAAAACCTGCAGACCCGCAAGCAGGAACTGACCCGGGAGCAAAGCGCCATCCGCAGCCTTAACACCAAGCTGGTGACGTTGCGCAATGCGGTGGCCGACCTCATGTACAACGCTTCCTTCAGTGAAACGTCGGCCAAAACCAGCGACAGTTCCGTCGTTTCGGTATCCACCGGAGAGGGCGCCGAAATCGGGAGTTACCAGATTCATGTGGACCACCTGGCGCAAAAGCATGTTGTCGCCTCCAGGGAATTCAAGAAGGATGACCCGACGGGCACCCTTGACTGCCTGAAGATCAAGCTGTACGCAAAAGGAGACGCGACAGGGGAAACCATCAAGCT
>DATCLN010000143.1:0-2516 GCA_036563895.1 Paenibacillaceae bacterium
CTCGTACACCGGGCTGGCCAGCCGCACCCGCGCCAAAGCGTCCCCGGTGCCCTTGCCCGACACCGCCTCCGCCAGAGCCTCATCCGCCGCTTCCACCCGCACCGCCGGCTTTTCTTCGGCGGGCTCTTCTTCCGCCGGTTCCTCCGCGGGCTCCTCCTGCCGCGGCGGTTCCGCCGGCGGCGTGGACGTGGGCGGCGGCGTCACCGGAGGCGTGCTTGCGGACGGCGTGGTGACGCTCGCGGCCGGACCGTCGGTGCTCCAGTTGCCCGCCGCGTCCCCCGCCTCCACCTTGAAGGTATAGGCGGTGGAGGGCGCAAGACCCGTCACTTCCAGCGTCAGCACATCCCCCGCGACCTCGGCGATAAGCCCGCCGTTGCGGTAGACCCGGTAGGCCGTCACCGCCACGTTGTCCGAAGCCGGCGTCCACGCCAGGACCAGGCGGGTGGCGGTCACATCCCGGACGGTGAGCTGGCCGCCGTTCCACACCGGCGCCTGGGTGTCCTCGGGTTCCGTCGGTTCGGGCTCCTGCTGCTGCGCCGGCAGGGTGGTGACGGTGACCACGGGCCCGTCGGTGCTCCACAGGTTGCGGGCATTGCCCGCTTCCACCTTGAAGACGTAGGTCGTCTCCGGCGCAAGGCCCGTGACCGTGTGGCTGTACACGCCGTCCGTCACCGTCAGGTCTTCCGCCGCCAGCGGGTCGCCCGGCGTGCCGTTGATATAAATGCGGTACGCGGTCACGCCTTCCTCATCCTTGGCCCCGCTCCACGACAGCGTCACTTCCGTGACGCCCACGTTCGAAGCCTGCAGCACCCCGTTCTCCCACACCGGCGCCGTCGGATCTGGGATGACCGAAGCCAGGAACTGCGCAATGGCGTCGTTGAGCGCCGCGACCGCCGCATCGACCGACGCCTGTGTCGCCTGCGGATCCTGATAGACCGCCTGGGCCTCGGCAACGGCATTCGCCAGCCGGTCCGCATCTTCCTGCCGATACTGTCCCGGCTCCGTGCCGACCACCGCGTTTTGCAGCAGGTTTTGGGCCGTGTCGATCGCCGCCTGCAGCGCGGTTTTGTCGATGGGCGCGATGTCCCGGTACACCGCCACATCGTCGAAGACGGCCGTGGCGGCATACGACCGGAAGCCGATCTTGCCCGCGGCATGGGCCGAATCCGTGACGTTGAACACCGGCTGGCCGTTGAAATAAGCCGTGATGGTGTCGCCCTGGACGACCACCTTGAGTTCCGCCCAGGCGCCCACGCTCCATGGGACGTTCCGGGAACCCATGTTGACCGCCGAACCGTTCACCCACTTGTACAATTGGACCCTCGAGTCTTTGTTCACCCGGTCTTTGTCCACCCGGAAATGGTAGAAATTGCTGTTATTCACATAGCGGAACAGAATCCCCGCCGAATAGCCGTTGTTGTCCGGATGGAACGAAGCGATTTTCATCCTGGCCCGCACCGTGTAATCGTTCCAGGAAGCGTCTCCGGCCGTCACCAGAGCGGAAGATGTCGCTCCCGGAGCGACAAGCTCGTACGCCCGGCTGCCGTCGTCTTCCTTCACGCCCCCGGTACCCGACACAAGGGTCCAGCGGTCGGCGGTCCCTTCGAAATCTTCCGTGAACAGCCATTCATACTGCCTGACCTGCAGGGCAACCGTTTCGGCCAGGGTCGATTGTCCCCCGTCATAAGCAACCTTGACGATGAAGTTGTATGTGCCTGCCGCCGCATCGGGAGCCGCCGTGAGCGTGAAGGAGGCTTCCCCGTCCTGGCCGGCGTCCAGCGTCACCGTTTTTTCGATTTGATCCGCGGTCAGAGATCCGGGCAGTTCCAGCGTCAGCGTCACGGACCGTTGCGTATGTCCGGCGTTGTGGAGACGGACCGTCAAGGCGGTCTGCCCGCCCGCGTCCAGATGAGGGGCATCCAGCCGGATGACGTGCCGGATGACGGGTTCGGCCGGGTCCGGGATGACCTGTTCCAGGAATCGCGCCGCCGCGTCGTTGAGCCGCGCGGCCGCGCTGTCCGCCGCCTCCTGCGTGAGGTTCGGGTCGCTCAGGATTTGCCTGACCAGCTGGATCTCCGAAAGCAGCTCGTCCGCCGCTTCCTGAGGCACCTCGCCCGGCTGATCCCCGGCCGGATGCCGCGCGAGCAGGGACTCCGCGTAGTGGATGGCGTCTTCCAGCGCCGTCAGGTCGACGGACGGCCCGCCGCCTTCGCCCCAATCCGTGACGATCACGTCATCGAACAGCGCTTCGGCTCCGTACGTCCGGAAACCGACCTTGCCGGCCGCGAGACTCGAATCCGTAACGCTGAACATCAGCACGCCGTTGACATACGCGTCGATTTGGTTGCCGCGAACGGCAGCCTTCAGGGTATACCACTGGCCGTCCGTCCAATCGTAGACGACTTCGCGCAGGTTCGATGGGGCGCCGTTCACCCACCGGTAAAGCTGCACTTTGGACACGCCGGTTTCAAAGTTGTGATCCAGCCGCAAATGGTAGAAGTTGTTGGCGTCCAGGT
>DATCLN010000144.1:0-12216 GCA_036563895.1 Paenibacillaceae bacterium
CATTGTCCGGAGGCATGCCGGAAAGTCCAGTCCCTGATGTGAAATTTTCAAAGAGCAAGCTGGAAATTTTGAAGGTGGCCTCCAGTCCCCGAGGAGACTGGAAATCGGCCAGGCAACTGCCTTCAAAAACTACTATACGAGGGAGGAAACCGCTATGAACGTCCTGAAAAAAGCCGTATCGTTCGTGCTGGTCTTGCTGGTCGCGTTTGCGGCGTGGGTCGTTCCGGCGACTCCGGCTGATGCGGCCGCGGTGGAAGCCAAGGTCATCTACGGGGTCAACTTCCGGGCCGGACCAAGCACCTCAGCAAACGTCTACCGAATGCTGAAGAAAGGCGAAACCATACAGGTTCTGGAGCAGGTCAACGCATATTGGCTGAAGGTCGTCGACAAAAACGGCAAAGTCGGATACATATCATCAAGTTCCAAATACACCACATACACAGGCGGCGCCTCTGGCGGGACCTCGGGAAGCGGAAGCCAGAGCGCCGCAGCGACGGCCGACAGGATCATCGCCACCGCGAAGAGTCTCATGGGCAAGGTCACTTACAAATACGGCGTGCGCAATACGAGCAAGCTCATTTTCGACTGCTCGTCCTTCGTGGAATATGTGTTCGAGAAAAACGGCATCCCGCTCCCGTGGGGTACAAGGTATCTCAAGTACGAAGGCACGGCCGTCTCCAAAAGCAATCTGAAAAAAGGCGATCTCGTGCTGTTCGCCACCGGCTCATCCGGCATCAACCACGTCGGCATCTACATAGGAAACGGAGAATTCATCCACAACACGCCTTCGAAGAACGGCGTGACCATCAACAACCTGAACACCGGCTACTGGAAGAACAAGTACGTCACCGCCCGCCGGGTGCTGTGACGCCGCGTTTCCGTATTGAAGCGATCCCGCCCAAAAGGCGGGTTTTTCTTTTTTGCCCCCGATTGATCGCAAATCGGGATGATTTTGTTCACAAAAATGTTATATAAAAAATTAAAATTTCGTTTAATTGTATTGCAAACAAAACAAATGTTATATATAATAATCACCACAGACGGAATTTATAAAACATTTCTTGTACGACGGTCGTTGACAGGGAGGGAGATGCATGGGCAACATCGCGCGTGGAACCGGAGAAGATATGGAGCGGATGCGCCTGGCGCCGGAACGCGGCGGCTTCGCCGGACGGGACACCGTGTTCCAGGACGGGCTGATCCACCCCGAATATGATCTGTATCCGCTGGCTCCCTTCCATATGGTTTTGTACTACTCGATGTTCATGGAAATCGACGTGGAGTGAACCGGCCCGCTTCTTCCGGTGGCCGGGTCCGGACAACCCATACCCGAACGTTTTATACCCGTTAACCCACGTTAGACGGCATGCGGGCAGGCATGCTGTTTTTTGTTGGCGAAATGTGGGTTATAATTGGTGGCAACAAGGAAAAAACGTTCGGGTGAGGGTTGCCACATGGCCATGGACCGGGACAGCGCCGATTACAAGACCAAATACGAGCAGGTCGCCCAGTACATCCGCTCGCTCGGCGTCGGCACGAAGATTTCGGTGCGGGAAATTGCAAGGGATTTCAACATCAGCGAAGGCACCGCCTACCGCGCCATCAAGGAAGCGGAGAACCAGGGACTGGTCAGCACGAGAAGGCGGATCGGCACGATCCGCGTCGAGAAGAAGGAAGTGCGCCAGTTCGACAAGCTTACCTTTTCCGAAATCGTGGACATCGTCGAGGGATCGGTGCTCGCCGGAGCGGAGGGTCTTGAGAAAACCCTGAACAAGTTCGTCATCGGGGCCATGCAGCTGGAGGACATGATGAAGTACGTCGAGCCCGGGTGCCTCTTGATCGTCGGCAACCGCGTGCAGGCGCACCTTGGCGCTGTCGGGCGGGGCGCCGGCATTCTCATCACCGGCGGCTTCGACACCACCCCGGAAGTGAAGGAGCTGGCGGACGAGCTGAAGCTGCCCGTCATCAGCAGCCCCTATGACACGTTTACCGTCGCCACGCTGATCAACCGCGCCATCGAG
This sequence comes from Paenibacillaceae bacterium, assembly GCA_036563895.1. GTDB lineage: Bacteria > Bacillota > Bacilli > Paenibacillales > Paenibacillaceae > ZCTH02-B3. The sequence goes on from DATCLN010000144.1 coordinate 2,022, forward strand.
GCCCGGCTGATCAAGAAAAAGATCATGCTGGTCGGGGACATTCTCCGCAGGAACGTCGAAGTTTACTCGCTTAAGGAAACGAACACCATCAAGGACATGCTGAAGCTCATGGAGCAGACCGGCCACACCCGGTATCCCGTGCTGGACGACAAGGGCAGGCCGGTCGGCGTCATCACCGCCAAGGACATCATCGGCGCCAAGACCAGCCAGACCGTCGGCCAGTTCATGACCCGCAATCCCATCGTCATCCGGCCCGACGTGTCCGTGTCGTCGGCGGGGCACAAGATGCTCTGGGAAGGCATCGAGCTGTTGCCGGTCGTGGATACGGACGGGAAGATGATCGGCATCATCAGCCGCAAAGACGTGCTGAAGGCGATGCAGGACTTCCACCGGCAGCCGCAGATCGGCGAAACCTTCGAGGTGCAGATCTGGTCGGGATTCGAAGGGGTGCGGGACGAAAACGGACGGCTGGTGTTCCGCGGCAGCGTGACGCCCCAGATGATGAACGACGAAGGCACGGCCTCGGAAGGCATCCTCGCCACGCTGATCAACCGCGCCGCCTACCGGACGGTGCTGGAGCACAAAAAAGGCGACCTGATCGTGGACAGTTCCTCCCATTATTATCTGATCCCGCTGCAGATCGACGACGAGATCGAAATCGTGCCCAATGTGATCGAGCTGAGCCGACGTTTCTGCAAGATCGAGGTCAGCGTCATGTGCAAGGGCGCCTGCGCGGTCCGCTCGATGATCACCGCGCGCATCCTGTGACGCGGTCGCCGCCTGGAGCCGCGGCCGCATCGTCCCGGCGAACTTCTCCGAACGGCAAACGGACATACAGCCCGCCGCGGGACGCGGGACTGTATGTCCGTCTCGTTTGCGTGCAAAATTGCGCGGGTTTCGTATTGCCGTTCCTTTTTCCGTGCGGATCACAGCGTCGTCGATTCGCCCGGTTTCAGCGCGATGCCCTGGATGCCGCGTTCGCCGAGCATCCGGACGAACCGGTCCGCGTCCTGCTGGATCGGCGGGAACGTGTTGTAGTGGATGGGCACGACCCGTTTGGCTTTCAGCCATTCGGCCGCCGTCACCGCGTCCTCCGGTCCCATCGTGAACAGGTCGCCGATCGGCAGGAACGCCAGGTCGATGCTGTATCTTTCTCCGATCATCTTCATGTCGGAGAACAGGCTGGTGTCTCCCGCGTGGAGAATCGTCAGGCCGTCCCAATGGATGAGGAACCCTGCCGGCATGCCGGCGTAGATGATGTTTTTCTGGTCTTGCACGATGATGCCCGAGCTGTGGAAAGCCTGGATCATCCGGACGTCGGCGAAGCCGACCGACGCCTTGCCTCCCATGTTCATCCCCAGCACGTTGCAGCCTTGCCAGCTCATGTAGGTGGCGAGCTCGTATATCGCGACCACCAGGGCGTTGTTCCGCTTGGCGATGTCGGCGGCGTCCGCGATGTGGTCCGAGTGGGCGTGCGTCAGGAGCACGACCTGCGCCCTGATGTTTTCCGGCTTGGTGACGGCTGCCGGGTTGCCCGTCAGGTATGGGTCGATGACGATCGAATTTCCGCCGCTCGTCAATTGCACGCAGGAATGGCCATGGTACTCGATTTTCACGTGCAGCAACCTCCTTGTCTCATGGGGATTCCTTATCATTATATCGCATTTGGAACCGCTTAATCGCGTATGGAAGATTGCAAGAATGGAAAAAAGTGCATTGGACGCAGCAAGACATGCGGGTTTTCGGAAGGAGTGGGGAAGGCATGTGGGTGACCGTTGTCGCGTGGGCGGGAATCGCCGTGCTCGCGGCGCTGGCCGGCCTGGTCTGGCTGGCGGCGGTCAAGGCGCAGACGCCGCGGCGCGTGCCCAATACGGAGCAGCCCCCGGTGCCGTTCGAGGAAGTGGAGTGGACAAGCGGCGGCGCCGTCATCCGGGGATGGTGGATGCCGCAGGGGGCCTCCGCCCGTGATCCGGAAGCCGCCCGCCCTGGTCCTTCCGGACCGGCTACGGCCCGCCCGGCGGTGGTGGTGGCGCACGGCTGGGGCTCCAACCGCACCCGGATGCTTCGCTACGCAGTGCCGCTCCATGCCGCGGGGTATTCCGTCCTGGTGTACGACGCCCGCGGACACGGGGACAGCGGCGCGATTCGGGCGCCCAACGGCCTCCAGTTCCGCGACGACCTGATTTCCGCCCTTGAGTGGCTGCGGCGGCAGCCCGGCGTGGACGGCGGCAGAATCGGCGTGCTCGGCCACTCGCTGGGAGGATTCGCGGGCGTGCTGGCGCTGGAGGCGAACGCGCCCATTGCCGCCCTGGTCACCGACGCGATGCCGGTGCGCTTCGCGACCATGGTGGAGGCGGAGCTCAGGCGCCGGAGGCTGCCAAAGCATCCGCTCGGGTGGCTGATCATGCGGATATTCGCGCTGCGCAGCCGCATTCCGTGGGAGACGATCCAACGCGCCGATCCCGTGCGCGTGCTGGCCGAGAACCGCGCCGGCCGCCGGGTCCCCACCCTGCACGTGCACTCCATCCGGGACGAATTCATTCCGCATGCGGAACTGCAGCTCATTCTGGACGGCGTGCCGGATACCGCGCATCTTCTGGTGGACACGGAAGGGCACAGCCAATCGAACCAGGACCCCAGGTTCTGGCCGACGGTACTGGCGTTTTTCCGGGAGCATCTGGGCGAAACGGGCGTGCCGCCAGAGAAGCTGCAGGGGCGGCTGCAGGAGCGGTCCTCCGGGACCTCCGAATAGACGGGCGGCGCGTCATCCGCTGCTTGCGGAGACGCGCCGCTTTATTCGTTACCGTATTCATCCCGCTGCCGGGTTTTACCCTTCCTGTTTTTTCTCCTGCTGACGCGCCCGCGTCATCTGCTGCCACACCGTGCCGGCCGCTTCTTCGCCGCTGCGGATGCGCGCGATGGCCATTTCCGCCTGCAGGCGCACCTCGAACTCCGGTTCGTTCGCGGCAAGCCGCTCCAGAGCCGGGATGGCGGATTCATCCCCGACCTCGTACATGAAGCGGGCCGCCCGCCAGCGGACGAGCTTGTTCGGGTCGGACAGCGCCTCGGTCATCGGTCCGATGGCGGCCGGGTCGCCCAGGTCGGACAGCGTGTCGCCGGCGGTCCGCCGCACGGCGGGAGACGGATCGCGGAGGGCGGTGAACAGATGCGGCAGCGCCTCCGGCGAGCGGAGGTCGCCGAGCAGCACGACGGCCATGCGGCGCACCGACGCGTGAGGGTCGGTGACCGCTCTGGCGAGCAGCGGCAGATGCTCCGGCTCCGCTTTCAGCCGGGACAGCACGTTGTACCGCACCTGCCAGTCCGGCGATTCCATCGCCCGTTCCGCTTCTTCCAGCGTCGGTGGCACCGGCGGTTCCGGCGGCGGCGGTTCCGGACCGGCGGCTTTCGCCCGTTCCACCAGTTCGCGCAGCCGGCTTTCCGGATAGGATGCGTCCAGCTCCTGGATCACTTCCTGCATGATCTCCTGCGGCTCGCCGTACCGCACGCCGAGTTCTTCCAGCTTGCGCTCCCGGATCATCGTCGCGCCCGCCGCCTCGCGCACCGCCTGTTCGAACCGCTCCGGCATCGCCGCGCGGAATTCCTCCCCGCCGGTGCGCACCCGGATCTGGATCGGGATGCCCCGGTACAGCTGCACCAGCACGCGCGCTTCCCCGAAGCCGGTGGCTTCCGGGGCGCCCGCCGCCGTCGCGTCTTCGCCGGTCGCGCCGAACACTTCCCGCACGCCTTCCAGGATGGCCGCCCAGTCGACGTTCGGCCTGCGGTCCACGGCAATGAAGTCTGCGGTGCGGAACACGCTCTTGACCCCCGGAATCGCCAGCAGGCGGGCGATCAGCGGGGGCGCGCTTCCCGCGTCGGTGTATGTGTAACGCTCGCCCGGCTTCAGCTTCTCGTCGACGTTCAGCTTCATCGTGTGCGGGCTGGGCGTGGGCTCGATCGACAACAGCTTCATGCGCGTCGCCTCCTTTGGGCGGAACAAAAAGCCCATACATTATTGGAACGAGCGGATATTGGAACGAGCGGGCCGTAGAGAATTTTATAGTCGATTTTTCGACCGCCGGCCTTTCCGGGAAAGCAATGCCGCACGCAGTCCGGCCTCACCAGAAAAAAGATCGGCATATCCCCCGGGGATTATGCCGGACTCAGCGGATTGAAAGGCACATTCGGCCTGGAACGCACATGCGGTCACCGGCAGCCCGGGCGCCCGGGCAATCGCCAGGACGTTCGGCCGCCGGACCCCCGATTGCACATCAGGGCAACCGCTCGGCCGCCCGTCCCCGGCTAGCAGGTGTCCTGCACGCCGGCGGAGTGCGGCTGCTGGATCAGCCTCAGCACGGCTTCCGAGCAGCGGGCCGGATTGTATTCGGCGTTGCGGATGGCGATCAGCCGGCCGCGGTGCTGGCCTGCCGCGTACGGTTCCTGGATGAGCTTGAACCAGCGGTCGATGGTTTCCTTCGAGGACATGAGCTCCCCGAACCCCTGGCTGACGAAGTACTCCAGGTTTTCTTCCTCTTGCCCGGGGATCGGCTTGTAAAACAGCATGGGAATGCCCTTCGCCATGCCTTCGGTGCAGGTCATGCCGCCGGGCTTGGTGACCAGCAGGTCAGATACGTCCATCAGCTTGTTGATTTCCTTCGTATAGCCGAACACCTTGATGTTGGGATGCTGGAACTTCGGGTCGGCCAGCATTTTTTCCCGCATTTTTTCGTTGTCGCCCACGCAAAAGATCAGCTGGACCTTTTCTGCATAGGACGTCATATATTCGATCATTTCCTCGTCGTACAGCAGTCCCCAGCCGCCGCCCATCACCAGCACCGTCGGCATGTCCTTCAGCTTGAACGTCTGCAGGATTTCGTTCCGGTCGTGCGGATGCCAGAAATTGGGGTGCACCGGGATGCCCGTCACTTCGATGCGGGACGGCGGAACGCCGTGGGCGATCAGCTTGTCGCGGACCGCCGTCGTGCTCACGAGATACCCGTCGACTTCCGGGTTGGTCCAGGTGGCATGGGCGTCGTAATCGGTGATGAGCGTGTACAAAGGCGTCTGCAGCCCGAGTTTCTTGAGGCGGCTGACCACTGCGTTGGGGAAGGGATGGGTGCAAATGATGAGGTCGGGTTTGAGCTGTTCGATGACCTGGGACACCTGGTTGTAAAACAGCTTGTGCAGCGCGAACCGGGTCACCCGGTTCAGCGACTTGTCGTAATGGCCGCGGTAGAGCTTGCCGACCAGATGGGGCTGCTTGGAGACGGTTTTGCGATAGGCGGCAAATATGAGCGGACCCAGCACAGGATTGAGAAAAGAACCCAGCTCGATCACACGGGTCTGGATGTCCCTGGACAGGTGCCTGAGCCCCATCGCGAGCGCGTAGGCCGCCTGCGTATGCCCCGTGCCAAAGCCTTCGGAGAACAACAACACCCTTTTTTTGCGCATAAAACCATCCCCAATTTCGCCTTATAAACATATTACGATGAAGCGTGATTACGGACAAGTGCGGCGTTGGACCACCCGTCCTTTGCCATGCCCGTCAAGTGCGCTACAATAAGGGAAGACAAAGCCGGCCCGCGAGGTCGCGCTTCCGGAAAGGAACGAAGCCGACATGTCCGCCTCCGAAACGATGCGGGAAATGCTGGCCGCCATGGCGCAGAAAGGCTGGAGAATCACCGAACAGCGGAGAACACTGGCGCGGATATTCGCCGAGCATGAAGGGTATCTGTCCCCGAAAGAGGTATATGACCAGATGAACGTCCATCATCCGGGGGTCAGCCTGGACACCGTCTACCGCAATCTGCGCGAGCTGTCAGACATGGGCGTGCTGGAGCAGTTTGTCATGATGGACGGGGGTCTGAAATTCAGGGCGAACTGCCATGTCCGCCACCACCATCATCTGATCTGCCTGAACTGCGAAAAAACGCTGCCCTTCGAATACTGCCCCATGGAAGACCGCATGAACCTGCCGGGCAATTACAAAATCCTGCATCACCGCTTCGAGGTCTATGGCATCTGCGAGGATTGCCAGACGAAAGACGCCGTCTCCGCGGACCAGACGCCGGAATAATCTGTCGGACGCGGGAGCAAGTGAATATGGAGTGAATATTTATAGAATAAAGTGAAAAACCGTTCGTCCCGTTTTCGACCAAAACAGACAAAATCGGGTGAACGGTTTTTATTTTTTTTGGAATCGGACCTCCCAAATGGAGGAGAATGTTGTCGAAGAAAAACGATCTATAACGAAAATTTATACAGATTAATATTCTGATAAATCATTTTATTCTGGAATTGAATCATTTATAATGGATGATAGGAAATAGCAACCAGTGAGAGGGAATATCATGTCGGAGGTTCTTCGAATTTTTCTGATAGATTTTGCTGTAAACGTTTTTGAATCCATCGCAGGATTTTCTCTTATTTTGAGTCTGTTCCGGTTTTCGTTCAACAAAAACAATTTTATAAATACCGTCATCGCTTCGGTGGTACTCGCAATCACTTCGTATTTGTTGCGGTTCGAGCTGCAAATTCCCGCCGTTACCTCGCTTTTCATGCTGACGTGGATCATCATCCTGCTGTGGCGTTTGTTCCGCATTCATGTCTTTTATTCCGCTTTGATGGCGGTTACAGGTTATATGACCTATATTACCATTCAACAAATCATGATTCTGCTGGCAATGATCCGATTTGATTTCGAGGAAATCGTATCGAATTTCTATTTCGGAAAAACATTGCAAATCCTTTCTTCGGTAATTTCCCTGCTGATCTATTCCGGCTTGTCCCGCAAACGGATCGGCTTCTCGTTCGTTCCGGATCAGTACGCTTTGAAAGTGGAATTCAACGGGGTTAACCGCAAACTGTTGATCGTTACCATATTGTCCGCCATCATGATTTGTTTCATCTCCGCGATTGCCCAAAACATGTTCGCGCTTTTGATTCTTTCCGCCACGTTTATGGGGATCCTGATTTATCTCAATTACGTGAACGAAAGGGCCAAAAACGTATGATTGAAGCGATGGTTCACCGGATCGTGGACTACATTGACAAATATGATGACAGCAAACGAGTCAGCCGTCCGGTCATGGTGTTTGCGCTCCAGTCGTTGCTGAACAACGTTCTGACGTTCATCCTGTGCCTTTTGATCGGCTGGTGGACGGGAAAGTTTGCGGAAGTCTGCGTGGTGCTCGCGGCCACGGTGGCTTTGCGGATCCTTGCCGGCGGGCTGCACTTCGTATCGCCGGGTGTCTGCATCATCGTCACCACCCTGGTGGTCACGGCCATCCCGTTCATTCCGGTCAGCCATACGGTGAGCCTGATTCTGAACGCCATCAGCGCCGTTTTGGTATTGATATTCGCACCGGCCGATCTGAAAGGGAAGACGCGCATTTCGGACAGAGGCTTGCAAATCAGGAAATTTGCCGGGCTGCTCCTCGTTTGCGCGAATTTCGTTATCCAATCACCGCTATTATCCCTGGCTTTCTTGGGTGTTGCAATCACTCTCATTCCATGGAAAGGAGGGAAGAAGCATGCGTAAACGCGCGGCCAGCCTGCTGGCGACCTTCCTCGGAGCGGTGGCGGTGATGTTTGTTACCACAGCTTGCTGGGGCACCTTCCATCGTCCCGAAGTTCCGGAAGAGCTGCTGAAGTAACAAACGGCGCGCGGCTGCCGGAGCTTGTCTCCGGCGGCCGTCCCACCCGCAATGCGGACCTGCGGAGTGATGTAAATGATCTACCCCGTCACCCGTGACCGGAACAACGAGACGGAAATCATCATGCTGGATTTGTCCGAAGTCACCTATATGGTCAACGAAGACGGCGTAATCGCTTTTTACACGGAGACGGACAAATTTTATCCATTGGTGCCCTCGCTCAGCCTTTACGAAAAGCATTTGCACGACATGGGATTTTACCGGCTGGACCGGGTCAATCTCGTCAACATGAACAAAGTGAAAGGCTTCGATGAACAGAGGGGTCTCGTTTTCTTCGACGACCCCCCGCATCAGGTGCAGAACAGCACCACCGTGGCCTTCATGAAAATAAGGAAGATGAAACATACCATCATGGACTGGATTCGGAAAAATCAGTCGTCCCGCAATACCGGCAAAGAAGGGAAACAAGCCCCGGAACCTTGAGGAGCGGCCAACTCCGAAAGTCCGGGGCTTAAGTATTGCATTGGACAATGGATGGGACGCACCGACTGAAAATTTTTTGCGATTTTATCGTATTAATAGTCAGAATCAGGGCGAAGCATGTATACATAAGCGCCCGCACAAGTTTGTCGGAGGTGGCACATGACCCAAAGTCCCGTGGTGCGGCTTCAGGACGTGACGAAAAAAATCGGAAGCCGCACGATCATCGACCGCATCTCGCTGGAAGTGTACCCCGGGGAGGTGTTCGGCTTCCTGGGGCCCAACGGTTCCGGGAAAACGACGACGATCCGCATGATGGTGGGCCTGATGTCCATCACGGCCGGAGACATCTTCATCGACGGCCACAGCATCCGGAGGGAGTTTCCCAAGGCCATCCGCCATGTGGGCGCCATCGTGGAAAACCCGGAACTGTACCGATACCTGACCGGATACCAGAATCTGGTCCACTTCGCCCGGATGGTTCCCGGCATTTCCCGCTCCCGCATCGACGAAGTCGTGCGGCTGGTCGGGATGGAATCGCGCATCCACGACAAAGTCAAACGGTATTCCCTCGGCATGCGGCAGCGGCTGGGCGTCGCCCAGGCGGTGCTGCACCGGCCCAAGCTGCTCGTGCTGGACGAACCGACCAACGGACTGGATCCGGCGGGGATTCGCGAGCTGCGCGACTACCTGCGCAAGCTGGCGCGGGAAGAAGGGACGGCGGTGTTCGTGTCCAGCCACCTGCTGTCCGAGATGGAGCTGATGTGCGACCGGGTCGCCATTTTGCAAAAAGGGCGGGTCGTCGACATCCGGTCCATCCGCCGGGATTCGGAGTCGTCGGAAGCGGTGCAGGACGACGTATGGTTTGACGTGGACCGGCCGGAAGAAGCGCTCCGCGCCCTGGATGGTCTGGGGAAAGGACGGATCGAAGACGGGCGCCTCACGGTGACGGCGGACCGGAGGACGGTGGCCGACATCAACCGCAGGCTGGTGGAAGCGGGCTTCGGCGTCTACGGCATCCGCGTCAAGACGAAGACCCTCGAAGACCAGTTCCTCGAGGTGACCAGGGGGGAGTCCGTTGGCTGATTTCCTGAAGCTCCTGCAAAACGAAAACATGAAAATCTACCGGCGCGTCGGCACCTGGGTGATGTACGCGTTCGTCATCGGCATCCCCCTGGTGATGTCCCTGGCCATTGTCTCGATGACCCCGGAAGACCCGCCGTCCAACTGGCTTTTCATGTTCATCGCGTCCAACATTCTGGTCAACCTGATCGCCATCTTCACCGTCGTCAAAGCGGCCGACGCCGTGGCCGGGGAGTTCTCGCAGGGCACGATCAAGCTCCTGCTCATCCGCCCGTGGAGCCGTTCCGCCATCCTGCTCTCGAAGTTTCTGGCCCTGTTGCTGTTCGGACTGGCCATTACGGCGGCGGCCTTCGCGGTGACGCTGGCCGTCGGAACCGTGTTTTTCGGCTATACGGCGTCGCCGGAGGACATGTTTTCGGAAATGGGCCGGGAAAATCCGTGGTCGTACATGCTGCTGTGGTATTTGTACCAGTTCATCTCCAACGTCGCAATCGCCTCGCTCGCGTTCATGATGTCTGCGGCGTTTCGCAGCGGAGGCCTGACGATCGGCCTTTCGATTTTCATCCTTCTCGCGGGCAGCCTGATTACCAATTTGCTGTCGCTGCTTGACAAGCCGATCGTCAAGTACACGCTGTTTCCGCACCTGCAGCTGACGTCCTATCTGGACGGGGGGACGGGGCCGCTGCCGCAGTACCCGATGACGCTGGGGTTTTCCCTGGCTGTGCTCGGGGTGCATTTTCTGGTGTTTGTGGCGGTCGCGTGGCTGGTGTTCAGCCGGCGGGACGTGGCGTGAGACGCCGCGCGGAAAAGATTTGGCGCCCGCATGCGTGCGGGCGCCACAGACTGAAGACAAACTCCCACGTGCGACCCATCGTAGTGATCGCAGTGGGAGTTTTTTTGTTCCATCTTATGTTCCATCGAAGGAAAATCAAACAATAACGCCTGTGGCTATCCAAAGGCTGACCTGACCTCCACAGCCA
>DATCLN010000145.1:0-17281 GCA_036563895.1 Paenibacillaceae bacterium
GCCAGCAGGCCGATGATCGCTTCCTCCAGCTTCCGCAAATACCCGTGCAGATCGAGCCCCGCCGCGTCCAGGTACAACAGCGGATAGCCCACCAGTTGGCCCGGGCCGTGGTAGGTGATGTCGCCGCCGCGGTCGATTTCAAATACGGCGATGCCCCTCCGCGCAAGTTCTTCCCGCGGAAGCAACAGGTGTTCGGGATGCCGGTCGGAGCCGATCGTGTAGGTCGGCGGATGCTCAAGCAAGAGCAGGGTGTCCGGCCGTTCCCCGCGGTCGATTTCCCTCACCATGGCTTTCTGCAGTTCCCACGCCGCTCCGTACTCCATGCGGGGCAACATGCGGACTTCCAGCGTCCGCATCCGCTTCCCCCCTCCGCCCCCGTATCAACCAAGTCCTTTCGGAAACGGGGTTCCTCAGTACAGTTTTGTGTCGATCGTGTAGCTTTCCAGATTTTCCTTCACCCGCTGATGGAACCGGCCGCAGATGACGCCATCCAGAATGCGGTGGTCGAAGGACAGACACAGGTTGACCATCGAGCGAATGGCGATCATGTCGCCAATCACCACCGGGCGTTTCACGATGGCTTCCATGGTCAGGATGGCCGCCTGCGGGTAGTTGATGATGGGCACCGACAGGATGGAGCCGAAGGTGCCGGTGTTGTTCACCGTAAAGGTGCCGCCCTGCATGTCCTCCAGGGTCAGCTTCCCTTCCCGCGTCTTGCGGGCCAGCTCGTGGATCTCGTGGGCAAGGCCGACGATGGTTTTCTGGTCGGCGTTGCGGATGACCGGCGTCAGCACGGAATCCTCCGTCCCCACCGCCAGGGAGATGTTGATGTCGCGTTTGACGATGATCTTGTCGTCGGCCCACACCGAATTCATGATGGGATAATCCCGGATCGCGCTGACGACCGCCTTGATGAGAAACGGCAGATAGGTGAGATTGACGCCCTCCTGTTTGCGGAATTCGTCCTTCCAGCGGTTGCGCAGGGCCACCAGGTTGGTGACGTCCACCTCGATGGACGTCCAGGCGTGGGGAATCTCGCTCACGCTTTGCCGCATGTTTCTCGCGATGGCCTTGCGGATGGGCGTCACGTCGATATAGTATTCCCGTCCGGGAGCGCGCGGTTCCTCCACCTCGATGGTCGGCACGCCGGACGGAGCGGCCGGCGCGGCCCCGGCGGGAGCGGACGCCCTGGTCAAGACGGCCGGTCCCGACACCGGCGCCGCCAAAGCCGCCGCAGGCGCCGCGCCGGCGGGCGCAAACGCGGCCGGCTTCGGGGCTGCCGCCGTCCGTCCCGCCGCGCCGCCCCGCGCGATGTGATTCAACACATCCTTGCGCGTGATCCGGCCGCCCAGCCCGGTCCCGGTGACGGCGGTGAGATCGACGCCGTATTCCTCCGCCAGCTTCCGCACGGCGGGCGAATAGCGGTGCCGCATGGGCGCGGCGGGGTCGAACGCGGGCGATGCCGCCGCTCCCGCTCCGCCGGCGATGCCGGCCGCCACGGCCTCACCCGACGCTTGTCCGGCCGGAACCGGCGATTCTACCCCCGTCCCTTCGCCTTCCGTTTCGATGAGGCAGATCGGCGTTCCCACTTCCACCGTCTCGCCGGGGCCGACCAGGATTTTGGCCATCACGCCGGCCACCGTGGAAGGAATTTCGGCGTTCACCTTGTCGGTGATGATTTCGCAGATCGGCTCGTACATTTCCACGCGATGGCCGGGTTCCTTGAGCCACCGTTCCACCGTCGCCGACACGAGGGATTCGGCCAGCTGCGGCATGCGGATTTCCGTCAGTTGCTTCGCCATCGGTCCAAGCTCCTTCCCGGAGGCGCTGCCTTGAGGCCCGGCTTCAGTACCGCGCCAGCTCCAGCATCGCCGCCTTGACTTTCTCCTTGTTCAGCAGGAAGCGCTTCTCGGCCGGCGGGTTGATGGCCATCGCCGGCACGTCCGGCCCGCACAGGCGGCGGATCGGCGCGTCCAGATCGTACAGCAGCTCCTCGGCAATGATCGCCGCCACCTCCGCGCCGACGCCGCCCGTCTTGTTGTCCTCGTGGATGATGAGCACCTTCCCGGTTCGGGCGGCGGCTTCCAGGATCGCTTCCCGGTCGAGGGGCTGCAGCGTCCTGAGGTCCAGGATGTGCGCCTCGATCCCCTCCTCGCGGGAAAGCTCCTCCGCCGCCTGCATGGCGAAGTGCAGGGGCATGCTGTATCCGATGACGGTGATGTCCGATCCTTCGCGCATCACGTTGGCCTTGCCGATGGGAACGATGTAGTCTCCTTCAGGCACTTCGCCGGAAATGAGCCGGTAGCATTTCTTGTGTTCAAAATAGAGCACCGGATCGGGATCGCGCACCGCCGCCTTGAGCAGCCCTTTCGCGTCATAGGAAGTGGCGGGAGCGACGATTTTGAGGCCCGGTGTGCCGAAAAATACCGACTCTACGCATTGCGAGTGATAGGGTCCGCCGAACACGCCACCGCCGATGGGCGCGCGGATGACGACGGGGCAGTCCCAGTCGTTGTTGGAACGGTAGCGGATTTTGGCCGCCTCGCTGATGATCTGGTTCGTCGCCGGGAAAATGAAATCGGCGTACTGCATTTCGGCGATGGGCCTCAGGCCCGCCATCGCCGCGCCGATGGCCACCCCGGCGATGGCCGACTCCGACAGCGGGGTGTCCAGCACCCGCCACTCGCCGAACAGGCGCTGCAGATCCTTGGTCGTGCCGAAGACGCCGCCTTTCACACCGACATCCTCGCCGAGCACGAAGACCCGCTCGTCGCGCTCCATTTCCTCTTTCATGGCCAGGCGGATCGCCTCGATGTATTCCAGGACCGGCATCTTACGCATCCTCCCCGTCTTCCGCGTAGACGTAGCGGAGCGAATCCTCCGGCGACTGGAATGGCGCGCGTTCGGCGTAAGCCGTGGCTTCGTCGATGACGGCACGGATGCGAGCCTCCAGCTCCCGGTCCTGTTCCTCCGACCAGAGTCCGCACTCGATCAGATAGTCCCGGAATTTCGGAATGCCGTCCCTTTCCCAGCCCCGTTCGACCTCTTCCTTCGTCCGGTAGGCCAGGTCGTTGTCGGAGGTGGAGTGCGCCGCCACCCGGTACGTCATCACTTCAATGAGCGTCGGCCCTTCCCCCGCAAGGGCCCGCTCCCGCGCTTCCCGGACGAGGCGGTACACTTCCAGGGGATCGTCCCCTTCCACCCGGTAGCCGGGAAATCCGTAACCGGGCGCCCGTTCGCTGATCGGGGCGGCCGCCTGCTTGTGGTACGGTACGGAAATGGCGAACTGGTTGTTCTCGCAGAAAAAAATGACGGGCAATCGGAGCACCCCGGCAAAATTGAGCCCTTCGTGAAAATCGCCCTGGTTGCTCGACCCGTCGCCGAAAGATACGAAAGCCACGGAGGGTTCCCCGCGCATTTTGGCGGCCAGGGCGAACCCGACCGCATGCGGAATCTGCGTCGCCACGGGGCTGGAATGCGTCACGATGCGCAGCCGCTTGCACCCGAAATGACCGGGCATCTGCCGGCCCGCGCTGTTGGGATCTTCCTCCTTGGCGAAGAGGGACAGCATCAGTTCCCTCATCGTCATGCCGATGGAAAGCACAAAGGCGTAATCCCGGTAATACGGCAAAAACCAGTCGCGTTCGCGATCCAGCGCGAACGCCGCCGCGGCCTGCGCCGGTTCCTGCAGCAGTCCGGAGATGTGGAAATTGATCTTGCCGGCCCGCTGCAGCAGAAGCGCCCGTTCGTCGTAGCGGCGGGCGAGCAGCATGTTTTCATACATCGCGAGAACCTGTTCGTCGCTCAGACCGAGTTCGCGGTGCCTGAGCGTCCGCCGGACGACGCCCGACTGCCTCATGGCAGGTCCCTCCTGGCACGGAGATTTTGTAACCTGGTCTTAATACTTGGTGTAAATCCATTATACTCATCGCCCGCGCAAATGAAAACGGTGGCCGCCAAAAAAAAGACAAAAACCCGGCGGGAGGCGGGACCGCGCGGCGGGCAAGCACGCGCGGTCATTTCGCCTTCCTCCGGGTTTCCACGGCCTGCATCGCTTCCTGCAGCGCTTCCGACAGGGTCGGATGCGGATGGATCGTGTATGCCAGTTCCCAGGGGATGGCGTCCAGGACGCGGGCCAGGGAAGCTTCGGCGATGAGTTCGGTGACATGGGGACCCACCAGGTGGACGCCCAGCCAATCCCCCGTCGTCCGGTCGGCCACCACCTTCACGAATCCTTCCGTTTCCCCGTGCACCAGCGCCTTGCCGAACGCCGTCATGGGCATGCGGACCGTCATGACGTCAAAGCCGGCTTCGCGGGCGGCGTCCTCGGTCCAGCCGATGGCCGCCGCTTCCGGCCGCGAGTAGATGCAGCGGGGCACGTCCCGGTCCGCCGAACGCCTCGCCTGCCGGCCGCACAGGTGGTCGACGGCCACCGCCGCCTCGTGCATGGCGGCATGGGCCAGCTGCACGCCGCCGATGACGTCGCCGACGGCGTAGATATGGGGCTCGTCCGTCTGCAGCGTGGCCGGGTTGACGGAAATGAAGCCGCGCTCCGTGCGGATGTCCGTGTTTTCCAGCCCCAGGTCTTCGATGTTGGCCTGCCGGCCGACGGACACCAGCATCCGCTCCCCAATGAGGCGCCGCTTCCGTCCGTCCGCTTCCACTTCCATGGACACTTCCCCGTCCCTCACCCGGCAGGTTTCCGGAAACAGGCGGGCGCCCGTGATCACCTCCGCTCCGCGCCGCTCGAGGGCCTTCTTCAGCTCCGCGGAAATGTCCCGGTCTTCGCCGGGCAGGATCCGCTCCGCCGTCTCCACCACGGTCACCCGCACGCCGAAATCCGTGAGCATGGACGCCCATTCCGTGCCGGTAACCCCGCCGCCCACGATGAGCACGGAGGACGGCATCGTCTTCCAGTTCAGCGCCTCCTCCCCCGTGGCGACCCGGTCGCCGTCATACGGCAGCCCTTCAATCCGGATCGGCCGGGAACCGGTGGCGATGATCAGGTGACGCGGCACGACGGTCTCCTGTTCGCCGCTCGCCAGCTGGACCGCCACCGATCCGCTGCGCGGCGAGAAGATCGAGGGGCCGATGATCCGCCCCGCGCCTTGCACGATCCGCACGCCGCTGCCCTCCACGAGGGAGCGGAGCGACCCGTGCAACCTTTCCACGACGGCCTCTTTGCGCGACATGACCGCGGCCCAGTCCACGGCCGGTTCCCCGCCGCCCAGGCGGATGCCGAAGGCCTCCGCGCCGCGGACGGCGGCGTACACCTCGGCGCTGCGAAGCAGGGTCTTGCTGGGCACGCAGCCGCGGTGCAGGCACGTTCCCCCCAGCTTGTCCCGCTCGATCAGGACGACGCTTTTGCCGGCGCGGGCCGCCAGCACCGCCGCCGTATATCCTCCCGGTCCGCCCCCGAGCACGGCGACATCGGCTTCCATCGGCATGAACGGTTCCCTCCGCTTCTTCCGTCGGGAAAAGGTCTGCCCCGAATCGGGAATTCCTTTCTATCAACGGATTCTATTTTACCTTTTTTTTCGCGGGGAACCAAACGGGTCTTGACCGCATGGACAGAAGAAGCAGAAAACGTTATCATGTTAACAGACCGAGGGGAGCGTGGCTTTGTGAGGAGAAACGCGATTTCGCGCCTGGCCGCCCTGCTGCTTTTGGCGATTCCCGGCGCGGCAGCGGCCTACGGCTTCAATGAAATGAGGGAAGCCTTTCTCGAATACTTCGCCTCGCTGGACGATCTCAACGTTGCCGATCCGAACTTCCCATGGGGAAAATTCATCATTGGAGCCGTGCTTTTTCTCGCGGGCGTCGGTTTCATCGGCGGATGGATTTTCTACCGCGACCGCAAGCGCAATTATGTCGCTTCCCGTCTCCGCTCCCGGCAAACCCGGCCGCGGTCCGGCGAAGACGGGGAGACCTCGTAAGATCCGTCCCGGCGCGTACCCGGCAGGTTCCGGCCCCGGGTTGCGCGGCGGCCTCCCCGCCCCCGGTCAGAACACGAAATCCTCGTCCCGAAGCGGCTCAATGCGGATGGCGCGGATGTAGCCGTTTCCTTTTTTGGAGAAAAAGTCGTGCTGTTTCGTGTGGGTCTTGATCCCGTTGAACACCACGGGATTCACCGGTTCCTCGGCGAACACCGGGTCCAGACCCAGATTCATGAACGCCTTGTTGGCGTTGTACCGCACGAAGCGCATCACCTCGTCCACGAGGCCGACGGACGCATACAGCTCGGCGGTGTACGCCTCTTCGAGACGGTGCAGCCGTTCCAGCAGCCCCCGCAGTTCTTCCTCCGCGGCCAGGCGCTCGCGCTCCGGCATCTCCCGCGCGATCTCCTGCGCGAGCAGGCCCACGTACAAGCCGTGAATGCTTTCGTCCCGCAGGATGAGGTCGATGATCTCCCCGCAGCTGGTCATTTTCCCCTGCCCCGCCAGATAGAGCGGATAGAAGAACCCGCTGTAGAAAAGGTAGCTTTCCAGCAGCACCGACGCCCCCATGGCGAGGTACAGGTCGCGCGGCGTCCGGATGCCTTCGTACCGTTCGGCGATGATCGCCGCCTTCTGCTGCAGGATGGGGTGCGTTTCCACCCAGCGGAACAGGCGGTCGATTTCCTCGCCGGAGACGAGGGTGGTGAAAATGCTGCTGTACGACTTGGCGTGGATCTGCTCCATCATGCCCATGAACCCGAGCACCGCCTTGCGCTGCAGCCCATCCACGCGCTCCAGGATCTTGGGCATGCCGACGCCGCCCTGCAGCGTGTCGAGCAGCGTCAGGCCGGCGAGCACCTTCACGTAGGTCTCCTGCTCCGCCCCGCTCAGCGTGATCCAGCACATCTTGTCGTCGGACAGGGGGATTTCCTCGTCGGTCCAGAACTGCATGATGTTCTGGTTCCAGAACATGTACGTGAAATCGTCGTCCGGCCGGTTCCAGTTCACCGCCCGGAGCGGAGCCGCGGAAACGCCCCTGGTTGTCATTGTTTTCTTCTCCTTTCCGTAATACGTTTCATGTCACACGGCGCAGCTGAGGCACTCTTCCACCGACAGCCGGTTCGTGCGCGTGTAATAGAGCGACTTCAGCCCGATATGGGCGGCGTACAGGTAGTACCGGGCCAGCTGGCGGGTGGTGACGTCGCTGTTGACATGCAGCACGGTGGACACGCCCTGGTCCACGTGGGCGGCGATCTCCGCGATGAGGTCCAGCACTTTGAACTGGTCCATGTGATAGGCGGATTTGTAATAGAACAGGTTGTCCTTGCTCAGGTACGGCATCGGATAGTACGTGGTCATGTTGGCGTAGGTGCGCGTCTCGATGGGCGCCACCGCCGGCATGACGCTGGAAGTGGCGTTCTGGACGTACGAAATGCTCTGGGTAGGCGCGATGGCAAGGCGGTACGCGTGGTACAGCCCGTGCCGCATCACGTCGTCCCGAAGCCGCCGCCAGTCCTCCGGACCGGGGAGGGAAATCCCCGCGAACAGCCGCCGCACCTTTTCCGACGCGGGCCGGAAATCCGTATCCAGGTAGCGGTCGAAATACGTCCCCTTTGCGTACTCGGACCGCTCGAAGTCACGGAAAACGGCGCCGCGCTCACGCGCAATCTCCATGCTTTTTTCGAGAGAGTAGTAGTTTACGGCCATGAAAAAGGCTCTCGCAAACTCCCGGGCTTCCTCGCTTTCGTAGGCGATGCGGTTTTTCGCCAGATACCCGTGCAGGTTCATCGCCCCAAGGCCCACCGAATGCAGCTCCGCGTTGGCCTTCGCCACCCCCGGCGCGTTGCGGATGCGGCTCATGTCGCTCACCGCCGTAAGGGCCAGCATCCCTTCGTGCACCGATTCCCGCAGCTTGCCCGTCTCCATCACGTTGGCGATGTTGAGGGACGCCAGATTGCAGCAGATGTCCCGGCGGATGACGTCGGGCTCGCCGTAGTCGCCGATCTCGGATACTTCCTGCAGCTGGAAGATTTCCGTGCACAGGTTTGACATCTTGATCTTGCCGATGTCCTTCAGCGCGTGGGCGCGGTTGGCGTTCGTGATGTTGACGATGTACGGATAGCCGGATTCCAGCTGGATGGTGGCGATTTTCACCAGCATGTCGCGGGCGCCCATGACCGCCTTCTTTTTCACCCGGTCGTCCGCCAGCAGCCGCTCGTACATTTCGTCCATGTCCATGTCGTCCAGATGGACGCCGTAGGCCTGGTAGACGGAATACGGAGCGAACACGTACAGCGGCCGGTTGTCCCGCGCCAGCTGGTAGAACTTGTCCGGCACGATGAGGCCGATGGCCAGCGTTTTCAGGCGGGATTTTTCGTCGGCGTTGATTTTTTTCGTATCGAGAAACTCCACCACGTCCCAGCCGAAAATGTGGTAGTACGCCGCTCCCGCACCCTTGCGCTGTCCCATCTGGTCCGCGTAGGAGAAGGCGTCCTCCAGGAGCTTGAGCACCGGCACGACGCCCTTGGCCGCGCCTTCCACCCCGCGGATCGGCTCGCCTCGGCCGCGCAGCCGGGAGACGTTGACGGCCACGCCGCCGCCGATCTTGGACAGCTGCATGCACGTGCCCAGCACGTAGTTGATGGAGTTGAGGGTGTCGTCCATTTGCAGCAGAAAACAGGACACCAGCTCTCCCCGCCGCCTGCGGCCGGCGTTCAGGAACGTCGGCGTCGCCGGCTGCACGCGCCGTTCCATCATGGACGCCGCGAGCCGCTTCGCCAGCGCGGCGTCGCCTTGCGCCAGATGCAAGGCCACGGCGGCGACGCGGTCGGGATAGTGTTCAAGGATGCGCCTTCTGTCGTTGGTCCGCAGGGCGTAGTCGGTGTAAAACTTGAAAGCGGACATGTAGGATGGAAACGCGAACGGATACGCGCGGGTCCATTCGAACACGTCCAGCACGTCGGCTTCGGAGTACCGCTCGAAAAAGTTTTCGTAGTAGCCGTTTTCGATCAAAAAGACCAGCTTCTTTTTCAGATCCGGAAACCGGACGCTTTCCGCGCGGACTTCCTTCAGGTATTCCTCGAGCGCTTCCCGGTCCTTCTCCAGCCGGAAAAACCCGTCCGGACCCCGCCGCATGATTTCGTTGTTCAGCTCAATGTGCCGCAAGCCGGACCACCCTTTCGCAGAACGTCTCCACATCCGCCGCCGTCCCCGACAGCTCGAACTTGTGCAGCACCGGCACGCCGTAGGCGGCGGCGATCCGGTCCGCGCTCCGGGCGAAATTTTCGCCCCAGTTGCGGTTGCCGCTGGCCGCCACGCCGCGCAGAAAACCGCCGTTGCGGGCCAGAAACGCCGCCGAGCGCGGGGGCACCTGGCCGAATCCGGTGGTGTGGGTGACCAGCACGAAGGGCTCCTCCAGCACGGCGTCTTCCTCCACCGGCACCGCGGGCAGATCCAGCCTGGCGACGAACCGCTTCACGTTGCCCGTTTTGGAATCGTAGACGATGAGCATCTCTCCACCTCCAGGGTTGATGGGAAAAAAGCGGGGCGCCTCCGGAGCCTCGGGGCTCCGGAAACGCCCCAATACCAACCGGACGGGCAAGTCCGCCCGGGCATGACCCGGGCCCTGCCGCCGGCATTGGCCTGTTTCCGGCGCCTTCCCTATCCTCCGTAGGCCGCAGCGCCTTCGGACAGGCAGGTCTCCTGGCTCGGGCTTCATCGCCTCGCCCCGCCTTCCCAGCCTTCCAGAGGCCAGTGGCTTTGCCGGGGCGAAACTCTTCCCTCACAGTGGCGGGACCGCGCCGGACTTGCACCGGTCTTCCCTTTTCAGCCTTGCCCGCGGGCAAGGCACCTGTCCGAACATCAATATGTAGTTGTCGAGATCAAATATACACCCAATATCTTGTGGTTGTCAATCCTTTCCGTGGAAAATCCGTCCGACAAACTTATTTTGGTCTTCCGTAACCGTCAATTCTGCTTGAGTGTCCTCAGGCGGGCCCGGGCGAATCTGAACTACGACAAAAGTGCATTTATTTTTTTATGAAAACGGGCTCCGGAGGAAAATAAATGCACTTTGTATCATTAAATTGGAAAATCCTGTGCGATTTCCGGTTAGCAGCCCGAAAATAAATGTACGAATGTCGTTATTTCGGTCGGAAGGCCATGAAAACAAAAAAATAAATGTATTTTTGTCGTTAATGCCGCCAGGGCGGGAAACAGCCTCCCTCACCCCTGCGGCCTATCATCTGACTTCCAGCACCAAAATCCTGAAAAGTCCGTTCTTGTCCTCTGAGGGTTGGGAGTAGTCGTGCCACCTGATCGGATCCTTCTCTTTCCCTTCCGGAACCGGATTTTACATATGGAGGAATTTCGATGCGGCAGGCCGTTTTTCCTGTGAGTACCTTGAAACTGTACGCGGAAGTTTGGGAAAATCCGCAGCATGTAGTATAATATTGGATAACATTGCTGTGAAAGGCGGGGATTGTCATGGCAGATACTCCTTCCAAAATGATTCCGCTCGGGACCGTCGCCAGCGACTTTGCGCTGACGGACGCGGTTTCGGGGAAAACGATGTCGCTGTCCGAACTGAAATCCGGCATCGCCACCGTCATCGTGTTCATGTGCAACCACTGCCCGTTCGTCCGCCACATCATCGATCAGCTGGTGCAGACCGCCAACGACTACATACCGAAAGGCATCCGGTTTATCGCCATCAACTCCAACGACCCGGAGCAGTATCCCGAAGACTCGCCGGAAGAGATGAAAAAATGGGCGGAACAAAAACGGTTCCCTTTCCCCTACCTGTTTGACGCCACACAGGAGGTGGCCAGGGCGTACGGCGCGGCATGCACGCCGGATTTCTTCGTCTTCGACGGCAACCTGCGCCTCGTCTACCGCGGCCAGTTTGACGGTTCCCGACCGGGAAACGGAGTTCCGGTCACCGGGAGCGATCTGCGCGCGGCCCTCGATTGCCTCCTGGAGGGCCGGCCCGTTCCGTCTGACCAGAAGCCGAGCCTCGGCTGCAACATCAAGTGGAAAAAGGGAGCCTGAGCGACGGGAGCCGCAAGCTCCTGTCTCTTTTTGTTCTCCGGAGGATCGGGTGTGCATGGACGAACTGCTTGCCCGGTACGAAGAATGGAACGATTTTCTGATCCGGATCCGGGACGAGGACTGGAACGTCCCGCTGGGCGAAGGCAAATGGAGCATTCACGACGTGGTCAGCCACATCCTGTTTTGGGACAGGTATTTCCGCGAAACGGCCGTGGAACGGATCGCGCAAGGACTGAACCCGACATGGAATGAACTGGATTTTGACCGGTTCAATCGGGAAGCGGCGGAAAAAGGGCGGCGGCTTTCGAAGGAAGAACTGATCGAACAGACGCGCAAGTGTCGGAAGGCCATTCTTGACACCATCCGTTCCATGGATGAAGTGCGGCGGTCCGGGACGTATACGGACGCGGACGGCGAGGCGTTCGACCTTGAAGCGTATTTGAAGGAATTCGTCGACCACGACCGGCATCACATGCGGCAAATCGAAGAAGTGCTGCTAACCAGCGGAAGATCCCGTCCGGAGTGAAAGCCGACCGGATGAACGGCGAAACAATGCGTCTTGCAGCAACAAGCCGCCGGCCTATTGACCGGCGGCTTTCGTGCGCAGGACATTTTTTCTGTATTCCGAAGGGGTTTGTCCCATGATTTTTTTGAAAACGCGGATGAAGTGCGAGGAATCCACATACCCGACCGACAGCGCGACATCCGTGATGGACAGGTCGGGCCGGCTTTCCATGATTTTGACGCTTTCCATGATGCGCTGCATCTGCACGTACTGATAGAAGCTCATTCCCTTTACCTTGGAAAACAGCCGGGTCAGATGCTCGGGGCTGACATAGAAGAGCTCCGACATCTTGCTCAGGGATATCGGCTCGTGCAGATTTTCCCGCACGTAGTGGCAACACTCTTCGACCAGCTGGTGCCCCTTGCTCCGCTTCAGCACCTGCTGGTTTTGCTGGTAGGCCTCCAAGCCTCTTTCCAGGTAGACCATAAATTCCGACAGCAGGGACAACACCATCTGTTTCCAGCCGGTTTTCAATTCGGAAAACTCTTCCAGAATCCGATGGATCAACTGATTCATCCGGATGTAGGTGTCCGGGTCCAGCGGCATGCTGATGTGGGTTTTGCCTGCAAACCAGTCCAGGTCGGAAACGAAGGGAATCTGCTTCAGGAAATGGTGCTCGAAGCAGATGACCGTCCGCGTGTAGTTGAGGGAACTGTCCGCAAAGATCTGGTGGGGAACGTCCCCGTTCAGCATGATGAGATGCCTGGGCATGTGGGCGATCAGATCTTTCCCGACGGCGTAGATCGCCCGCCCTTCATGGGTGATGTTGATTTCCAGCCCGGGCTGCACATGCTTGGTGTACAAGCCGACCCACTCGGGCCCGTCCTTGGATTTCGGGGCATGGCTGGGCACGCACTGGTTGAACATGTAGACCGGGAAAGCACGGAGCTGCTTTTCCACATTCACGTTGTGAACCAACGGCTTTTGGATTTTTTCCAGGATGGTGTTCATCGCCTGTCCAGCCCCCCCTTTTGGACGAAGCCGTCCGGATGCCTCTCTGTTTCCCGCCGGGGATTGACTAAGTAATTGTACTTGAAAGAGCTTTGGAGCGCAAACGCCAATAAATGCCGCCACCGGCACGGACGGGAAAACCATGGACAATACTTAGTAACACCGAATTTCGTAAATGGCCGCCGACGGGTCGCCGTTCGTGGCGTATACCGTCACCCTCAGCCTGCGGGTCTCCGCCGGTTCCGCCAACGCATGTTTGCGCTGCCGCTGGTAATTCCCCTCCACCCGGACGACTTCCTTCCAGCCTTCTTCCGTCCAGATGCTGATGCCGTAATCCCTGACGCACTGCGGATCGCGGTACAGCGGTTCGTAGGAGTGGTATTCCCGCAGCAGATTCCCCGCGAAGGTCAGTTCCACCCGAGATACCTTCCGCGGAACTTCCCATTCCAGCTCCACCCATTGCGGCAAGGGAGCGGCCGGATCCGAGCGCCACAGATTCGTGTATTGATAGGGCCGGGTCACGCCGCTGATGACGTTGTCCGCCCGGAAACAGGGCTGCGGCGGGTCCACCCGGAAGCTCATGGTGATGCCGTGGTCGTACCGCTGCAGGTCTTCGCCCGGTTCCTTCTCGTAGGCGCACACATGGCCGGGCACGATCCATCCCGTGCGGTGCCATTCAACGTTTTCGTTGGGGAGCAAATCCAGACGGACATAGCTTCCCGCTTCCAACCCGGAGGACGCGTCCAGGTTCACTTCCCAGACGACCCACTGACGCGGGCCGGGCGGTACGGTCAGGACGCCGCTTTTGAGTTCCATGGCCGGATCCGTCCGGTAATCCCAGATGTGTTGCACCTTCATCAGCCGGACATGGACGGACTGCACCGCGTCCGAACGATTGCTCAGGCATACGGCGACGCTGCGCAGCTCGCCGGTTCCGACGGCGATCCATTGGCCGCGGCGGCGGGACAGCACATCCGAATCAACGGACTGATGGAAGGTTTTCCAGTAGCTCAGGCCTCTGTGCACGCCGCGGTCGTCGGGTCCCGCGCCTGTCAGGAGCGCTTCGGAGCTGGCGGTCACTTTCGCCTCTCTGGCCAGATCGAGCGGATCTTCGTTTTTGTGATGGGGCAGGAAACAGCCTTCCCGGAGCAGAATCTGCTGGACTTCCTTTACCGTTCCGGGTTCGGCCGTCCTGGCGACCGGAATCCTCCTGCGGATGGCGACCGCCGCCGCCGTCCCCGCCGCCTGTCCCATCAGCGAAGTGGTCCCCTGCACCCGGATGGTGCCCAGAGCGGTCTGCGTGGCGCTCACGTTTCTTCCGGCCATCAGGAGGTTGTCTACGTCTTTGGCGATCAGGATGCGCAGCGGAATTCCGTACGGACCGCAGATGACCCGTTTTTCCGAGGAATGGGAGGTTTGTTCCTCCGGAGGGATCTCATGGGCCAACAGGCCGCCGGGGGCGTGAACGTCGACGAACCATCCCCCGTAGGCGATTTCGTCGTGGAACTCCGTTTTGTTCAGGATATCCAGCTCGGTCAGCAGATGCCTGCCCATGATGCGGCGGCTTTCCCGCTTGCCGGGCACCTGCCCGATCCATTCCAGGGCGAACGTTTCGGTCACCTTTTTGAGATGCGGGTCCCTGTTCTTGATCCAATCCCAGACGCCCAGCGTGTGGCGGGTCAATTCGTGGCGGATTTTTTCGTTGTCGTAAATCGTGTCAAAGGGCACCCCGATTTCCAGCCACCAGTACCCGGCCAGATACCGCTTGCTGTGGCTGGTGTTTCCCAGCGGGTGTCTCAGCTCGTAGAAAAACTTGGGATCCTCGTATTTCACCGCCCAGTCCGGCGCCTCGAACGGGACCGGGTATCCCACGTCGACCGCCTTGAAATGGATGGAGCTGCCCATCACGTTGCGGCTCGCTTTCAATGGCGCGTGAGGCTCGCCGAACTCATCCCTGGATTCGGCCCCCATTCTCCACTCGCATCCCGCCTTGACGGCAACGATCCCGTCGCCGGTGCAGTCGATGAAGACGTCCCCTTCCAGCTCAAGCTCGGTTTCCGCGTTCGCCACCTGGCAGATGACGGCCCGGATGCGGGATTTGCCGTCCATGGCCACGTCCGTGACAAAGGTGTTCAGGTGAAACGTCAGGTTTTCGGTTTTCACCGCCGTGTCGTACAGGACGAGATCCCAGACGCTGTTCGTCCAGCCGTTTTCATTGATGTATTCGTGATTTCTGGCCCGCTCTTCGATCAAGAGTTCGGAGATGATGCCCGTTTCCCTGGCATAGGCGTGAAAGGAGGCGGCGCCGTGGGGAGTCACCCGGATCTCGGAAGAGCTGTTGCCGCCGAACACGGGCCGGTTGTGCACGAGGCAGGTGTCGATGCCCTGTCGCGCGGCGGCCACCGCCGCACAGAAACCGGCCAGGCCTCCCCCGCACACCACCAATTGATGTCTTTTCTTGATCCGTCTCAATGCAGCGTCGAACCTCCCGATGCTCCCGTGAACGTGAAGACGTCAGCCTTTCACCGCGCCTTGCATCAATCCGCGCACAAAGTATTGCTGAAGGACGAAAAACAGGATCAGAATGGGAAGCGCTCCGATGACCGACGCCGTGATGACCAGGTCCCACATGGTCAGGGAAGGCGACACGGCAAACGTGGCGATGCCGACGGGCAGGGTTTTCAGTTGGGATGAGGTCAGCACCAGCGACGGCCACATGAAGTCGCCCCAGGTCCACATGAACTTGATCACCATGACCGTGGCCAGGCTGGGAAGCGCGTTCGGAACGATGATCCGGACCAGCACGCCCAGGCGGCTGCATCCGTCGATGACCGCGGCCTGATCCAGTTCCTTCGGGATGGAGATGAACGCCTGGCGCAGCAGGAATATCGCGAACGGGCTGACCAGGTTCGGGGCGATGAGGGCGATCAGATTGTTCGTCCAGCCGAACTGGCTGACGACCAGGTAAAGGGGCACCACCAGCACCTGGATCGGAAGAATCAGCATCGAAATGACGGCCACGAAAATGAGGTTCCTTCCCTTGAACTCCAACCGCGCCAGCGCATACGCGGCGCAGGTGGAGAAGACCAGGTTGCCGAGGATGACCACGAAGGAAACAAAAAAGCTGTTGGTCAGCCATCTCAGGATCGGATACTGGCTGAAAATCGTCACGTAGTTGACCCACTTGAACCCGTCTTCGGGAAGCAGGGTGAACGGGTGCCCCAGGATTTCGGCCGACGTTTCAAACGAACTTTTGAACATGATGTAAAACGGAAAAAAGGCAAAGAAGCCCACCAGCAGCAGGACCGCCGCGGAAAAGATCCTCATGCCGACGCCCCTTTTGCGCAGCGTCATGAGTACTTCTCCTCCCTGCCCATCAGCGAATATTGGAACAGTACCAGCACGAAGATGATCAGGAACAGGACGATGGAGGCCGCCGTCGCGTCGCCGACCGAAGTGAAGATTTTCTGGTACATGTAGACGACCAGCGTCGTCGTGGAATTGCCGGGTCCGCCCTGGGTCATCACCCAGATGGTGTCGAACGCCTTGAAGGAATTGATCAGGAGGAGCGTCAGCACGAAAAAGGTGGTCGGCTTGAGCATGGGCAGCGTGATATGCCGGAAGGATTTCCACCTGCCCGCCCCGTCGATGCTGGCAGCTTCGTACAATTCGTCCGGAATCGTTTGAAGTCCCGCCACAAAAAGAAGGATGTACAACCCGAAACTGTGCCAGATGCTGACGAGGATGATCGCCGGCATGGCCCATTTCGAGTTGTACAGCCATTCCTTGCCCTCAATGCCGACGAGATCGAGGACGACGTTGATGACCCCGGTGGGTTCCAGCAAGAGTCCCCAGATGATCCCGGTGATCACCATCGGGATGACCAGCGGCATCAGGGAAACCGTCCGGAAAATCCGGTAACCCCATGATTCCCTCGTCACCAGTAGGGCCACGCCCAGGGACAACACGAAGGTGCCGGCCAGATTGAACACGGTGAAGTACACCGTGTTCCACAGGGCCCGCCTGAACTCGGGATCGGAAAACAGAAAGGCATAGTTTGCAAAGCCTACGAAGGTTTTGGCCCCCAGGAGGTTCCAGCTGAAGAAGCTGAGAACCAGGGCATAGATCATGGGGTAAAAAAAGAAGGTTCCCAGAATGACAACCGCCGGCAGTACCAGCATCCACCCCAGAAAGGCTTGGTTGTTTAACAATCTGGAAACCTTCAAGCCATATACTCCTTTCAGTGGTCCGATTATCGTCTGAGCCCTTGATCCACTTGTCTGTCGACCTGCGTCAGGGCGTCTTCAATCGTGGTCTGGTTGGTCACAGCCGCGACAAATTGCTTCGGCACGGCGTTCCAGCGCTGGGTGTAGCCAAGGCGTTTTTGCAGCTGCAGTTCCACGACGCCGGCTTCGATGTTGACGTTCAGCTGCTTGTAGATCGAATCCCAGGTGGCGGCCCTCGAAGCCATCATCTGTTCGATTTGCTGCTTGATGGCCGGGTCGATCTTGTCCAGGTCGTGGGCCGGCACCAGATCCCTTTCCATCCACAGGGTCGCGTGCCGCGGCGAGGCCAGCCATTTCATGAAGACGGCGGCTTCCTGGACGCGGGGCGACTTGGCGTTGACCGCGATGGAGTGCCCGCCCAGATAGCTGGCGGAGGAGACGGAACCCTTCGGCATGGGCACCATCGCCCATTTGTCCTTGAACCCTTCCTTGGTGTACCAACCGCGGTCGCTGGCCACCGTCTGGATGTAGGGAATCATGGCGATGGTTTCGTT
>DATCLN010000146.1:0-1549 GCA_036563895.1 Paenibacillaceae bacterium
TCGAACTGAGTCGAAGACCGGAAATTCCTCCCATTAAATGTGTCATAGTCGAAATTATAAATGGAATCGTGTCGGACGGAAAGCGGAAAGGCTGGGAACTCGCGCAATTTCTTTGGCAGATTATTTGACAAAAGTTTGAACTTTGAAACGAAGCATCGGATGCGCACAGGCGGGAAAGGGATGAGAAGCGGATGACCGGATGGCGGAAAACCGTATGGCGCATGGCGTTGCGGGCGGCGGCCGCGGCCCTGGTGGCGGCCGCCGCGGGCCTGTTTGCGGCGGCGTTTCCCGCTTCCGCCCACGCGATGCTGGAGACGGCCAGTCCCGAGCCGGGCGCCCGGCTGACGGAAAGCCCTCCGTACGTGGAACTCGTGTTCAACGAACCCGTGGACGCCCGGGCGGCGGTCCTGCGAGTACTGGATTCCGATTCGAAAACGGTGGCGCAGGGCGCGCCGGCACCGTCCGCCGGCGGCCGCGGCGTCCGCGCCGCGCTGCCGGAGCTGGGCGAAGGCCACTACACCGTGTCCTACCGGATCATTTCCGCCGACGGCCATCCCGTCTCCGGCGCTTTCGTCTTTTCCGTCGGAGAGCCCCCCGCCCGTCCCGCTGCGGAGGATTTCGATCCGCACCAGCAGGTCGGCCACGCGCACGATCACGGGACGGGGGGACTTTCGCTGGACGCCTTCCTGCTGTATGCCGCCCGCTTTCTGTACTACGCGGGGCTGCTGGCGGCGGCGGGACTTGCGCTGTGGTCGTGGCAGCGGAGGGCGCCCGCGGAGGTGCGGGACGCCAGGGAAGCGGGCATTCGGCTGGCGGGGCGTTTTTTCGTGCTTGCCGCCCTGTGCCATGTGTTTTTCCAGCTGAACGACCTGAACCGCGGGCTGCCGCCGGAGGAATGGGCGCGCGTGTTGACGCGGACGGCGATGGGTTGGCTGCTTGCGGCGACGCTGGTGTTGGCCGTTCTCTCGCTGGTCCTGGCAGCGGCCGGGCCGCTGGTCCGTTCGCTGTGGGCGGCGGCCGCGCTGGCCGTCGAAGCGGGAAACGGGCACGCCGCCGCGGGCGGTTCTCCCGCGCTCACCATCGCCCTGGACGCGGTCCATCTCGCCGCCGCCTCGCTGTGGGCGGGCGGGCTTTTGCTGCTCGTGGCCGTCTGGCGCCGGCAGCCGACGGAAGCGGCGCGGTTTGCGCTGCTGTTTTCCCGCTGGGCCCTCGGTTCCATCGTCGCGCTGTGGGCGACCGGCACCCTGTTTACGCTTGAAATTTTGCCTTCCGTGGAATATTTGACCATGACGGCCTGGGGCGGCTGGCTGCTGGCCAAGACGGCCCTGGTGATCGCCGTCATGGCGGTGGCCTTTTTCATCCGGCGCCGGCTGCGCAGGGGGCGGGTGCCGACGGGGATGCTGCTGGGCGCCGACGCGGGGCTGCTCGGCGCCATCGTGCTGAGCGTCGCGGTGCTCACCTACCAGATTCCGCTTCCGGCCAACGAACCGCTTTACTGGCACCGGATGGGCGAAGACCTGCACCTGACGCTGCGCATTTCCCCGAAGGC
>DATCLN010000147.1:0-12842 GCA_036563895.1 Paenibacillaceae bacterium
CTGACTCCTGCGGATTCAGCGCAGCCTCCCGGCTGCGGTTACGAAGTCACTTCGCATATTCCGCAGGCCTCCCCAGATAAGAGCGTCATCTTTCCGCCCGCGACCACTGGAGTTTACAGGACCGGCCCTTGGCGGCTTTGGCTTTGGATTTCGTCATGCCTTGGTGACTCATCCGACCGGCTCTGCCTCAAATCCAGTTCGTGTACCTTGGCCCGTGCGTTTGCCTCCGGCTTCCTTCGGATTCTGCCTCACGACAGACACCCTTGCCTTCGGCTAATGGTAGGCGCTCGCCAGCCCCCATTCCGGACTTTCACCGTAGAGATGACGCCCATGCTGGGCGTACAAGGGGAAGCCGCGTGAAACATCGGTTTCACGGCCTCCCCTCCCGCATCCCGCGGTCACTTGACGTTTTTGTACACGTCTTCCTTCGAATGGAAACCGTCGGCGATCACGGTTTGGTCGATGTTGGTCTTGTCGACGGCGATGGGATCCAGCAGGATGGACGGCACGTCGATCTTGCCGTTGTGGACCGTTCT
The DNA here is from genome assembly GCA_036563895.1 of Paenibacillaceae bacterium. Taxonomy (GTDB): domain Bacteria; phylum Bacillota; class Bacilli; order Paenibacillales; family Paenibacillaceae; genus ZCTH02-B3. Next base: position 537 of record DATCLN010000147.1, read on the forward strand.
GTCCGTCTTGATTTCTTCGCCTTTGGCCATCGCGACGGCCAGTTCCGCCGCCTTCTCGGCCAGCAGCTTGATCGGCTTGTAGACCGTCATCGTCTGCGTGCCTTCGACGATCCGCTGGCAGGCCGCCAGTTCCGCGTCCTGGCCGGAGACCGGAATCTTGCCGGCCAAGCCTTGCGCCGCTAGGGCCTGGATGACGCCGCCCGCCGTGCCGTCGTTGGCCGCGACGACCGCGTCGATCTGGTTGTTGTTGGCGGTGAGGGCGTTTTCCATGTTGGCCATCGCCACCGCCGGGTTCCAGTCCTTGGTCCATTGGTCGTACACGATCTGGATGTCGCCCCGGTCGATGTAGGGCTGCAGCACGTCGAACGCGCCTTTTTTGAACAGGTGGGCGTTGTTGTCCGTTTCCGAACCGCCGATGTAGACGTATTTGCCCTTCGGCACCAGCTTGACGATGGCTTCCGCCTGCATTTGGCCGACCCGCTCGTTGTCGAAGGAGACGTACAGGTCGACGTCGGAGTTTTTGATCAGGCGGTCATAGGCGATCACCTTGACCCCCGCCGCGTGGGCTTTCTCCACGATGGCCGCCGTCGCCTCGGCGTTGTGCGGGATGACGACCAGGATGTCCACGCCCTGGGAGATAACATGTCGAAAAAGGGAGAAGCCGCGGAATTTTCGCCGTTGATTCGCGTTACGGCATGGCCTTCAAGCCTTCCGCAAGGGGCGGAAAAACGCGCGGAGGGCTTCGGCGTCGGACGCTTCTTCCCGCACCTCGCCCCGGTTGACGAGCACGACGCGGTCGGCGAGGGCCTCCGCCACCTCCGGCTGGTGGGCTATGTTTATCTGAAGAACGGCTTGCGTGTCCCGTGCGGCACGAATGACTGGGTCAACGCCGACCGCAAACCGCTGATCGACATCCTGCTGTCCAGAGTAGGGGAGCAAGATCATCCGACTCTCCCTCTCGCGACAAACAGGGCGGCCGAGGCCAACCGCCGCGCATGGAAAAAGGGAGGACATCGTCCTCCCTCAACGTCCTCCCTTATTCCAATGTAAACGACTTAAGCTGCGCGTTCCCCTCGCCACGGAATGTGAAATACAGCGCGTGCACGCCGTCCGGAATCGCGATGTCCGCCGCGTACTCCTTCCAGATGTTCGTGAAATCCACGGGGATGACCCCATGCGCCGGACCGTCCCACGCCGTCTTCACCTCGAAGACTCCCTTTGCGTAACCGCGGACCTTGATCTTGACCCGCTTCACGCCGCGGCAGTCGAAATATTTGAAGCCGGCCGTCGCCGAATCCCGCATGTTCGCGATGTATCCGGGCTCCTCGTCCCCGTCCTTGCCGTCCTGGGTAATCTTCGGGAACCGGCCGTCCATCCAGGCGCCGTAGGTGCCGACGTACAGCTCCTCGTCCTTGCAGAACAGATTGCATGCGATATGGGCCGGATATTCGCCGCGCCCGGCCAGCGGGCCGCCGTTCAGGCCGCAGGACGTCATTTCCGCCTGCACGATGCTCCCGTCCTCGCGGAACCGGATCGGCTCCGCGCAGCCCTGCCGGGAATAATGGTGACCGTTCGTCTGGCGGTGGTAGAAAATATACCATTGCCCGCCGATCTCCACAATGCTGCCGTGATTGTTGCCGCCGTAATACATCGGCTTGTCCGCCGGCTTGTAGGAATCGATGTACATGTCGGCGTTGCTGACGATGACCCCGCCGTATTGAAAGCCTTTCGTCGGATGCTTGCTCGTCGCGTAGCACAGTTCATGCATGAGGATCGAGGAATAGATCAGGTAGTACGTGTCTCCGCGCTTGCGGATCGACGGCGCCTCGAAAAACTCGTGCCCCTCGAACCCGGTGCCCGCGCTGTACGGCTCGCTCGGCAGGACGAAGACCGGCTCCTCGACGATCGTCAGCATGTCCGGCCCGAGCACGGTGGCCATGCAGCCTTTCCGCGACCTGTCGCCCCTGGGGCAAAAGCCCGTGTACAGATAGGTCCTGTCCCCTTCCGTCAGGACGCCGGGGTCAAACTGGTGCTGGTCCCCTTCCCGTTCCCCGAGCCGCGTGCCGTCCGGGTACCGGACATAGCCGTAGAACTCGAACTTGCCGGCCGGCGTGTCGCTCACCGCGACCGAGACGACGGACACCTTGTCCAGCACGTAGTACAGATAGTACCTCCCGTCCGGCCCGACCGTCACGTCCGGCGCGTACAGGCACATGCTGCCGTCCGGGTTGAGCGGATCGTCGGTCTTCCGGTAAATGACGCCTTCGCAGCGCCAGTCCCCGAGATTGTCCACGGGAGCCGACCAGCACACGTAATCGTTCAGGCAGAACGCGTGGCCGTTGAACCGGTCGTGCGATCCGTAGACGTACACGCGGTCGCCGAACACATACGGTTCGCCGTCGGGAATGTACTCCCAGGACGGCAGGTAAGGATTGAACGCTTGCTTCTTCACCGCATAACCCCTCCATTCACGATTTGGCGCGCAGTTCATAACATCGGCCCGCCCGCGCTTCGAACGACAGGACATCACCGTACCGGTCGTCCCGTCTGACCTCGATCGGGCGATCGCCCAGCCGCACCTCCACGTCCCGGGAAACCCGGACCGTGCAGATGCCGTCGCAGCCGGCCGCAATCCGTGCTTCCGTCAGCAGGCCGTCCTCCCACCGGATGTCGACCGTGTATCCCCCGCGCGCCCGAAGCCCCTTCACTTCCCCCGCGGGCCACGCCTTCGGCAGCGCCGGCAGCAAATGGATGGCGCTGTCGTGGCTCTGCAGCAGCATCTCGGCGATGCCCGCCGTGCCGCCGAAATTGCCGTCGATCTGGAACGGCGGATGGTCATTCAGCAGATTCGGCAGCGTCGACTTGCCAAGCAGGGCGATGAGATTGGCGTGCGCCTGCTCGCCGTCCTCCAGCCGCGCCCAGAAGTTGACGATCCACGCCCGGCTCCAGCCGGTGTGTCCGCCGCCGTGCGCCAACCGGCGCTCCAGCGTGCGGCGCGCCGCCCGCGCCAGCTCCGGCGTCCGCCGCGGCGTGATCTGCTCGCCCGGATGCAGGGCGAACAGGTGCGAGATGTGCCGGTGCCCCGGCTCCGCTTCCTCGTAATCCTCGTACCATTCCTGGAGCGTGCCGAGCCTGCCGATTTTGTCCTTCGGAAGGCGCTTGAGCACTTGCTCCGCTTCACGGATGAACGGTTCGTCGGCCGCCTTGCCGACCCGCTCCGTCAGCACCCGCTCCGCCTCCAGGCAAGCGCCCAGCAGCGCGCGGATGATCTGCGTGTCCATCGCCGGACCGGCGCACAGCACGCCCGTCTCCCCATTCGGCAATATGTAACGGTTCTCCGGCGACACCGACGGACAGGTGACGAGCTCGCCGCCCGGTCCCTCCACCAGGTAATCCATCACAAACCGGGCCGCTTCCTTCATCGTCTCCAGCGCCCGCCCGAGGAACGCGAGGTCCTGCGTGAACCGAAAATGCTCCCACAGATGCAGGCAGAGCCAGGCGGCGCCGAGCGGCCAGTACGACGCCGGGATGTAGCTGTCCTGCGGCGCCGTGTCCGCCCAGATGTCGGTGTTGTGGTGCGCGGCGAACCCCCGGCAGCCGTACATGACCCGCGCTGTCCTGCGGCCCGGCTCGCGCATCCGCTCGATCAGGTCGAACAACGGCTCGCAACACTCCGGCAGGGCGCAGCTCTCCGCCGGCCAGTAGTTCATCTGCGTGTTGATGTTGATCGTATACTTGCTGTCCCAAGGTGGCAGGAATTGGTCGTTCCAGACGCCCTGCAGATTCGCGGGCAGCGACCCCGGACGGCTGGAGGCGATGAGCAGATACCGGCCGTATTGGAAATAGAGCGCCGTCAGCCCCGGGTCGTCCTCTCCGTGCCGCAGCCGCTCGAGCCGTTCCGGAATCGGCAGTTCATTTTTTCCTTCATCCCCGGCCAGGGTAAGCGTCACGCGCCCGAACAGCTCCCGATAGTCCCGCACATGCCGCTTAAGCAGCTCGTCAACCGGCCTCGCACATATGGATCGGGCATGCGCCAGACTGTGCGCGATCGGCTTCTTCACGCGGAAGCCGGTCGCGGCCGCAATAACCAGCATGACGCCGTCCGCCTGTTCCACGATCAGGTGCTCGCCGATCGCGTCCAGCCTGCCGCCCTCGGCCTTCGCCGCCACCGCCGCCGCGAACGGCACGCCTCCCTCGCCGCCGCTCTCGCCCGCCATGAAAATCGCGTCCGTCCCGCTTCTCCCCGTCCTGTCCACGTACCGCCACATCGCCCGCTCCAGCCGCGCCGTCAGCGAGACCTGCCCCGGACGGTCGGCGGTGACGCGAATCACGACGGCCTGATCCGGATAGCTTGCAAAATATTCCCGCCTATGCCGCACACCCCGGTGTTCAAATTCCACCGTGACAACGGCCCGCTCCAGATCCAGCGTCCGCTCGTACCGCTCCACCGCGTCCGGATCGATCCCCTCAAAGTCCAGCAGCAGGTTCCCGAGCGGCTCGTAATGCCGCTGTGTCTCGGGAAGGCCCGACAGGCCCGTCACCGCCAAACGCTCGGCCTCCCGCGGTTTCCCCTCGAAAATCAACCGCCGGATCTCCGGCAGCACCTTCGCCGCGTCCGGGTTGTTCCGGTCCCGCGGGCCGCCGTGCCAGAGCGAGTCTTCGTTGAGCTGCAGCCGTTCGTCCGCCGGATGGCCGAAGACCATCGCGCCCATGCGGCCGTTGCCGATCGGGAGCGCTTCCGACCAGCTGGAAGCCGGTTTCTTGTACCATAGCTTCACAGCTTTTCACTCCATAATTTTCATTCTTGTATTCATTCTATTTTGGCCGCGGGCATTCAGCAATCAGCCTGCTTCCCGGACAAGGATCGCAGGCATTCCCGCGTGGAAAGAGCTGGAGCAGTGGAAGTTCCGAAAAATGCACACGGACCTCAACATCGTGCCCATGGCGACGCTGAATGACATGCCCAATTGGCTGAAAAGCGGCGGATAACGCGGCTTAACGGGCCGGCACGGCGTGAGAACGAGCCTGAGCCGGCCCCGTTCCGTTTGCTTTCACGGCGGCGGGGGCTACAATAGGGGGCAAGCGGCAACACCGGTTTTCACCGGAAGGGGAAAGCGGCATGGGTTTATGGTTCCGGTTGAAGGCGTTTGCGGGTGCGGGAGGCGCCGTCGATCCGAGCCGGCGTTTGTCGGGCGAAGCGGTCCTGACGATCGGTATCCACAGCCTGTTCCAGTTCGGCGCATCGATGGCGGGCCTGTTCCTGAACCTGTACCTCTGGCGCCTGACCGAGGATCTCGCCGTGAACGGCATCTACAACATCATCGTGTTCCTGCTGACCCCCGTCGGCTTTCTGGCCGGCGCCTGGCTCGCGAAGCGGACCGACCGGCTCCTCACGTACCGGATCGGCATCGTGCTGACGGCGCTGTTCTACCTGCTGGTCATCCTCGCCGGCACGGCCGTGGTCCGACACTACGTCTGGTTCGGACTGTTCAGCGGCATCGCTTCCGGCATGTACTGGACGGCCTATCTCGTCATGATGTACGACGTGTCCACCCCCGCGAACCGGATCCGGTTCCTCGGGCTCAACACGACGTTCTTCAACCTGGCCGGGCTGGCCGGACCGGCGGTCGCCGGCACGATCATCGGCGTGATGGAAGGGCTGACGGGCTACGTGGCCACCTTCTCGCTGTCCCTCGCCCTGTTCGTCGCCTCAGCCGTGCTCAGCCTGCGCATCCGGCCGTCCGGCTTCCGCCACAAGACGTTCTACATCAACCTCGTGCCGCTCGTGATGCGCCGGCAGCCCGCCTGGCTCAAGGCGCTCTTCGCCTTCTTCCTGTGGGGTCTGTTCCAGGGCATCACGCTCTTCCTGCCCAACATCCTGCTGTACCGGACGGTCGGGCGAGAGGATTGGGTCGGCTATCTCAACATTTTCTTCTCAGGCCTCGTCATTCTGTCCAGCTTCCTCGTCTCGCGCTTCGGCCGGGAACATCTCGGAAGGCTGTACGTCCTGCTGTCGTCGGCCGGCGTCGTGATCGGCGCCGCTTTTCTGTTTATCGACGTCACGTTCTGGACCGTCGCCGTCTTCATGATCCTGTTCTCGCTCGGCAATCCGCTCATGAACAATACCCTGTCCCATTCCTATTATCGCCGGATCGCGCTGTTGCCGCTCAGGGGCCAGCTGCGGAACGAAGCCATCGTCATACGGGAAGTGTTCCTGAACGCCGGCCGCGTCCTGTCCATCGCGGCGCTGCTCGCGTTCGCGGACGATCTCGAATCCGCGATGCTGCCCGTCGTCCTGTTCGCGGCTGCGCTGACGCAGACGCTGATCTTCTTCCTCGTCGAGAAGCCGGTTCCGCGGTCGGCGGAAAGCAAGTGAGAACCCCGTTGAGCAAATCCGGACCCAAGCCCGTTTGGCACTTCTGCCACGGGGAAAAAAGAACCGGATGCGGAAAGGACGGAACGGATCGGGAGATGCGGCGATTCGGCCAAAAAGACGGAAGGCTTCAGGGCATGGCCTTCAAGCCTTCCGCAAGGGGGCGGAAAAACGCGCGGAGGGCTTCGGCGGCGGACGCTTCTTCCCGCACCTCGCCCCGGTTGACGAGCACGACGCGGTCGGCGAGGGCCTCCGCCACCTCCGGCTGGTGGGTGGAGAACACGACCGTATGCCCGTCCCTGGTCAGGCCGCGGACCAGCCGGACGAATTCCGCCTGCCACAGCGGATCGAGCCCGCTGGTGGGCTCGTCCAGCACGAGCAGCGGCGGGCGGGCGAGCATCGCCTGGGCGAACAGGAGGCGCTGGCGCATGCCCTTGGAAAAGGCCGCGGCCGGCTTGCGGCTGGCATCCGCAAGGCCCACTTCCGCCAGCGCTTCGTCCACGCGCACCCGCGGCACGCCGCGCAGATTCGCCCAGAACGCAAGGGTCTCCCGGGCGGACAGGCGTCCGCCGAAACGGTAGTCGTCGGGCATGTAGCCGACCCGCCGGGCGAATTCCTTCCGGTGCTTCCTCCACTCGTACCCGTCCACGGTGACCGTCCCCCGGGTCGGCGGCATGGCGCCGACGATCATGCGGATCAGGGTGCTTTTGCCCGCCCCGTTCGGGCCGACCAGGGCCACCACTTCCCCGGGCCGCGCGGCAAACGACGCCTCGCGGACAAGGGTCCGCCCGCCGACGATTTTCGTGACGCGATCGACCGTCAGAATCGGCTCAGCCATGCGTCCGTCTCCTTTCCCAGACGAAATGCGAAAACGCCAGCGCGGCGGCGATCCAGACGAGGCAAATCGCCAGAAAGCCGGCCGTCCCGCCGGAGCCGCGGATCCAGTTCATCCACGCGTAATATTCCGGTCCGAACACCGATCCGCCGCCCAGCTTCACCACCACGAACAGCCGGACCAGCTCGGCGGGGTTGAGGGCCGTAAGCGCGGCAAGGGCCGGCTTGATCCACGGATGGGGCAAAAGCCCAAGCCCGGCGATGAGCAGCGTCGGCCACGCGATGACGAAGAAAAACCAGACCGCCACCGAGACCGTGAGCGCCTGCCAGCGGCTTTGCGCCGCCGTGCCGATCACCGCCGCCGCCGCGAGGAACAGAAGGATGAGTCCGGCGGCAAAGACGAAGAACATCCCGAGCACTCCGGCGTCCGGCGCCTTTCCGGCCAGCGCGCCGAGCACGCCCGTCAGGCCGAAGCCGAAGGCGACGACGGTGAGCAGCACTGCCGCCAGTCCCGCCATTTTGCCGGCCAGGAAGGCGAAGGTGCCGAGCGGATAGGTCGCGAGCAGGTCCCAGCTTCCGTCTTCCTTCTCGGACGCCAGGGAAAACGAGCCGATGAGCAGCGTCATCAGCGGCAGCAAGTACAGCATGAGGTTGAGCAGCGACCCCGCCGCGGCCGAATAGCCCTCCTCCAGCCGGTCCGCCGGAAGCAGCAGCAGGGACAGGCTGAAGAGACAAAATAGGGCCATGAAGGAATAGGCCCAAGGATTTCGGAAACCGAGGCGCAGCTCCCGCGCCGCCACGTGTGCGGCCGATCTCACATTTGTCCCTCCATGTGCGCCTCTTCGGTCTGGCCGGCGTCAGGCTCCTCCCCGTGTCCGGCATCCCCGTTGCCGTTCATCGCGCCGTCGCCGTGCCCCTCGCCGTCACCGTGCATCCCGCCGTGCGCGTTGTCTTTATGGCGTTCCCAGGTGTGGTTTTGCAATTGCGCCCAGTCCATGACCACGCCCGTGCCGTGATCGGCCACGAACTTTTCCGCCGAGGCCTTGTCCCGGAACGAAACGATGCCGTAGGCCATGGGCGTCTGGAACGACGGATCGTAGGCGTAGAACGCGTTTTCCGCCTTGACCCACTCCAGCGTCTCGTGGTCCCTCACGAACTCGATGGCGATCTCCGCCCCGGGATTTTCCGTTTTCCACTTGTTCATGCAGCCGATGTCGTCAAACTTGTACACCCGTTTGTCCTTCGTGATCAGCTGCGTGGCAAATCCGTCGTCCTTGACCTGCATGTTGCAGGCGTCGCATTTGTCGGTGGCCTCGTTGATCGCCGCCGGCCGGGGATCGCCGCCGCCCCCGCAGGCGGAAACCAGCAGCATCGCTGCGGCCAGTACCAGTGCAACCCGTGCCTTTTTCATGATCGTCTCAACCCCCAATACCAGATGTTCAGGATCGCCGCGGCGAGCAGCGCCAGCCCCAACGCCCCCGCCGCCGCATCCGAAGGCCGCCGTCCATCCGGGCCGTCGCCGGCCGTCTCCGGCGGTTCCATGAGCGGTGCCGCGTCTTCCAGCCAGGCCTCCCGGCCGGAGGCGTACAGCCCTTCCAGAAACGCCATCCCGGGCGACCGGAAAAACAGCTGGAACGCCGGAACCGCTCCGGTCAGCTTCAGGAAGAACGGATTGACCGGATTCGGCAGGTCGCTCCTGCCGTCGCCGTCCGCGTCCAGCCCGGCAAAGGCGTCCCAGTAGTTTTCCCGGACTTCGTTGCCGGCGCTTTCCACGGCTTCCGCGTCCGCCACGTTGCCGACAAAAACGTTGCCCTCGAGGACGTTGCCGGTGGAAGAGATCATCTGGACGCCAATAAAGTTTTGCCGGATTTCGTTGCCGGCGATCCGGTTGCCGTGCGACTCCTCCACGTAGAAGCCGACCCGGTTGCCCTCCACGGTGTTTTCCGCAAAAAGCGAGTCGCGCACGTCAAACAGCAGGATGCCCTGCGAATGCACGTTTTCATGCTGCTTGAAGAACGCGTTGCCCGTCACTTCCGCGCCGTGCGACGTCATCGCCATGATGCCGGTGATGTTCTGGGCGCCGGTGTTGCCGCGGACGACGGTGGAGCCGGTGTACATCAGATGGATGCCGTACCGCGAGCGGTCGACCCGGTTGTTCTCCACCACGTTGCCGTCGCCGCTTTCCAGGTAGATGCCGTCGTGCATGTCGGCGACGGTGTTGCCGGCGATCCGGTTGCGGTGCGACTCGTACAGGTCGATGCCGTTGCCCCGCCGCGACACGGGGACGTTCCCGCCCGCCCATTCGACGGCGTTGTCCAGAATTTCGCCGCCGTCGGCGCCGACCAGCCGCACCGCTCGGGAAGCGGTGCGGATCCTGAGTTCCGCCAGGCGGACGTTGTCCGCTTCGACGAGGATGGTGCCGGCATCCCGCCGCTCCAGGTCGTCCACGGCCAGCCCGCGAACCTCCACCCCGTCCGCCGTGATGCGCAAGGCCGGCTCCGGACCGCGGTGAACAAGCCGGACATCGCCTTCCGCCAGGAGCCTCAGCGGTTTGTCCACCACCACGGGCCCCTCGTACTCCCCCGCCGGAATCCGCACCGTCTGGCCGGCTTCGGCCCGGTCGACAAGTTCCTGCAGGGAGGCGGACACCCGTGTTTCCTGCGCCTCCGCGGGCAGGACGGGCCACCCGGCGGACCAAAGCACCAGGAGCGCCGCGGCGCACCGCAGAACCCTGTTCCGCGCCGCCATGGCTCAGGTCACTTCAATCTTGGCCAGTTTGGTGATGTGCAGGTCGAGATAGTACACGTGAAGGTAGACGTGGAACGTTCCCGCCTGCGGGAACGTGTATTCCGCTCGATACCTTCCGTCGGAATCGGCTTCCGCGTCGATCAGGTTGGCCTTGCCTTCCGTGCGGATCTCGAACTGCACCACCGTATCGTCGCCGGCGGGCACGCCCGCGATCTCCGCGATCAGCTCAACCGGCGCCCCCGCCCGGGCGGGCTCGGGTTGCGTGGTCACCGTCGTGCTCACCGAGGCGGGATCGATGTTCGCGGTGCCGGGTTGCGACCCTTTGGCCCCCGCGCAGGCCGCAAGGACCACCAGGGCGGCCAGGGCCAGCACGGCCGGCGGCACCTTTTTCTTTCTGTGCATGCGGGAAACTGCGGGGCTCATCCTGTTGTCCAACGGCATTCGCCCCCTTTTCACGGTTTGTTTTCATGGTATCCCCCCGGCGGACAAAAAAAATGACCCGTTCGGGTCATGGATGTTACAAGTTTAAGTCGCGGATGTGACAATGCCGTGAACTTATTTTTCCCCGATCAGGTACTTCAGATACGGCGAATCCACGGGAATGATGAGCACCGGTTCGCCCTGCAGCGTGGTTACATAGCTTTCCAGCGTCCGGTACAGCTTGTAGAACTCGGGGTCCTTGCCGTACGCCTCGTTGTAGATCCGCGCCGCTTCCGCTTCCCCTTCGGCGATGATCTTCTTGGCTTCCGCCTCGGCCTGGGCGATGAGTTCCGTGGCCTGCCGGTCGGCGCTCGCCATGATTTTCCTCGATTCCTCGTCCCCTTCGGAAAGATACCCCGCCGCGATGGACTGCCGGTCGGAAATCATGCGGTTGAACACGCTCTGCTTGTTTTCCTCCGGCAGGTCGGTCCGCCTGATGCGCACGTCCACGATCTCGATGCCGTAGTTCTGGTTCACCGCCACGTCGGCAACGATCTTCGTCACTTCCGCGTTGAGGTCGCCCCGGGCGGTGTTTTCGCTGATGATCTCGCCGTATTCGATCTCGGAGAGCTTGCGCCGCACGGCGTTGTATACCGCGTCACCGATCCGGCTTTCCGCGTTGGTCACCGTCTTGAGCGAACGGATGAACGCCTGCGGGTCGCTGATGCGCCAGACCGCGTAGTGGTCCACGTTGATCGGTTTTTTGTCCTTGGTCAGGATCAGCGTCGGGTTGCTGTTGTAAATGAGCTGGTATTTCGGCAGCGTCATCGTGTTTTCGATGAAGGGGATCTTGAATTTGATGCCGGGTTCCTCATAGATGCGCACCGCCTCGCCGAAACGCAGCACCACCTTGTATTCGCCTTCCCGGACGATGAAGATGGAACTCAGCGCCACGATCAGGACGAGGACGGCCGCGATGCCGATGTTGCGGATTCCCCTTGCGGTCATTGCGAGTCCCCTCCGCTCTTTTTCAGGAGTTCATCAAGGCTGAGCAGCTGGAGCGTATTGCCGTCCCCGTCGGTGATGATCACCTTCGCGTTCGGCAGCACCTTTTCCAGCGCCTCCAGGAGCAGCCGTTCCGCCGTCACGTCCGGGTTGGCGCGGTACGCTTCGTAAATGGCGTTGAACTTGGCCACGTCTCCCTGGGCGTTGAGAATGCGGGCCTTTTTCTCCGCCTCGGCTTTCTCGATCAGCGCCTGCGCTTCGCCCCGCGCCTTCGGCAGCCGGTCGTTCAGGTACCGCATCGCCTGGTTGATCTTCGTGTTCTTTTCTTCCCGCGCATTGGTGACTTCCTTGAAGGCCTGCTGGACTTCCCCTTCCGGCGGTTCGATGTCCTGGAATTTCAGGTCGAGGACCTGGATGCCGGTCTGGTACATCTGCAGGATTTCCTCCAGCTTCGCCTTCACTTCCGTCTGGATGACCGTCTTCCCTTCCGTGATCGCGTAGTCCAGCTTGGTGGAGCCGATCACGGAACGGATGGCGGCGCTGGCCGCGTTGCGCAGGAACTGTTCCGGATCCGAGATGTTGTACAGGTAGTCGCGCACGTCCGCGATTTTCCATTCCACCACCGCGTCGGCCCACACGATGTTTTCGTCGCCGGTGATCATGAGCGCTTCTTCTTCCACCGGAATGACATTGCCCTTGTCGTCTTCGCGGTAGCCGATCTGGATTTTCTGCGTCAGGTTGGCCGGCACCTTGACGACGCTCTGGATCGGCCAGGGCAATTTGAAATGCAGCCCGGACTCCTCCTGCGTCGCCGTGTATTTGCCGAAGGTGAGAATCGCCGCCTGCTCATGTTCCTGCACGGTGTAAAAACAGGACGATCCGATGAGCACAAGCAGCACGACGATGACGCCGGCGGCCACCTTCCG
>DATCLN010000148.1:0-28069 GCA_036563895.1 Paenibacillaceae bacterium
CTCCATCGGGCCCGTGTCCATCAACAACTGGCTGAAGGACAAAGGCATCAACTATGAAAGCATCCAATGGGTGCAAATGCCGTTCCAGGACATGGGCGCCGCCCTCGAACGGAACCAGATCGACGCCGCGTGGGTGGTCGAGCCCTTCGTGACCATCTACACCAAGCAGGGCGGACACCGGGTCATCTTCGACCCCTTCACCGGCCCGAACGCGGGGATGCCGATTGCCGGCTACGTGTCATCCGAACAATTCGTCAAGGAAAATCCGGACGTCATCGAGGCCTTCCTGAAGGGCGTGCAGGAGGCGGGTCAGCTGGCCAAGGAAAACCCGAACCTCATCCGGGAAGTGCTGCCGACCTACACGTCGCTGTCCAAGGAGTTGATCAACGAAATCTCGCTGCAGGTCTATCCGACGGAGGTGGACGTGTCGCAGATCGAGCGCGTGGCCGAGGCGATGCGCAACACGGGAGCCCTGGGCGCGGACTTCGACATCAATTCCATCCTGTACAAGCCCTGAGCTTCTTGCAACCAGGGCGCGGAACATCCTCCGGAGACTCCGGCTGCCGCCGCTCCGGAGAACCGCGCCCGTTTTTTTCTTCAAACCGCTTCATTCCGCTTTCTCAGCCGCACAAGAAGGAGCAGGGAAAAGAAAGAGCAGACGACGGCCAGCAGCGCGATGACCGCGTATCCCGTCCGCAGGCCGAACCTTTCCATGACGGAGCCGATGAGCACGTTGCCGGCCACGCTCCCGATTCCCAGCAGCGTCACGGCAAAGGTCAGGGCGGTGTCCAGCCCCCGCACGTACCGCTTGGCCAGGATGGCCATCACCGTCGGATAGATCGGCGCGATCCCCAGGCCGGCCAGGGCGAACAGGATTGCCGCCGGCTCCCCGAGGAAGACCGCCGCCAGGCCGCACGCTCCCGCAAAAGCGGACAGCAGCATGACGGACCGGATGTATCCGACGCGGTCGGTGACGGGTCCGAGCAGGAGGCGCGCCAGCATGAAGAACAGGAAAAACAGCGAAAGCATGCCCGAAGCCTGTTCCGTGTCCCACCGGTACACGTTCTCCAGATAGTACACCAGCCAGCTGCCCACGGACAGCTCCGAAACGACGCCGAAGGTCAGCATGGCCACGATCAGCCAGGCGGCCGGATCGGCGGCGATCGCCTTGAGCGAAATGCGGTTGCCCGCGTCGGCCCCGTCGTCGGGAGATCTGCCCAGCAGCGCGGGCACGATCGGCAGCAAAGACAGCGAAAGCAAAAGCGGAAACATGCCGCGCCAGCCGAGTTCGCCGGCGTCCCCGATGTCCCAGGCCATCGCGCCGGCGGCGGCCACCGGCGCAACCGTGGAGCCGAGTCCGTAGAAAAAATGCGACAAATTCATCATGGCGCCGGTATGTTTCGTGAAAATTCGCGCCGCGATGATCCCCAGGCCGATCTCCAGCATGCCGTTTCCTATGTAAAGGAGAAAAAACGAAGCGGCCAAAAAGGCGAAGCTTGCGGAAAGGCCGATCAGCCATCCGGACAGGGCCATCGCCACAAACGCCGCGACGACCGCAGGCCGGATGCCGATGCGTCGGGCCAGTACGGCCGTAAACGAACAGGCCAGCAGATATCCCAGGGAATTGACGGCCAGCAGGAGCCCGATCTGCGCTTCGCCCAGGCCGAACTCCGTCCGGATGGGGAGGACGGCGGGGCCTCTTATGTTCTCGGACAGCCCGAAGACGAAAAACCCGCCGAACACGACAAGCAGCAAATAAACAAATGTATTTTTTCGGATGGTTTGCGCAGTTTCCAAATCCGTTGCGCCTCCGCGGTATCATCACGGTATAAAGAAAGAATGTTCCTTTTATTTTAACGCACGGTTCAATTCCAAAGAATACGTGATTTTATGGGTGCCGTAGATTTTTTTTGATGCCGTTGTTCACCCTATATCTTTTTCACAAAATCCGTATTTTGTACATATGTCTGTGGCGGCTTCGGAAGATATCCGACCCCGGTCTTATGGATCAAATCGTGAACGTCATGATTTCGGACGAGTTGTTTCTCCTTCCTCCCGTTTGATTTCCCGAATGTACGTGCATCTTTTCGATCCATTCCCGATGGAATACAATGGAATAGGCGTTATTCCATCCAACTTAAGGCAAAGGAGTGCGGCATATGAATCCGTTCCGCTTTGAGAATCCCACGGTGCTCTATTACGGTTCCGGTCAGATTGAAGCCCACCTGGCGAGCGAAGTGAAAAAATACGGCAGAAACGTCCTGCTCGTTTACGGCGGGGGCAGCATCAAGCGGTTCGGTCTGTACGACAAGGTAATCGGCATTCTCCGCGGCGCCGGATGCAACGTTTTCGAGCTGTCCGGGATTGAACCCAACCCGCGTTTGTCCTCCGTTTACAAAGGAATCGAAATCTGCAAAACGCAAGGCATCGATCTTGTGCTGGCCGTCGGCGGCGGCTCCGTGCTGGACGCCGCCAAGGCGATCGCGGCCGGTGCGAAATACGACGGAGATGTCTGGAACTTCTACACCCAAAAAGACGAGCCCCGAGACGCGCTGCCGCTGGGCACCATCCTGACGCTGGCCGCAACCGGATCGGAAATGAACGGCAACAGCGTCATCACCAACTGGGAGACCAAAGACAAACTTTCCATGGGTTCCATCCATTGTTACCCGCGGTTTTCGTTCTGCGATCCCGCGAATACGTTCACCGTCCCCCGCGATCAGACGGTTTACGGGATCGTCGACATGATCAGCCATGTCTTCGAGCAGTACTTCTCCCCTGCGTCCAACACGCCGTTGCAGGAACGTCTCTGCGAGGCGGTGATGCGGACCATTATCGAAACTGCGCCGCGGGTGCTCGAACAGCCGGAAAACTACGAAGCGCGGGAAACCATCATGTACTGCGGGACGATGGCGCTCAACTACATGATCAGCATGGGGATGCCCGGCGACTGGGCGACCCACGTCATCGAGCACGAAATCAGCGCGATCTACGACATCCCGCACGGCGGCGGTCTGGCGATCGTGTTCCCGCGGTGGATGGAATACGTCGTCGACGCAGGCCCCGAACGGTTCGCCCAGATGGCGGTCCGCGTGTTCGACGTGGACCCCTCCGGCAAGACGCAGCGGGAAGTCGCCCTGGAAGGCATCGAACGGGTCAAGGCATTCTTCCGGTCGATCGGCGCCCCCGCGTCGCTGGCCGACTACAACATCGGCGATGAACACATTCCGCTGATGGCCGAAAAAGCGGTTCGTTTCGGGCCGATCGGGGAATTCAGACGTCTGGAGAAAGAAGACGTGGAAAACATTCTGCGGGCCTGTCTGGGATGAAATCGGCATGCGCGTCGTCGTCATCGGCGGAACGGGACATATCGGAACGCATCTCATTCCCCGCCTGGTCCGGTTGGGCCATACCGTCATAAACGTCAGCCGCGGGAACCGCGCCCCCTATCACCCGCATTCCGCCTGGAACCAGGTGCAACAAGTCGCCCTGGACCGGGAACAGGAAGAAGCGGCCGGCCGCTTTGGCGAGTGGATCCGGGAACTTGGGCCGGATATCGTCATCGACCTCATCTGTTTCACCGAAAACAGCGCCAGGCAACTGGTTGAAGCGTTGCGGGGCTCTGTGCGGCATTACCTGTTTTGCGGAACGATCTGGGTGCACGGCCCGGGCGTCGAAGTGCCGACGAGCGAAGAGGAACCCCGCAGGCCCTTCGGGGACTACGGCATCCAGAAAGCGGCCATTGAAGCCTATTTGCTGGACATGGCCCGTCGCCACGGGTTTCCGGCCACCGTCCTGCATCCGGGACATATCGTCGGGCCGGGCTGGGTGCCGCTCAATCCCCAGGGAAACTTTAACCCGGACGTGTTCGCCCGTCTCGCCCGCGGAGAAGTCGTCCTTCTGCCGAACTTCGGCTTGGAGACGGTGCATCACGTGCACGCCGACGACGTCGCCCAGGCGTTCGTCCAGGCCATGGCGAACCGGAGCGCGTCGGTCGGCGAAAGCTTCCACGTCGTATCGCCGGCGGCGGTCACCCTGCGCGGGTACGCGGAACAGGTGGCCGCCTGGTTCGGCCGGGAAGCGCGCCTCGAATTCGTTCCCTGGGAAACGTTCAAATCCGCCGTTTCTCCCCGGGACGCCGAAGCCACGTGGGAGCACATCGCCCGCAGTCCCAACTGCAGCATTGCCAAAGCCGAACGGCTGCTCGGTTACCGGCCCCGCTACCGTTCGCTGGAAGCCGTGCGCGAATCGGTCCAGTGGCTGCTGGACCACGGAGTGATCAAAATCTGAAGTCCTCCGGCCGCCGTATGAACGCTCCCCCATACGGCGGCTTACCAATACAATTTCCAGTCACGCAGCATCCGGACCAACGCTTCAAGGTAAAAATAATCCCCGAACAGGCAGCCTTCGTCCACTCCCCAATTGCGCTTCTTGAAATAGGTGGCATGCAGAAGCAGCGCGTTGGACCGGTCGTCCGAAAATGGTGGAATATCGCAAGAAAAATTGCCCAACTTTTTTATGGCAGGATTTGGACAGATGACCATCCGGACAGCGGACGCCGGGATCATGATATGAAATGCCATGCAAAAAAAACACCGCCCGCGCGGGCGGTCCATTCCATCGCCTCAAAGTCCCGGATACACGGTGGCTCCTCCGGCGAACGGCCATGCCATGGGCGCGGCATATCCGGGCTGCATGGCGGCTCCCTCGTGTTCCTCCTGTTCCATGTACATCCGGTGACAAACCATTTTGTCCAGCCGCGGAACGTATACGACCGTGCCTGGCGACAACGCGTACGGATGCGGAATGTGCGAATTCATGGCCTCGAGGATGGCCCTGGGACAATTATAGGTTTGCGCAAGGCGGTCCAGCGTCTCCCCTTCCCTGGCATGGTGATGGATGAAGTATGAACCGTTTCGCTCGTCGTCATCCCTGAAGGGGAAGCCCGGGAAAAAGAACGGGAAGAGAAAGAAAAACGGAATGAACCGCCGCCGCGGAAAATGCGGCGGAAATGGAGGATGGTAGGGTCCGTATCCGTAGCCGCCCCCCGGCAAAAATTGTCGTTCCAACAAGATCGGCCTCCTTTGTTCCCGACTTGGGCATAGGTTGATGTTCAATCCAATCATATGCGCGAGTGTCCCGAATGGTTAAACATCCAAACGGGCGGAAGAAGGGCGTGCAAATCCGCTTCCGCCGGATCGCCGCCGGTCAAGAAGCGGGTCACTGCGAAGGGATATGTTTACATAATAATTTTTATTTAAACTTATTTTCCGCTTGTAAAATTAATCCGAAATCTTATAATGGATTTCGTGATTCCAGCCGCAATGGGCATATCGGATATGCGGCTTTTGCTTCACGGGAGGACATTCTGGCTTGGCGGTCATTGCGGCGCTGATCTTTTTGGTCACCCTTGTTCTGGTGATCTGGCGCCCGGGGAAACTCGGCATCGGCTGGGCCGCTTCCCTGGGCGCCTTGCTTGCGCTTCTTGCGGGGGTCGTCACCTTTTCGGATGTCGCGGAAGTGGCCGGGATCGTCTGGAACGCCACCCTGGCGTTCATCGTCATGGTGCTCGTTTCCCTGGCGCTGGAGGAAATCGGCTTTTTCGACTGGGCTTCGCTGCACGTGATCCGGAAGGCACGCGGAAACGGCACGCTGACGTTTATATTCGTGATTCTGCTGGGCGCGGCGATTTCCGCGTTTTTCAACAACGACGGGGCGATTCTGATCATCACCCCCATCGTGCTGGCGATGGTGCCGGCCCTGCGTCTGCCGAAAACCGCGGCCATTCCCTTCGTCATCGCCTGCGGGTTCATTGCGGACGCCGCTTCCCTGCCGCTCGCGATCAGCAACCTGACGAACATCATGACGGCGGACCTGTTCGGCATCGGATTCGCCGAGTACGCCAGCCGCATGGCGGTGCCCAATCTGTTCTCCATCGCGGCGAGTGTCGCGATGCTGTATCTTTTGTTCCGCAAAAGGATCCCCCGCCGCCTCGACCTTTCGCAACTGAGGACGCCCGGTGAGGCCATCCGCGACAGAAGGCTTTTCCGCCTGTCCTGGGTGATTCTGGCCGTTCTCGCGGCGGCATGCTTCGCCAGCGAATGGCTGGCCGTGCCGGTGTCCCTCGTGGCGATGGCTGCCGCCGGCGTGCTGCTGACGGCCGTTTCCCGCCATCCGGAAATTTCCGCTCTCAGGCTGATCCGAAGCGCGCCCTGGGGCGTCCTTTTCTTCTCCTTCGGAATGTATCTGGTGGTATACGGTCTGCGCAACGCGGGCCTTACGGATACCCTGACCGGCGCGATCCGCAGTCTTGCGGACCACGGCCTGTCCGCCGCGGCTGCGGGAATGGGATTCCTCGCCGCTTTTCTCTCGGCGGTCATGAACAATCTGCCCGCCATGATGACGGACGCCCTTGCCATAAGGGAATCCGGCGTGCAGGGCGCCATCCTGGAAGCGCTGGTGTACGCCAACGTGATCGGCACCAATCTGGGTCCCAAGATGACGCCCATCGGTTCCCTGGCCACCCTGCTCTGGCTGCACATGCTTTCCCGGAGGGGCATCGGCATCTCCTGGGGCTATTACTGCAAAGTCGGCGTGATCCTTACCATCCCGACATTGGTTGCCACCCTGGCGGGGCTGATCCTGTGGCTGCAGCTGCTCCGTGTGCCGGAAGCCTTCGGCTGGCTTACGGCTATTGCCGCCGTGTGTCTGGCCGCACTTGCCCTCGCCATCGCGGCCGGTGTGGCCAAAAACAAAAAGCACAGGAAACTTCCTCTCAGCCGATGACAAAAAAAGAAGCAGGCCGAATCCCTTCCCGGGAGCCTGCTTCTTCTTTTCTTCTTTCTTAAGGTCCGCCCATGGGTTTGGCCTTCATTTTTTTTAAGAACGCCCGTACCCCCGGCACCATGCAGCCATTCCGTCTTCCGCTTTTCTTTCATCCTGCCTTGGACTACAATAGACTCAGCGCTTTTTTCAAAAAATTGGCTGGGAGGCTGACGCATGAATCCGTTTCGCTTTCACAACCCGACGGTGCTCTATTACGGTGCAGGACAGATTGAAGCCCACCTTGCGGACGAAGTGAGAAAATACGGCCGCAAGGTCCTGCTTGTCTACGGCGGCGGAAGCATCAAGCGCTTCGGCCTCTACGACAAGGTCATGGGCATTCTCCGCGATGCCGGCTGCCAGGTGTTCGAACTTGCGGGCATCGAGCCCAATCCGCGCCTGTCCAGCGTCCACAAGGGCGTCGACATCTGCAAAAAGGAAGGCATCGAGCTGGTGCTGGCCGTGGGCGGAGGTTCCGTGCTGGACGCCGCCAAGGCTGTAGCGGCCGGCGCCAAGTATGACGGAGACGTGTGGAATTTCTACATGCGCAAGGACCGCGTCAAGGACGCCCTGCCCCTTGGCACGATCCTGACCCTGGCCGCCACCGGTTCGGAGATGAACGGCAACACCGTGGTGACGAACTGGGAGACGAAGGACAAGCTGGGCATGGGTTCTCCCTATCTGTATCCGCGCTTTTCGTTCTGCGATCCGGCCAACACGCTGACCGTGCCGCGGGACCAGACCGTCTACGGCATCGCGGACATCATGAGCCACGTGTTCGAAAACTATTTCTCCACCGCCCCCAACACGCCGTATCAGGAACGGATGGCGGAAGGACTCCTGCAGACGGTCATCGAAACAGCGCCCAGGCTCGTCGAGAACCTCAATGATCTCGAAGCCCGCGAAACCATCATGTACTGCGGCACGATGGCCCTGAACGGCATGATCAGCATGGGCACGGCCGGCGACTGGGCGACCCACGCCATCGAGCACGCCATCAGCGCGATCTACGACATCCCCCACGGCGGAGGCCTGGCCATCGTGTTTCCCCGCTGGATGGAATACGTCGTTGACGATGCCGGGGACAAACTGGCGCAGCTGGCCGTCCGCGTGTTCGGTGTGGACCCGGCGGGCAAATCGAAGCGGGAAACGGCCCTGGAAGGCGTACGGCGGCTCCGGGAATTCTTCCGGTCCATCGGCGCGCCCGCGTCGCTCGCTGACTACGGCATCGGTGACGAAAATATTTCGGTCATGGCCGAGAAAGCGGTGCTTTTCGGTCCCATCGGCCGCATCCGGAAGCTGGAAAAAGAGGACGTGGAACGCATTTTGCGGGCCTGCCTGAACTGACCGCACGGGGAGGTGTGAGCGATGCGATACCGCCACCTTGGCAAAACGGGACTCCGCGTCAGCGAGCTGTGCCTGGGCGCCATGACCTTCGGCATGTTCGCGGACGAACGGGAAAGCTTCCGCATCCTGGACCGCTTCGCGGACGCGGGCGGCAATTTCATCGATACGGCGAATGTCTACTCCCAGGGCGTCTCTGAAGAAATCGTCGGCAAATGGCTGAAAGGGCGCGACCGCTCCCAGTTTGTCATCGCCACGAAGGTCCGCTTCAGCATGGGCCAGGGTCCGAACGACGTGGGTCTCAGCCGCAAGCACATCCTGGACAGCGTGAAGGCCAGCCTGCGGCGCCTTGGCACTGACTACATTGATCTTTACCAAGTGCACGCATGGGACCCGAAAACCCCGCTGGAAGAGACGCTGTCCACCCTGAACGACCTGGTGCGCGCCGGATACGTGCGCTACATCGGCGCCAGCAACTTCCGGGGCTGGCAGCTGCAGAAGGCGCTCGACCTCAGCCGGCTGCACGGATGGGAAGCCTTCGTCAGCCTGCAGCCGCAATACAACCTGCTCAGCCGGGCCGTCGAATATGAACTCATCCCCGTTTGCCTGAACGAAGGCCTGGGTGTCCTCCCGTGGAGTCCGCTTCGGGGAGGCTGGCTGAGCGGCAAATTCCGCCGCGGCATGACGGCGCCTCCGGAAGGTACGCGGGTGGCGCTGGCGGCGGAAAAGGGATGGTCCGAGACCTGGGAGCGCTACAACAACGAATTCACCTGGAACGTGCTGGACGCCCTGTTCGAGGCGGCGCAGGCTGCCGGCAGGACGCCGGCCCAGACCGCCATCAACTGGGTGCTCCACCGGCCCGGTGTCACGGCGCCGATCATCGGAGCCCGCAACGTGGCGCAGCTGGAAGACAATCTCGGCGCCATCGGCTGGAAGTTGGCGCCGGAACTTGTGGAGCTCCTCGACCGGGCAAGCCGTCTGCCGGTGGTCACCTACCCTTACGACGACGCCGCCGAACAGCAACAGCGCAGAGGCCGCGATTACGAGGAATGACAGCCTTCTTTCTATTTCGGGACGGATCTGTCCCGCGCGACCCGCGCGGAATGCGCCTGGCGGCCGGCGACGGTCATCAGGGCAATGCCGGAAACCACCAGGACCATGGAGATCAGCTTCATGATGCCGACGGGCTCGTGCATGGCGACGGCGGACGCCGCGAGGCCGACGACGGGAATGGCCAGCAACCCGACGGAGACATGGATGGCGGACAGTTTTTGATTGACGTAGGTAAAAGCGGCAAAGGTCAGCGCATTGGCCACGATTCCGTTGTACAGCATCGCCGCAACAAAATCGGCCGACAGGGGAATCGGACTGCCCTCATCCAGGATCAGGGCGGTCGGCGCGATGATGGCCAGGGCGGTCAGGCACATCCACGGAGCCGTATGAATCGGATTTTCGTCCCATTTCATTTTCTTGACCATGACGATCGACACCGCCCAGAAGATGGCGGCCAGAAGCAGCGAGAAGTTGCCCAGCACCGCCGTCCGGCTGCTCCAGTCCAGCGCCCGGGGATTGAACAGCAGCAAAATTCCGGCAAATCCGGTGATGACGCCGGCCAGCTCCAGGCGCCGCAGCCTTTCACCCAGAAACAGCATCGCCAGCGGGACGACCCAAAGCGGCGTCGTGTAGACGAGGATGGCGGTTCTGCCGGCTTCCACGTGATGCAGGCCGATGCTGACAAAGAGAAAATGAAGCCCGTAATGGAGCACGCCCACCGTCAGGATGAACGGCCATGTCCGGCGGGCGGGAAATCTCAGCTGCCCTGCCATGAGCGCAACGGCAAACAGCGTGATGACGCCCAGGATGGTCCGCCACAAGGCAAAGGTCAGCGGCCCGACGAACAGCAGGGCGTACTTCATGATCGGCCAGTTGATTCCCCAGGTCAAAATGACGAAAATCAGCACAAGCCAGGCGTTGCGCTCTCCCGATCCGGAGGTCACGGTTTCCCTCCGTCCTCCGACTGGCCGAGGGACGCCCAAGGCGCCAATCTTGCGGCGATTTCCGCCGCTTCCCGTTCCATGCGGTCAAACAGTTCCTGCACCGTGAGCAGCTCGCGGATCAGCCCGATCCCCTGCCCGGCCCAGCCGTACCCTTCCGTTTCGTCGCCTTCGTGGATGAATTTGCGGTTCCTTTCGCCGGAAATCAGGTCCTTGATGGCCTCATAGCCGCCTCCCGCCGCCTCGGCATCGAGGATGCGCTGCACGAAGGGCGTGCGCACCGCCCGGGCGGGGATGCCGATCGACCGTTTGACGACCACGGTGTCCGTTTCGGTTCCCTTCAAAATGGCTTCGACGTATTTCGGATGGGCCCGGACGCATTCCTTCGTGGCGATGAAGCGGGTGCCCATCTCGACGCCTTCCGCTCCCAGCGCCAGGGCGGCCATGAGGCCCCGTCCGTCGGTTATGCCGCCCGCGGCGACCACCGGAATCGACACCGATTCGACGACGCGGGGGATGAGCACCATCGTGCCCGTATCGTCCCTTCCGATATGTCCGCCGCCCTCCTGCCCCACGGCCATGACCGCATCCGCGCCGAGGGATTCCGCTTTTTGCGCCTGTCTGACGGTGGCCACCAGCACGAGCTTCACCGCGCCCGTGCCGTCCAGCATGCGCATGTACGGTTCCGGATTGCCGCCCGTGAAGGAGAAGACCCTGACCCCTTCCTCCAGGGCGGTTTCCAGCATTTCCGCAATGGGCCTGGGCGTATGGCCGATGGGGAAATTCACCCCGAAGGGCCTGGATGTCAGGCTTTTCGCCTTGCGGATCTCTTCCCGCAGCTCTTCCCTGTCATGAAACGACGCCGTCGAAATCTGGCCCAGTCCGCCCGCGTTGGAGACGGCCGCGGCCAATTCCGCGTAGGCGAGATAGGCCAGCCCGCCTTGGATGATCGGCAGACGTATGTTCAGCAGTTCGGTGATCCTCGTTTTCATGCGATTTCCCCCCATATGTACCGTTCAATCCCTTCCGGAACCGCGCGTCGTTCCATGTCGTTCCATTTCCTTTGCTCCCGTTCCTTCCCGTAATGAATATGCCTGGGAGCCTTCGGGCTTTTTGCGTTTTCCGGGGTTTTATGTATGCGCTTGAACGTCAGTAATACTTTGTCATGCCTCCGTCCACGATCAGCATTTGGCCGGTCACGTACGACGCGTCATCGGAAGCCAGAAACAGCGCCGCTCCCGCAAATTCCTCCACCGTTCCCGACCGGCCCAGGGGGATGCCGGATTCCGCTTCCGCCGCAACTTCTTCCGGCGTGATGCCCCTTCTTGCCGCCGTTGCGCGGTCCAGTTCCCGGATGCGGTCGGTCAGGATGCGTCCCGGCGCCAGGCCGTTCACGAGAATCCCGTGGGGCGCCAGTTCCATCGACAGCGTTTTCGTCAGGCCCGCCACGGCGGCGCGCATGGCGTTGGACAGGACGAGGCCGGGGATCGGCTGCTTGATGCTGTACGAAATGATGTTGATGATCCGCCCGCCTCCCCGTTCCTTCATCAGCGGGATAATGCCGCGGGTCATGCGCACGACGCTCATCAGGTTCAGGTCGAACGCTTGCTGCCATGCCTCGTCGTCCAGATCGAAAAACAATCCCGCGGGAGGTCCTCCGGCGTTGTTCACCAGGATGTCCACCGCGCCGTATTTCTGCCGGATCGCGGCGAGCAGCCGGT
This sequence comes from Paenibacillaceae bacterium, assembly GCA_036563895.1. GTDB lineage: Bacteria > Bacillota > Bacilli > Paenibacillales > Paenibacillaceae > ZCTH02-B3. The sequence continues at coordinate 11,882 of DATCLN010000148.1, forward strand.
CCACGTCCTCCCTGCGGGAGATGTCGGCGGCCAGACAGGCCACCTCCGCCCCGGTTTGTTCGCGAATGTCCTCTGCCGCCCGGCGGATGGCTTCCTCCGAGCGGCTGGCGATGAACAGCCGGGCGCCTTCCCGGGCGAACCGCAGCGCGATGCCCTTGCCAAGCCCGCGGCTCGCCGCTGTCACCACAGCCGTTTTGCCTTGCAGTTTCAACGCGCATGTCTCCTTTCTTCACGGCAGCACCACGATGTTGGAAGCCAAAAGCCGTTCCCTGCCGTCCGAAGGCCGGTTGAGCACCTTGCCGTTGTAATAGAACGTGCTCGAACCCCCCCCGTCCAGATTGTATGCGTCGCGGACGTTAAACTCAAGCAGTTTGTCCTGCGCTTCCTCCAGCGTGACCCCGAGGCTGTAGTCCTTCTGCCGTCCGTCGATGACGATGAACAGCAGATCCCCGTTGGAAAAATGCCCGATCATCGTGCGCGGTTCCCGGCGGTTCGCCCACTTGGCGGGAATCTTCTGCTTTTTGCCGTCCTTGAGCAGGGTCGGCACGAAGGAGGCGCCGTGACGGACGCCCAGCTTCTTCAGCTCTTCCTTCGTCTTGATGTTGCCGCCGACGAGCCGGCCCTTGGCGTCGAACCCGATGAAGCTCCAGTCTTCCCCGGGGATGTCGAAGGTCTTGATCTCCCCGTCGACGACGGTGATGCCCATCGGGTAGATCAATCCGTTCGCCCTGGCGAAGCCGCCGCCGTTGACGGCCAGCTTGGCGCCGGTGCGCTTTGCCGCCTGGCTGGTCGTCTCGCCCTTGCTCCCGACCTTGTCATTGGCCAGCACCAGGCGAACGGCGCTCGGATCGTGCAGCTTCACCTTGGCCATGTATCCCCGGTAGCCGGCTTCCTTCAGCGTGAACACTTTGATGGTGGCCCGTTTGCCGAAGGTCTGACCGATCGGTTCGCCAAGGATGTTGGACAGCACCTGGTCCAGCACGTCACCGGTTTTTCGCCGCTGTTCTTCGCTTTTCTTGATGATCTGTTCCAACGCGGCCTGCTGTTCGGCGGTGCGGTTTTGCTCCGCCTCGGCCTGGGCGATCAGGTCCGCGATGCTGCTCCGGATGTCGTCCAGCCGCGCTTCGGAGGCGATGGCGGATTCGGCCATTCCTTCGTAAACGAAGCCTGTTTCCTCCAGCAGACGGCCCGCCTCGAGGACGGAGGGCCTGACTTCGCCCGTGTCGAGTTGCGTCCCTTCCGCGTCGCCGATCAGCGCGGGAGTCCGCGCATGGACGACGCCCATCACCAGCAGCACTGCGGCCAGGATGCCGGCGATCCCCAGCTGAAACCTAGTAAACACGGGCGGCTTCCTCCAGTTTCCTGATGGCGCTTTGGAGCTGCTGCAGCTGCTTGCTCAGGTCGTTGATGCGGTTGCTGAGCGCCTGCCTCGTCTCGTCCGTCCGACCCAGCGCATTGCCCGCCAGGGACAGCTCTTCCTGCACCCCGGCCAGACCTTCTTCCACGGCGGCAAGGCGTTCCAGAAGCTGGGCCGCGCTTTCCCGCTGATGCTGCAGCTGTTCGTGAAGGGCGTTGATGTCGTTTTTCAGCTCTTCCAGGCGGGCTTCGTTCGTCTTCCGAATGTCCTGCAATTCCTGCCGGAGGCCGGAGATGTAATGATCGGCCGCCACGTAGCAGCCGTACACGAGCGCACCCCAGACAAGGACGGCTCCCGTCCAGGCCTGCCATTTGAGCCCTCGGCGGCGCCTGGATTTTTCGCGCGTGCGGACGAGCCGGTCGCGTTCCGTCAGAATGCCGATCTCGTGCTGAATTTCGCCCTGAGTTTCAATCATGGTTCCCGCATCCTTCCCAGCCCGCCGTGCGAATCCGGCGGAGCGACAAATCTCCCAACTACCATAAACATAAGACGTCCGGAAAAATCGAATGTTGCGGAAAAAAAACGATCCGGTGCAACAAAAAAACGCCGGAAGGCCTGAAGGCACGGGCCGTCCGGAGCGGAATTGCGGCACGCGGAAACCCCGAAAACATTTTTCCCTTGCATTGCGACAGCATCACCGTTATAATGGGGCTGACGGGTGATAATGATTATCATTGACAAGGAGACGGTCGCCATGAGCGTTCCGGAAATGCTGATTCCCCTGCTTGCCCTGATCCTGATTGGGCTCGGTGCCGCCGTATTGTTCCTGGCCGCCGATCTGGACATGTTCCGCCGCCATCTGGCCGGCGGGCGCAAACGGGCGTCTTCCGTCCGCGCGGGCGGCTTCTTCGCCGTCGGCAAGGCGGAACTGGAGCTTTCCGGAAACCGGGCCGACTGATGCGGTTATAAATGTAATGCAAGGACTCCGCGAATGGCGGAGTCCTTTTTTTGCACGCTACCGTCCATCGATCACGCTTCCCCGAAGTACAATGAAGACCCCTTTGCTCGCATGTCGTCCCTGCGCTGTAACATCAGGACGGCTGCCGGAGCAGCCTGAGGCCGTTCAGGATGACCAGAATTGTGCTTCCCTCGTGCCCCACCACGCCGACCGGCAAGGGGATGCCGACGCCGAAGTTGGCGGCAATGAGCATGACGATGACGGCAAGGGCGAACACGATATTTTGGGTGATGACGCGGCTCGTCCGCTTGCCCAATGCGATGGCGCCGGGAATTTTGCGCAGGTCGTCCCGCATCAGCACCAGGTCCGCCGTCTCGAGGGCCGCGTCGCTGCCGGCGCCGCCCATGGCGATGCCTACCGAAGCCGCGGCCAGGGCCGGCGCGTCGTTGACGCCGTCGCCCACCATGGCGACGGAACCGTAGATTTCCTTGAGCTTCTTGATGATTTCCACTTTCTCCTGAGGCAGCAGGCCGGCATAGACGATGTCGATTCCCGCTTCCCGGGCGATGGCCTGCGCCGTCCGCTCCTGGTCCCCCGTCAGCATTGCCGTGCGCACGCCGGCTTCCTTCAGGCGCCGGATCGCCTGGGCCGCCTCCGGACGGATGCGGTCCCGGAGCGCGATCACGCCGGCCGCGCCCTCCCCGTCATGGATGACGGTCACCGTCTTGCCTTCCTGCTGCAGCCGGTCGATGATTTCCTTAAGCTCCTCTGTCATATGCGCGGAATCCATATACGTCGGCTTGCCGATTCTCCACAGCTTGCCGTCCACTTCCGCCTGCACGCCCCAGCCCGTGCGGGATTCGAACGAAGACGGGCGCGTGAGGGCGATGCCTTCATCCGCCGCCTTCCGCACGATCGCCTTGGCCAACGGGTGCTCCGAGAGGCTTTCTACGGACGCCGCCACCCGCAACACTTCCCTTGCGTCAAGTCCCCGCAGGGGAACGACGTCGGACACTTCAGGTTGCCCCGTTGTGAGCGTGCCTGTCTTGTCGAAAGCCACCACTTTCGTGCGCGCCAGGTTTTCAAGATGGACGCCGCCTTTGAACAACACGCCCCTTCTGGCGCTGACGGAGATGGCCGACAGCACGGCGGGCATGATGGAGGCGACCAGCGCACACGGCGAAGCCACCACGAGAAACACCATCGCCTTGTACAGCGCCTCGGTCCAGGTCCAGTCAAAAATCAGCGGCGGCGCTGCGATGAGCAGCAGCGTGGCCAACACCACGACGCGGGCGTAAATTTTCTCGAAGCGCTCCATGAATTGCTGGCTGGCCGGCTTTTCCGATTCGGCTTCCTGCACGAGGCGGATGATGCGGGCAAACAGCGTCGACTCGGCGGGCTTTGTCACTTCGACAAGCAGCGCTCCCTGCCCGTTCAGCGTGCCGGCGAACACTTCGTCGCCGGGAGATTTGTCTTCGGGGATCGACTCCCCGGTGATGGTCGACTGGTTGACGGACGAGTGGCCTTCGCGCACCACGCCGTCGGCGGGAATGCGTTCCCCGGGCTTGACCACGACGATATCCCCCGGGACCAGCCGTTCGATGGGAACGGTCACCTCCGCACCGTCCCTGAGCAGTACGGCGGTCTCCGGCTTCATTTCCATCAGGGCGGAAATTTCGCGGCGGCTCTTGTCCATCGTGAAGGTCTCCAAAGCCCCGCTGAGCGCGAAGATGAAGATGAGCACCGCGCCCTCCATCCAATAGCCGATGCAGGCGGCGCCGATCGCGGCGACGATCATGAGAAAGTTGACGTCGAGGTCGCGCTCGCGGATCAGTGTGTCCAGCCCTTCCCTGGCCTTGGCGAATCCGCCGATGGCGTATGCGGCGATGTAAACAAGCGCCGCCCACGGGGAGCCGGCCTGCTCCAGTCCCCAGGCGATTCCGGTCAGAATGCCGCAGACCAGCACGGCCAGGGCTTCGCCGTATCTCGCCAGCCAGGCGGGCATTTCCCGCTTCCGCTCCTGCTGCAGGACTTTGACCTGCGTTTCTCCGCTTTCGGTTGTATCGTACATGATCGGCATCGGAGACCACCTTTCGTTGATCTTTCGTCATTTTTCTTTATTTGCCACGCCGCGCCAGGTCCGCAACCTCCCGGAAACCTGAGAATGAGAGCCATTCTTGATCCTCCCTAAACGATTCATGCTGCTTCCGTCCGGGAAGCAGCATGATACGGGAGGATGCAGCATGGATTCAACGGTCTGCGCGAGATTCGTTTTCTTTTTTGGAATTATTATAAATAAGAAAAATCCATTTGTAAATCCCGAGTTTTTGCACCCATTGGAACGGCAGGCGTCCAGATCTGCGCAATATGTACGAACGATATGGGGCCAATCGACGGTCCGTCATATCGAGCCGGCGAACAGGATTCACAGTTCCTCCAGCAGGTCTCCGGCGGCGAGATGGCGCGGGGCGTTCCGCTTCGCGGCGGCCCGGTCGCCCGCCGCCCCGTGGCGGTACACGCCCAGCGCGGCGGCCTGCGCCGCCGTGAGGCCTTGCGCCAACAGGGCGCCGATGACGCCGGCCAGCACGTCCCCCGTCCCGGCCGTGGCCATGGCAGGATTGCCCGTGGGGTTCACATACGTCTTCCCTTCGGGAAGGGCGATCACGGTGCGGGCCCCCTTGAGCACGACGACGACGCCCCGTTCCATGGCGAAACGCCGGGCGACGCCGATCCGGTCCCGCTGCACCTCGGCGGTGCTTGTGCCGCACAGGCGGGCCATTTCGCCGGGATGCGGGGTGATCACCGTCGGCGCCTTTCGCTTCGGCCATTGGCCGGCGGCCCCTTCCGCCAGGATGTTGAGGGCGTCCGCGTCCGCCACCAGCGGCAGTTCCGCCCGTTCCATCACTTCCCGCAGCCAGGCGAAGTCGCCTTCCCACCGGCCTAATCCCGGTCCGATGACGAGGGCCTGTTTCCCCCGGGCAAGCTCAAGCAACTCCACGGGATCGACGCCGCTCCAGTCTCCCCGTCCCCCGTCGGCCAGGCGGGCGAGGATGAGTTCCGGCCGCGACATCAGAAGCGGAGGCAGAACGTCTGCGGGCGCCGCCCAGGTGACCAGACCGCTGCCGGCCCTGAGCGCCGCCGAAGCGGCAAGCAGGCCGGCTCCGCTGTAGGCGCGGCTTCCGGCGGCGATCAGCGCGTGCCCGCAGCTGCCCTTGTGGGCCGCCGGGTCGCGTTCCATCGCCGGGTCGACGCCCAGCCGTCCGAGGAACACGTCCTCGCCCAGCTCAAAAACGGACACGCCGAACCGGTCCGCCAAAGACGAAGGAATGCCGATGTCCCGCACCGCCACTTCCCCGGCATAAGAAAGCCCCGGGTACTGCGCCAATCCCCTCTTTTTGAAGGCGAACGTCACCGTTTTCACCGCGCGCACGCAGGGATCGTGTACCTGGCCCGTGTCGGCGTCGAGGCCGGTGGGAATGTCCACGGCGACCACCGGCTTGCCGCTTTCGTTGATCGCCCGGATCATCTCCGCCAGGACCCCGCGGGGGGCACCGCCGGTGCCCGTGCCGAGCAGTGCGTCGATGACGCCGTCCCAATCCCGCCAGTCAACGCATCCCTCCGAATAAGCCGTCAGGGGGATGCCCAGCCTCCGGGCGATGTCCCGCTGGACGGCCGCCTCGCCCGTGAGGGTGTCCGGATTCGCTGCATATACCACGGCGACCTGAAAGCCGGCGTTCGCCAGATGCCGGGCCGCCACCACGCCGTCGGCGCCGTTGTTGCCCTTGCCGGCCATGACCAGCCAGCGCTTCCCGATCTGCGGGGCCAGCGCCATCACCTCTTCGGCCACTCCTCGTCCCGCGTTTTCCATGAGCACCAGCGAGGGAATGCCGATTTCGCCGATGGCGTGCCGGTCGATGCGCCTCATTTCCTCCGCCGTCAGCAAGTGCACCGTTTCCGCCTCCCGCGCCTGGCATGTCGAAATTCCGCCGCGTCACAACATCGCTGCATTGATTGTAAGCCCGCCCGGAAATTTTGACAACACGGACGGAAACCACGGATGGGAAGGCGTAAAAACACCAAAGGCGCCCGCGTGCGCGGACGCCTTCTCATTCCGCTTCGATGGCAACGGCGTGGGCGATGCAGGGGATGCTCTCGCCCTGCTGATACGAAATCGGCGACAACAAAGCCCCCGTGGCGACGATGAGCATGCGGCGGATTTCCCCGCGGCGCATCCGCTTCAGCAAATGGCCGTAAGTCACCACGGCGGAACAGCCGCAGCCGCTGGCGCCGGCCTGCACCATCTGCTTTTCGAAATCGTAGATCAGAAGCCCGCAGTCCGTAAAGTTCGTCTGTTCGATCGGAATTCCGTGTTCGCGGAACAGATCCCGGGCGAGGGGATGACCGACCCTGGACAGATCCCCCGTGGCAATCACGTCGTAATAGCCGGGTTCGATGCGGAAATCCCTCAGGTGCGCCTCGATGGTGTCCACCGCCGCCGGCGCCATGGCCGCCCCCAGATTGAAGGGGTCCTTGATGCCCATGTCCACCACCCGGCCGATGGTGGCCCGGGTGACGACGGGCCCCTCCCCCTTGTCCGCCACCACGGCCGCCCCGGCGCCGGTCACCGTGAACTGGGCAGTCGGAGGCTTCTGCGAGCCGTATTCGGTGGGATAGCGGTACTGCTTTTCCGCCGTGGAGTTGTGGCTGCACGTGCCGGCCACCACGCAACGGGCGGCGCCCGAATCGACCAGCTGGGCGGCCAGGGCCAGGCTTTCCATCGAGGTCGAGCAGGCGCCGAACACGCCGAGATACGGGATCGACAGGCTGCGCGCGGCGAAGCTGTTGCTGATGATCTGGTTGGTCAGGTCCCCGCCGACGTAAAATTGCACCTGTTCCTTCGTCAGTCCGGCGTTTTCGATGGCCAGTTTCACCGCTTCCTCGAGGATGGTTCGCTCGGCTTTTTCCCAGCTTTGCTGCCCGATGGACAAATCCCCGTGGATAATGTCGAAATCGTCGGCCAGGGGACCCTGCCCCTCAAACGGGCCCACCACCGTCGCCGTCCCCTGCAGCACCGGTTTTCGCTCAAAAACCCAGCTTTGATGTCCCTGCAGCATGACGCTTTCCTCGCCTCCCGGAATCAGCCGAACAGCCAGTGGCAGATGCCAACGATGAAGGCGGACACCGTGCCGAACACGATGACCGGACCGGCCAGCTTGAACATTTTGCCGCCGATGCCCAGCACGACGCCTTCGCTGCGGTGCTCGATGGCCGCGGAAGCCATGGAGTTGGCGAATCCCGTCACGGGAACGGCGGAGCCGGCTCCCGCCCACTGCGCGAATTTGTCGTACACCCCGAAGCTGGTCAAAATCACGGAAATCAGAATCAGCACCGCCACCGTGGGATTGCTCGCCTTTTCCTTCGGAAAACCGCCCCACTGGATGAACATCTGTTGGATAGCCTGGCCGAGGAGACAGATCGTGCCCCCGCTCACGAACGCCCGCACGCAGTTTTTCAGCACGGGGCGCCGCGGCTCCCGCTTTTTCGCCAGCTCCTGGTACTGTTGCTGCACGGGCGTCTGTTTCTTCTTTTTCAGATCCGCCATCCGCGATCCCTTTCCTTTCCGTGGCTTCAGCTGTTCAAAAAGGGTTCGATCTCCTTCAGGATCCGGTCAAGCCGCTCCGCGCTCCTGCGGTACATTTCCCTGGCTTCCGCCTGTTGCGTGTTCAGGGCGAAGGATGAAAGCTCGGCCTGGACCTTTTTCAACTTCGCCAGCAGCATCGCATCCGCCGAAGGCTCGGGCAGCCTGATCTGGTCGTCGTACAAATCCACCGTCAGCTGGCCGCGGGAATCCACCTGGCCCAGAAACACGTTTTCCAGCGTCACCCCGAGCTTGTCCAGTTCCGTGCGCAGCCATTCCCGGTTCAGCCCCAGGGTGGCCAGAGGCTCGTCCTGGATCTGGCCGTCCATGATCACCGTCTGCGGCTCCTGTTCCGGCGCGGGATGCATGCCGAGATGCGCGGGCGTCAGCGGCTGGTGCTCCTTCCGGAGCAGGACGTTGATCTGTCCCGAAGGCTCCATGACGGCAAACTCCACATCCGACAGCTTGAAGGCGTTCTTGCCCCGCAGCTGCATGAGCAGTTCGTCGGTGGTCAGGCGTTCCTTCCGCAGATTGTCTTCCAGGATCTTGCCGTCCTTGATGAGCACTCTTCCCTTGCTGTCCATGAAGTCGCGAAATTTTTTGCTTTTCAGCTGGAGAAATTCGATGGCGAGGGACACCGCGACCCAGACCGCCATGGCGACGAGGCCGAGATACCAGTTGTCCGCGGGATCCAGGGATACGAAGGCGGCCAGCGAGCCGATGGTGATCCCGGTGATGTACTCGAACACGGAAAGTTCGGTCACCTGTCGCTTGCCCAGCAGTCGGGTGAGGAAAAACAGGGTCGCCACCGCCGTCAGGGTGCGCAGCACGATTTCCAGCCATTGCGGCATGGGCTTCCCACCACCGGTTTTCGGTTTTTCCGACGAAAGACAACTGCATTATGTGCCGGGAAGCGGTATTTTATGCGGCGCGATCGGCCGTACGGCAAAAGGTGTTTGAAGGCGGGGCGGACAGAAAAAGACGGAAGACGGAAAACGGCGGTGCGGGCGGACAAACGGTCATTCACGGGGAATGAACGGACCGGCCGCCGGACATATTATGCCCCGTATCAGGTTTACGGAGGTGATGGCGATGACCGTGGCCACCCAGATCAAAAGCTGCCTGGCATCTCTCAAGAGCGCCCAGGCAGACCTTGAGCAGTTCGCCCTGAGCACCCAGAACCAGGAAGCCAAAAACATGTTCACCAAGGCGGCGGAAACCACCAAGGAAATCGTCGCGGAGCTGGAGGGCCGTATTTCCCAGATCGAAATGGAAGAACCCCAGTACAAGGGCTTCTGAACATCCGTCCGGCCCGCAGGCACAAAAAAAACCCCGCCGGGAGAAGCCGCACACTTTCGCCCCGGACAGGGGTTTTTCTTATGGTCTGATAGTTAATCCCATTAATTTTTTTTATCATAAAAAATATGTTCCGCCGATACGATGGCGCCGCCACGGATCTCCAGTATGCCAAACGAATATCTGGGCGCTCCGCGCCGGTCCGTCGGCGATCCCGGATTGAACACCAGGACGCCGTCCATCTGCTTGCGGACGGGGATGTGCGTATGGCCGTAAATGATGGCGTCCAGCTTCTCGCCCTTGAAAGCCCGCAGGGCGTTGGCTTCCGTATCCGCCCTGCTCCACCCGCCGTGGCCGTGCACGATGCCGATGCGGCATCCTCCCGCCTCCACCACCTTGCGCAGTCCCAGGCGCCGGATGATGTCCCGGCCGTCGTTGTTTCCCGCCACGCCTTCGGTCGGCGCGAAAGCGGCGAACCTTTCGTAGACGGACCAGTCCGTCCAGTCGCCGGCGTGCAGGATGCCCTGGCAGTTCCGCAGCTCCTTCACCAGCCGGGGCGGCAGTTCCCGTGCCCTGTAAGGCATGTGCGTATCGGACACCACCACGATTCTCACGACGGCCACCGTCCCGCTTCCCGTTTATCCGCGGCGCATTCCGCGCTTTCCGCTTTATTTTACCACAGGATATGCCGGCCGGAAGCACGGGGCAATTTCCGAAACGCAAATCATCCGCGGCTTTCCCGCTTCGGCCATAGCGTAAGGAACAGAACGGCGGGCAGCACAAACTGGAACAGGTATTCCGCGAGCGGCATGGTCAGGTTCATGTTGATCATGTCCACCGCGTTTTCAAAAAACCAGAACGAACAGGCGAAAATGAGCAGCGCCGCCGGAAACACCATGCGCTGTCCGGGAAGCCCGGGCATAAGCCGCTTGCATCCCAGGCAGATCAGGTAGAGGCTGTACCCGATCTTGCAGATGATCGCCGTCGCCCACACGGCCAGCACCGGCAGCTCGAAGCGGTCGAGGAAGTCAGTGATGCGGATCTGCCGCACCATTTCGTAAAGGGGAAAGGTCATGGCGGACATGACCGGAACGCTTAACGTGAGCACCGAAAGCATGGAGATGACGAGAAGCCCGGAAGTGGCCAGTCCGAGAGCCAAAACCCCGTCCCGAAAGCGAAAGACGCCTTCGGAAACGAGAAAAGCGATGCCGATGATGTCCCCCATATACGCTGTCATCACCCACACGCCATGCAGCACGCCCACCGGATCGATTTCGAACAGCGGCATGAGGTAGGAAACGTCCATATCCTTGAACAGCGCGATGAAAACCAGCGGGATGATCAGAAACAAGACCGTCCCGTAGATTTCTGACGATCTGGCGAGCACCCCGATTCCCGCGGGACGCACCAGCGACACCGCCGCCAGAATGTTGATCGCCGCGATGACCCCGACCGGCGTGCGCTTCAGCAGGGCGATGTTGAAAAAATCGCCGGTCAGCCGCACGTCCCGCGCCGCGATCCACAGGAAATACAGAATGTAGAGGAAGATCAGCACCCTTCCCGTGAACGGACTCCGTTCCACCAGCGCCTGGAACAGGTCCCGCCCGGGGAAACGCGCCGAAACGCGGGACAGCATCCAGAGCGGAACCAGCAGCGCCAAAAAGGCGATGACGTATACCAGCCACAGATGCTGCCTGGCGAAGGCCGCCATCTGGGCCTGCACGCTCATCGTGGCGTCGGTGAGGGAAAACAGGGCGCCGATCAGCACCAGTTGCCTTCTCGTAAGCTTTGTCACGACCTTAATCCTCTCCAAGGATATTGTGGTCTCCGAAAGGCAGCCACACGTCCAGCAATCGGTGAAGCTCGCTCACGGGATGAAACGCTGCGTGCGCCTTCACGTGGTAGGCCCAGATGGCAAAAGCGACGGCGTACACGGCGCAGGCGAACCAGAAATGGCTTCGCTTCCGCCAGCGCCTCCAGTCCGCCGCCAGACCTGCGGCAATCGCCAGGAGGAACAGCGCCAGATCCCGCGCGATCATCTCAGTTCCTCCTCCCTTCTGCCAAAGGGCGCCCGGTTGTAGCCGAAGTTTTCCACGTCCAGCATCGTCACCACTTCCACTTCCGCCCGGGCAAATTCTTCCCGCCAGTTTTGCTTCAGCCGGTGCCACTCCTGCGGCCTTCGAAAGTGGATGGCCCGGCCGAAGCCAAGGGCGTCCGACTTTTGTTCCTGCAGCCAGCGGACCGCCTTCTCGATGCGGTCCCTGACCGTATCGTTCACCACCTGTTCAACCTTTTGGATGCCTTCCGGACGATGCATGAAAAAATTGGAGTGGTTTTCCACCACCACGCCGTATCCGTCAGCGACAATGCGCATCCGGATCCGATCCCCTCCGAAATCGGGCACAAGCCTGGTCGCATAGTGGTGAAGAACGACATTGAGGAACCCTTCCCCCTCCGGCGCCGACACAAGGAGCATGGCGTCCTTGCTTTCCCCCGCGGCGAGCAGCAGCCCATCCCTCAGCTCCCCTTCGACGATGCCCACCAGACGGTCGCTTCTGAACACCGCCAGCTTGTCCAGGCGGATGGCCTGTTGCGGATTGTCCCCGTCCAGGGGAGACATCTCGGCGATGGACACGCAGGGAAGCATCGGATCCCATCCGAGGTCGTACAGCATGATGGCCAGGTCCTTCAGGGACGGCGGATTGCGCTGGGACATGATGGTTTCTTCCCGGATGACTTCCGCCGGAACCTGTTCCAGGGACGATTCGGTGTTGAGCACCCTGTCGGCCCTCCCCTCCGCCACCAGCATCAGGGTGGTCAGCCGGTTGTCCGGATCGCGGGCCATCGTGTCCAGCAGCCTCCGGATCCCGTCCCGCGCCACCTCTTCCCCGAAGATGAACACCCGCCGGTGGGACACGTCGACGAGGCGCGACATCATCTGCTGTTCCTTGTAACCGGCGAACTTGGGCGTTTCGGCAACGTCGCTCACCATCAGCCAGTTTTTGCGGCCCGTGGTGCCGCCGCCGCCCCCCTTGGTGCCGCTCATCTGGCCGGGAAGGGCGATCTGCAGCGTGGCGCGGTACTTGTCCCCTTCCTTGTCGATCGCCGTGCCGAGGACGATGGCGATGTCGTTGATCTCGTGCCGGTCCCAGCATCCCGACAGCAGCGGAAAAAGCACCATCCATATGGCGGAGGCGGCGGCAAATCGTCTGTTCACTCCGGTCACCAGCTTTCGTGAATCCCCTGCTTGGCGTTTTTGTCCGTGCGTTTGATGTGGCTTTGTACATAGGTTCCCGGCATGTAGTTCATGCGGGACCAGGGCGTGCGGATGAAGATGTCCTGCTGGTCCTTGCCGCGGAACGGCGCGACGCCGGTCAGGTACGGCACGCCGAAGGAATTCAGGTTGCACATGTGCGCCACCAGCATGATGGTCGCGATGACCAGCCCGTACAGGCCGAAGGCGGCCCCGGCAAAGATCATGACGAACCGCAGGATGCGGATGGTGATGGCCAGGCTGAAACGCGGGATGGTGAACGACGCGATGCCGGTGAGGGAAACGATGATGACGACGGGCGCCGACACGATTCCCGCTTCCACTGCCGCCTGGCCGACCACCAGGGCGCCGAGGATGCTGACCGCCTGGCCGACCGTCTTGGGCAGCCGGATGCCGGCCTCCCGCAGCGCTTCGAAGGACACTTCCATGATCAGCATCTCCACCAGGGCCGGAAAAGGAATGGCCTCCCGCGCGGCAGCCACGCTGAGCAGCAGCGTGGTCGGCAGCATGTCCGGGTGGAAGGTGATGACCGCCACGTACAGCGCCGGCAGATACAGCGCGATCAGCGCGAAGCCGAAGCGGAGCCAGCGGATCAGGTTGGAAATGTAGAAGCGCTCGTAGTAGTCCTCGCTCGCCTGCAGCAGCTGCCAGACGGTGATCGGGCCGATCATCACGAAGGGCGTCCCGTCCACCAGAATGGCGAACCGCCCTTCCAGGAGCTGGCCGGCCGCGGTGTCGGGGCGTTCCGTGTACTGCAGCTGGGGAAAAGGCGAATTCGGATGGTCTTCGATGAGTTCCTCGATATAGCCGCTTTCCAGCACGCTGTTGATTTCGATGGCCTCGATCCGCCGCTTGGCCTCCTGGACAACGCGGCGGTCGGCGATGCCGTCGATGTAGGCCAGCACGATGTCCGTGCGGGTGTATTTGCCCTTGACGAAGCGGACCATTTTCAGGTCGGGGGACTTGATCTTGAAGCGAAGCAGCGCCGTGTTCACCCGCAAATTTTCCGTGAAGCCTTCCCGCGGTCCGCGGATGACCACTTCCGAATTGGGTTCCTGAACGGCGCGGCGCGTCCCGCCCTTGATGTTGAACGCAGTGCCTTCGGCGTATCCGTCCACAAGCAGCAGAACGTTGGAAGACAAGACGGCTTCCACCGCCTGTTCCACGCTGCCGATCCGCCGCAACTGGGACAGCGACACGCCTTGGGATGCGGCGGCTTCCCCGCCTTTCTCCGCCAGGCCGGAATCCGCCAGAAACAGCAGCGGCATCAGCATGTGCAGATGGGTTTCGGCCGAGTCGACGATGCCCTCGGTATACACCAGGAGGGCGTCCCTGCCGTCCTTGATCCGGAAGCGGCGAAACACGATGTCCGAACAGTCCTGCAAAATATGGCCCAGGCGTTCCTCGTTGGCCGCCAGGGACGGCTGCAGCGGTTCGCCTCCGTACGCGTAACCGTTCCCGTTTCCGCCGCCGCTTCCGCCGCCTCCTCCGATGCCTTTTCCGGCGGAGCCGCCGTCCTTGCCGCCGGCCCCTCCCCCACCGTTCCCGCCATGGGGGTCGTCCATGGACATGCGGCGACGGCGCCATTTCCGTTTCCAGTCCCTCATGCGCAGCGTCCTCCTGACCGAATTTTGCCGAAAGCGGGCAATAGGCCCGGCGTGCGGTTTCATTTTCCCCGTTTTTTCGCCAAAAATGCAAAAAACGCCGCATCCGTCTCCGGATGCGGCGCCTTGAGGTCCGTCAGCTCCCCGTGTTGCCGATTCAAAATTCGAAACTCAGATAGCTCAGCGTCCCGTAATCGTATTGCCGGAAGATCACCCTCGGCTCGCCGTTGCCGCTGCCAAGGGCCAGAAACAGCGGCACGAAATGCTCCGGACGGGGCACCGCCAGGCGCGCGTGGGGCGCGAGGGCTTCGTATTGGAACAAGGTTTCCAGATCGCCCTTCGTGATCTTGCCGATCAGCCATTCGTCAAACTCCACGGCCCACCGTTCCGGCTCCTTCTGCCCCCACCGGATCGCGAAAAGATTGTGCACAGTCGCGCCGCTGCCGAGCACGAGCACGTTTTCCCGCCCGAGTTCCCGCAGCGCCTGTCCGATGCGGTACTGCTCCGCCGGCGGCAGGAACGGGTTCACTGACGCCTGCACCACCGGGATGTCCGCTTCGGGGAAAATGCGGCACAGCAGCGTCCACGTTCCGTGGTCCAGCCCCCGCGATTCGTCGAGCCGGACCGGGATGTTCGCCGCCCGCAGCAGCTCTTCCGCCCGCTTCGCGACGCGGGTCGATCCCTTCGCCGGATAGACGACGCGGTACAGCTCGTCGGGAAAGCCGCCGAAATCGTAGATCATGCCGTATACGTCATCCGTACAGGTGATCGTCGTCACGTTCCGTTCCCAGTGCGCCGTGAAAACCAGCACCGCCTCGGGCCGGCATTTTCGGCCCCATTCGCCGAGGAAACGGGTGTAATCGCTGTCTTCCAGGGCGATCATCGGCGAGCCGTGGGCAAAAAAAGCGGAAGGTACGATCGGAACTCCCTCCTGACACTTTTTTTAAGGTAAGTATACGATCATTCCGGAGACGCCAGGCGGTTGGTCAGCGCGCCGAGTTTTTCCACCTCGACGGTGATGACATCTCCGGGCTTCAGCCAGACCCGCTTTTCCTCCGGATACCCGAGGATAACGCCCTGCGGCGTGCCGGTCAGGATGATGTCGCCGGGCATCAGGGTCATATGGCGGGATATGTAGCTCACCAGTTCGTCACAGGGGAAGATCATGTCCGACGTGTTCGAATGCTGGCGCACCTCGCCGTTGACCAGGCATGTGAGCTCCAGATTGCCGGGATCGCCCACTTCGTCCGCCGTCACCAGGTAGGGCCCGATGGGACAGAAGCCGTCGCAAGTCTTCCCCAGGAGCCACTGGGACGTGCGCCCCTGCAGATCCCGCGCCGACAGGTCGTTGGCCGCGCAGTATCCGAACACGTACTCCAACGCCTTGTCCTTCGGCACATCCTTCGCTTTCCGCCCGATGACGACGGCCAGCTCCACCTCGTAGTCCACCATCGACGACGCCTTCGGCATCGGCACGTCCTGGCGGTGTCCGGCCAGCGCGTTGCTGAATTTGCTGAACAGGACCGGATAATCCGGGATCGGCATCCCGGTTTCTTCCGCGTGCTTGCGGTAGTTCAGGCCGACGCAGATGATTTTGCCGGGACTCGGCACGCACGGGGCAAAGACGAGGCTTTCCTCTTCCCGCAAAAAGGCGGCTCCTCCCGGTCCGGACAGCACCCGGTCGACGTACGCCGCCAGCGCCCGCACCGCTTCGCTTCCGCCTTCGATGGCCTCGTGCATCCTCCCCGGCACGCCGTCCGCCGGATGCGACGCCAGGGCGCCCGTCACGTCGAAGACTCCGCCGTCCGTTTTCACGCCCAGTTTTTCCCGTCCGTTGTCGATAAAAGCGACCAGTTTCATGAAAAGAATCCCCTCTCCTGCCGCGATGGTTTTTCAAGCGCATTCATCCCTATCCTACCACCCGGCCTTTCCCGAATTCAATCGCGGGCCGGCTTCCGCGGCTTTCCCGCGCCGAAAAATCGAGTAGAAGGGGGCGGCTAGCCCCCGTCCTCTCACACCACCTGGCATGCGGGTCCGCACCAGGCGGTTCCGAAGAGTTAA
>DATCLN010000149.1:0-23148 GCA_036563895.1 Paenibacillaceae bacterium
CCAAATCCTTCAACAAATTCCCAGTTAAAATCTGGAAATCATCCTGATTTTCGACTGGGTTTGGTTTGGTGTTGCCAATTTACCTGACTCGAGCGCTTTAAGGCCAAAAAAATTTCCAATTTTCACGAATCAGGGACTTGATATCTTACCGCTGGACTTTTTTCAACATGATTTTGATTTATTGATTGCGGTTGTTTTTTGCAACCGCTATCAATACGAATTGTTAAAAAATTATTTTTTTTTAAATAAACGATAATCGATTATAAAATTGACGAATTGGTTTCCGTTCTTATCGACGACTTACGTTCAACCGCAGTGATCATGGCAATTCCCGATATCACGAGCAGGATGGATATGACCTTCGCCGCATCGACGGTTTCCTGTCCGGCGACAGCCGATGCGACAAGACCGATAACCGGAACTCCCAACATTCCCATTGAAGTGGAGACGGCTGAAAGCGCTTTATTAATAAAGACCACGGCAATGAAGCAGAACGCCGTCGACACAATGCCGTTGTACAACAGAATTGCGGCAAGGCTGCCCGTCCAAACGATATCGCGCGATCCTTCCAAAAGGATTGCGGCCGGTACAAGAATGCAGCTGGCGGTCAGAAAAAACCACGGAGCCAGATCCAGCGGACCGCGCTGCCAGCGAAGTTTCTTGACCAGCAAAATGGAAATCGCCCATGCGATCGCCGACAAAATCAAAGAGATATGGCCG
The DNA here is from genome assembly GCA_036563895.1 of Paenibacillaceae bacterium. GTDB lineage: Bacteria > Bacillota > Bacilli > Paenibacillales > Paenibacillaceae > ZCTH02-B3. The sequence continues at coordinate 721 of DATCLN010000149.1, forward strand.
ATGAGGGCGGATTTGCTGTTCCAATCGAAGGATGTCGGATGAAACAGAAGAACAACCCCAAGAAAACCGATGATAACGCCGGGCAGTTTCCATCCCTTCAGCGTTTCCCGCAGAAAGACAAGGGCGAGCGGGATGACCCAAAGCGGGGTCGAATAGGCCAATATGGCCGATCTTCCGGGTTCCGTATACTGCAAACCGAAAGTCATCAGGAGAAAATGGAGGCCGAATTGAAACACGCCGACCGACAGGATCAGCGGCAAGTGGGAACGATCGGGGATCATCAACCGCTTCATCGCGAGCATGTAACCGAACGTCACGGCGGTCGCAATCACGATTCGCGTTGCGGCGAACGTTATGGGACCCATGAAATTCAGGGCAAACTTCATGATCGGCCAATTGATTCCCCACAGCAGGATGACGATGATCAACAGCAGCCAAGCCGTCTTGCCCGCGATATCCGCGCGCATGATCCCCCGCTCCCGCCATCACTTGTGGTCTATTCTTCCACCATTTCCTTCAATTCGATGAAATGTTTCCGCATGAGTTCCGAGCATTTTTGCGCGTCCCTCTGGCGCAGGGCTTCCAGGATCGGCTCATGACGCTTAACCAGATTCAAACGGTCGCTTTTGTTTTTGTAGCCTCCAAAATACGTCCAGTTCGCAATGCTGATCTCATTCCATATTTTTTGCAAGATATTGTTTCTTGACGCCTCTACAATGGTCCTATGGAATTCAATGTCGAGGGAGATTTCTTTCTGCAGGTTCCCTTCTTTTGCCGCATCCAGCATTTGCTGATACAATTCTTCCAAACGTTTGATGTCGCTATCTGTCATATATTCGGTGGCGGATCGGATGGCCAGCCCTTCCAGTTCCGCCCTTACATCGTAACAATTTTTGACATCCTCGACGGTAAACTCGCGAACATACGCGCCTTTGTACGGCATCGTGGTCAACAGGCCCATCAATTCCAGGTCGCGAAAAGCTTCGCGAACCGGCGCCTGGCTCACGCCCAGTTCCCTGGCGATCTGCGTTTCCACAAGACGCTCGTTGGGCTTGTATTCCCCTCTCATGATCTTATCTGTCAGATATGCTTTAATTTCTTCCCGCAAAACGCTCCGCTTGATTTTCGAACTTCGTTTCGAAGATTGCATCATGTTCATCCTTCGCAACATTAAACGATAATCGATTATTTATTATCTGCTCCAATTATAAATTCTTTCCTGCCAACAATCAATATCGAAAATTAATTTAATAAAGACTCGAGATCTTCCCAGCGGCAAACCGGCTCGCGGCATGCGAAGTTTTCGCAGGCGTAGACCGCCGGTTTGCCGTTTTTTTGCCGGTATTCCCGCGCGTAGGGCGCGATCCGCAGGATCGTCTCCCGCAGGCTTTCCTCCCCGCCGGGCTCTCCGTCCGCGTCCGGCGGAACGTGCAGGACGGCCGCTTCCGGCATGTAGCGGCTCTGCAGCCCTTCGAGAAACCGTTCGGTCATCGGATCGCCGCGTTTGCCGACGACCACGAACTCCCGGGAAGGGGCGGACGCGTGCAGCCAGGCGGACAGCAGCATGGTATGCCCCGACGGATAGCGGGCGGCGCGGCCGGCAAACGCTTCAAAGAGGCGCTCCGCATAAGAAGCCCACGTTTCGTCCCCGGCGAGCCGCGAAAGGCGGACAAAATTGGCCGCCGCCACGGCGTTGCCGGAGGGCTGGGCTCCGTCGTAGGTTTCCTTGAACCGGTGGAGGAGCTCCTCGGCGTCCGATCCGTAAAAATAGAATCCGCCTTCCTCCTCGTCCCAGAACAGCCCCAGCATTTCCTTTGACAGCGCCAGAGCCCGTTCCAGAAAGACGGGGTCGAAGGTGGCGTGATACAGCTCCAGGAGCCCCCACGCGTAAAACGCGTAATCGTCCACAAATCCGGGTACGGCCGCTTCGCCGTCGCGCCAGCGGGCGAGAAGCCGACCGTCCGGCCGGCGCAGGTTGCGCCACAGGAACGCCTCCGCCCGGCGTGCGGCCTCCATATAGGCCGAATCCCGGAAGGCGGCCGCCGCCTTGGCGAAGGCGGCGATCATCAGCCCGTTCCAGGATGTGAGCACCTTGTCGTCCTTGTGCGGGCGCACCCGCCGTTCGCGCCGGGCAAACAGCTTCTCCCGGGCCTCCGCCGCCCGCAGGCGCAGCTCTTCCGCCGTCATGCCCCATTTGCCCGCGACGGCGTCCGGATCGGCATCGATGAGATTTGGAATGTTTCGGCCCTCGAAGTTGCCCTTTTCCGTGATCCCGTAAAGCTCGCAGAACCACCCCGCGTCCCCGCCCAGCACTTCCGCGACCTCGTCCGGTGTCCACAGGTAAAACTTCCCTTCCTCCCCTTCCGAATCGGCGTCCTCCGCCGAATGGAATTCGCCTTCCGGGCCGGTCATGTCCCGCAACACGTACCGCAGGATGCCGCGGGCGACTTCCGCGTGCCGTTCCTCCCCGGTGATCTGGTACGCCTCCGTGTACGCCATGGCCAGCAGCGCGTTGTCGTACAGCATTTTCTCAAAATGCGGCACCAGCCACTTCTCGTCCGTCGAGTAGCGGGCGAAGCCCTCCCCGATGTGATCCCGGATGCCGCCGCGGGCCATTCCGTCCAGGGTGCGCACCGCCATCTCCAGCGCCTTCGGATTTCCCGTGCGGCGGTGATAGCGGAGCAGAAACATGATCTGGTGCGGAATCGGAAACTTGGGCGGCCTTCCGAAGCCGCCGTAGTTTTTGTCGAAAAACGCCTCCAATTGGGCAAACGCCTCGTCCGCCAGCGCCGGGTCCCATGCGGGGCGTTCCGCCAGGCGCTCTTCGCGGGTCCGCCCGTCCCCTTCCCCGCGGATCGCCGCCGCCAGCCGGTTGCCGAAGGCCACGAGGGTTTCCCGGTCTTCCCGCCAGCGCCGCTCGATCTGCTGCAGGAGTTCCATCAGCCCGATCCGTCCGTATCTCGCCCTTTTCGGAAAATAGGTCCCGGCAAAGAAGGGCTTCTTATCCGGCGTGAGAAACACCGTGAGCGGCCAGCCGCCCTGTCCCGTCATCGCCTGGCAGACCGCCATGTAGATGTGGTCGACGTCGGGCCGCTCCTCCCGGTCCACCTTGACCGCCACGAAAGACCGGTTGAGCAGCTCCGCCACCTCCTCGTCCTCGAACGATTCGCGTTCCATCACATGGCACCAGTGGCAGGTCGAATAGCCGATCGACAAAAACACCGGTTTGTCCTCCCGCTCCGCCTTGCGGAACGCCTCTTCCCCCCACGGGTACCAGTCCACGGGGTTGTAGGCGTGCTGCAATAAGTACGGGGATTTTTCCCTGGCTAATCTATTGGGTTTGCGATTCGTTGTCATGGGGCACCATTTCCTCGGTTTGGTTTATTTAAGTTTTTAATATACCCAACGCATTATCATCATTTGATATAGTAATTCTCGAGAAAAACTTTGGAGGGCTTATCCATGTTATTCCGATTGGCAGGTCTCGTTGTTCTTTGGGGCACGATCATTTTTACCGTCAAGCAAGAAAACGAAATCGTTTGGGCGATCTCTGCGGTCTGCTCCCTGGTGATCATGCACTTCATGTCCAAATGGTTAAAATTGGGGGGACTTCCCGGAATCGGTCTGCGGATGAAAAAAGGCTGGCACCGTTTTCTCATTTATGGATGTTTCATTGGAATCGTTTATCAGACGCTTCGATTCTGCGTTATGTATGGAACGGGCACGTTTAACCTGCACAGCTTGCCCGTCGAACCGATTTCGCTCATCATTTCGACCGTGATTTTATTGGTTTCAACCGCCTATATCGGTTTTGCCGAAGAGATCGTTTTTCGCGGTTATCTCATCAATCTGTTCCCTTCTTTGTCAGCGTATGCTGCGGTCGGTTCCGCAGCTCTGTTTACTTTGGGGCATTTGATCGACGGAAATGTTGATGTTTTTCGAATAAGCTTTCTTTTTCTCGCAGGACTATTTTTTGCGATCTGTTATATCGTGACCCGATCGTTATGGTTTGTGGCAGGCATCCATTGGTTTTGGGATTTTGCATGGTTTTACCTTGGCGCTGACGGCGGGACATCCAGTGCCAAAATCGTCGACGTGACGATCCGTGACGAGATGCGGTCGTTCTATGAATGGATGGATCCGGCAATGGCTTTCTGCCTGCTGTTGCTGCTATTGGTTTTATCGAGAAAAAATTTCAACGTCCAACAATCCCGCAATATTCACCATGCCCATCGGAATGACTGACATACTCCCTGCCATCAGGGGCAGGTCGAACAGCCGTGCAGAAGGTACGGCAATTTTTCATGGATCAGTCGGTTGGCCTTGCGGTGCCGTCCATCCTCCTGCATCAGCCTTCGTTCTCAACAAACGCATCGCGTTCAGGGTCACCAGAAGCGTTGCGCCCATATCCGCGAAAACGGCCATCCAGAGCGTGAGCCACCCCGGGATGATGAGAAGCACGGCGGCCAGCTTGATGAGCAGCGAGAAGGCGATGTTCTGCCGGATGATTTGCAGGGCCTTCCGGCTCAGCCGGATCGTGTAGGGCAGTTTCGCCAGATCGTCGCCCATGAGGACGATATCCGCCGTTTCGAGGGCCGTGTCCGTGCCGGCGGCTCCCATGGCGATCCCCACCGTCGCGCTGGCCAGAGCCGGGGCGTCGTTGATCCCGTCGCCCACCATGGCGACTTTATCCGTCTTTTTCAATTCTTTGACAGCCTCAAGTTTTTCATGCGGCAGAAGCCCCGCCCTGACCTCGCCGATGCCGGCCAGCCGGCCGATCGCTTCCGCCGTTTCCGGGTTGTCGCCGGTCAGCATGACGGTCTTTCGGATGCCCAGCGCGCGGAGCCTGCGGATCGCTTCCCTTGCGTCCTGGCGAATCTCGTCAGCCGCCGCGAGGACAGCATAAATTTCCTTGTCTGTACCGAGCAGAATAACCGTTTTTCCTTCCCGTTGCAAGCGGGAAACGTGTTCGGACGCTTCGCGGTCCAAGATCCCGAGCTCCCCGAACAGCTCCGGGCTGCCAACAAGGTAAAGCGTGCCGTTTACGGTTGCCTTGGCGCCCTTGCCGGTGATCGAGACGAAATCTTCGGCTTTCAGGGCTTCCGCGTCCACCCCATCCGCCATGGCCTTTCGGACCACGGCGGCGGCCAGGGGATGCTGCGATCCTTTCTCCACCGCCGCGGCGACGGCCAGAAGCTCCTTCGCTTCGGGACCCCGCAGGCGGATGAAATCCGTGACGGCGGGTTCGCCTCTCGTGAGGGTGCCGGTCTTGTCAAAGGCGACGGCCGACAGCCGCCCGGCTTCCTCGAGGTGGATGCCGCCCTTCACCAGCACGCCGTTCCTGGCCGCCGTGCCGATCGCCGTCACGATCGCCACCGGCGTGGAAATGACCAGCGCGCACGGGCAGCCGACGACGAGCAGGGCCAGCCCGCGGTAGATCCAGTCGCCCCATTCGCCGCCAAAGAACAGCGGGGGAACCGTCGCCAGGAGCACAGCCGCCGCCATGATGGCGGGGGTGTAATATTTTGCGAACCGGTCCACGAACCGCTGCGACGGCGCCTTTTCGGCCTGGGCCTCTTCCACGAGATGGATGATTTTCGACAGGGTCGTATCTTCCGCCCGTTTGGTGACTTCGACTTCGAGCAGCCCCTCTCCGTTCAGCGTGCCCGCGAACACTTCGTCTCCCGGCGATTTGGCCGCCGGGACGGACTCGCCCGTGATTGCGGCCTGGTTCACGGAGGAATATCCCCGGATGACCCGGCCGTCCATGGCGATCTTCTGGCCGGGCTTGACGATCAGGATATCCCCGATTTCGATGTCGTTTACGCCGACGGTCATTTCCCGGCCGCCGCGGCGGACGACGGCTTCCTTGGGGGCGACGTTCATGAGCGCCCGGATGGACTGGCGGGCTTTGTCCATCGAGAACCGCTCCAGCGTCTCGCTGACCGCGAACAGGAACACGACCGCCGCTCCTTCGCCCCATTCGCCGATGGCCGCCGCGCCCAGGATGGCGACGGTCATCAGGGTGTTCATGTTGAAGTTCAGGCGGATGAGGCTTCTGATGCCCTTGACGAACAGCACGTATCCGCCGATGGCTATGGACAGGGCAAAGGCGGCCGCCGCGTACGGATGCCCTTCCCCCAAGATCCAGCCGGTCGCGAGAAAGACGGCCGACAGCGCCGCGGTCACGGTGGTTTTCCGTTTCCACAGCGCCTGCCGCTCCAGCGCCCGCGGCTCTTTTTCCGGAAACACTTTGAGCCCTTCAAACGCCCCGGCCTGCTCCAGTTCCTCGATGCTGGCTTTCCCGTACACCGTTATTTTTGAAGCGCCGAAGTTCACCCTGGCGTCCCGGACGCCGGGAAGGGCTTTGACGTTCCGCTCGAACTTCGCCGCGCAGTTGGCGCAGGAAAACCCCTGCACGCGATAGACGGTTTTGCCAACGGCTTCGTCAGACACTGGCCTTTCCCTCCTTCCCGTGCTCCAGCGCCAGCAGCACCAGCTGCCGCACGTGCTCGTCGTCCAGCGAGTAGAACACCAGCTTGCCTTCCTTGCGGTACTTCGCCAGCCCCATGTTGTGGAGCAGCCGCAGATGGTGCGACGCGTTGGCCACGGTCATGCCGGTGATGTTGGCGACGTCGCACACGCACAGCTCGTCTTCCTCGCACAGCGCCAGCGCGATCTTCATCCGGGTGTCGTCCGCCAGGGCCTTGACGATTTTCACCATGGCCTGCGTGTCGATGGCGGACAGCCGCTCCTTGACCCGGTTCACCTTTTCTTCGTCGTAGCAGTATATTTCGCAGACATCCTGAACGGTTCTGGACATCGGGATCACCAAACATTCAAATGATTGTTTTAATGTCAGGATAGCACAAAGCGAGTCATCATTCAAACATTTGTTTTATTGTTTCATGGATGTTCAAAAATAAAAAGAACCGCCTGGATCACCTGATGGCCACCTCCAGCGGTTCCCCAAAAACGATGGCCGATTCGGTCACTTCCGAATCGTACGCCAGCACCCTGACGCCTCGCCGGGCCGCCTGCTCCAACGCTTCCGCGAAGGCTTTGTCCATTTCCGCGTGGGGCTTGAAGCGCCGGCAACCTTTCATCTGCACGAGGAAGAGGACCGCCCCTTCGTATCCCCGTTCCACGGCTTCCGCCAGCTCCAGCACGTGCTTCGTCCCCCGCGCGGTCGGCGCGTCGGGAAACAGTGCGGTGTCTCCATTGGCGAGGGTGACGCCTTTTACTTCGATATACCCTTTCCGCCCGTCCGCCTCGTAATAAAAATCAAAGCGGGAGCCGCCGTACGCCGCTTCGCGTTTCAGGAACCGCACGTGCCCGATTTCCTTCACCTTCCCCGCCCTGAGCGCCTCTTCCACCACGGCTGCAGGCGCCTGCGAGTCGATGTTGACGATGATGTCCTTGCTGCGGACGGAAATCAGGGAGTACTGCGTCTTGCGGGCCGGCTGGCTTGCCGCTTCCAGCCAGACTTCCGCTCCCGGCACAAGAAGCTGTTTCAGCCTGCCGGTGTTCTTGACGTGGACGAGCTGTGTTTCGCCGCCGATGACCGCCTCCGCCGCGAAACGATTGAGCCGCCTCACGAAGGTGCCGCGCACGATCGGGTTTGCGTATTCCATTTTGTCGTATTCTCGTACCTTTCCTTTGGCCAATTTTCGTGAACAAGCCGATCCGGCCATGGCATACTTTTGATTGATTTTCCGCCCTGGCCTTGTCACTATATTAACAGAACGGTTCCAACCCGTTCCAACGTCATTTGCCTTGCCGGACGGTCTTGCCGGCATGGCGGTACATAAACGGCGTCATTTTCCCGCGGAGGTGCCATCGCGCGTGAACGTCCTGAAGGCGAAAGACCGCGCCGAACTGGAGAAAAGGCTCCCGGACATGCCCTGGTACGTGGACCTCTTCATCCACTACAAGCTGCCGGACCTGTCGCCTTCCACCCTGCTGGAATACGTGCGGGATTACGAGACGTTTTTTTCGTGGCTGATGGCGGAGGGACTCACCAAGGCGGAAAAGATGCGGGACATCCCGCTGGAGGACCTGGAGAAGCTGCGCGTGGACGATATCGACACCTACCGGCTTTATCTCGCCGACCAGGCGGGGCGGGCCAACGCGCGGGTGACGATTTCCCGCAAGCTGTCGTCGCTGCGCTCGCTTTTTCACTACCTGAGCCAGATCGCCGAGGATGAAAACCTGAACCCGCTGCTTAGGCGCAACGTCATGGCCAAGATTCCCATCAAGCGGGTCCACCGGCCGAAGGATTCGGCGGCGAAGCTGGAAGGGAAACTCCTGCAGGAAGAGGAAATCGCGGAATTCATCGAGTTCGTCCGCAGCGGTTACGCCGCGGAGGTGGCGGACAACCCGCAGGCGCTGGCGGCCTACGAACAGAACCGCGCCCGCGACGCCTCCATCATCAGCCTCGTGCTGCACTCGGGACTGCGGGTGTCCGAGGTGGTCAACCTGAACGTGGACGACCTCGACCTGAAGCGGCGAATCGTGTTCGTATACCGCAAGGGGAAAAACGACGAAACCTTCAAAACGCCGGTGTATTTCCGCAAGGACGCCGTTTGCGACCTGGAGAGGTACCTTGAGGAACGGGAAGCGCGGTACCGTCCGAACCGGAAGGAGAAGGCGCTCTTTCTCGCCCTCGCCAACGGCAGGACGGAAGGTTCGCGCATGACGAAGCGCGCCATCCAGGAGATGGTGGTCAAATACGCCAAAAGGTTCGGCAAGCCGAACCTTTCGATCCACAAACTGCGGCATTCCTTTGCCACCGACTACTACATGCGCAACGACCTGTACAAGACGCAGGAACAGCTCGGCCACGCCTCGCCCGAGACGACGCAGATCTACGCGCATCTGACGGACAGAACGATGGCCGAGGCCATCGACCGCGGCTTCGAACGGGACGGGTGACGGGTTTCGCCCGTCCCTTTTTGGTTATCAAATCCTCCGCAAATTTTCCCGCCAGGTGCCCTCGGCCAGCCGTCCCAGTTCCTCCGCCGAAAGGACGATGTCCGAACGGGGTACCAGGTCCATGCGAAAATCCGGGACGAGATCCCGGGGTTGCACCGGCTCGGGACGGTCGATGAGACCCGCGCGCCAGGCGAGAAAGCCGGTGATCTCCTCCGCCCTGACGCCCCGTTCCCGCAATTCCGCCAGGCTGACCGCGCCGTGCCGCTTGGACAGACGGGCGCCGTCGGGGCCGATCAGCAGCGGACCGTGGGCAAAGGCAGGCGGCGGGCTGCCCAGTGCCTCGTACAAGGCGATCTGCCGCGGGGTGGAATCCAGAAGATCGCGACCGCGGAATACGTCGGTAATCCCCATGGCGATGTCGTCCACCACCACGGCGAGCTGATAGGCGATGATGCCGTCCGCGCGCTTCACGACAAAGTCGCCGCCCGCCGGCGGCGGAAATTCCTGCGGGCCCATGACGCCATCCCGGAAACGCACCGTGCGGTCCGGCATGCGAAAGCGCAGCGAGGGCGCTTTGCCGGACGCTTCCTTTTGCGCCCGCTGCCCGGGCGTCAGCCGCCGGCACGTGCCCGGATACGCCGGGCCCTCCGAGGCCAGGCCGTGCGGGGCGCTGGCCGCCATCCGCAAATCCGCGCGGCTGCAGTAGCAGGGGTACAGGAGATTTTGCGCTTCAAGCCGGCACAGCGCCCGTTCGTACAGCTCCAGCCGCTCGCTTTGCCGGTAGGGTCCGGCGGGACCGCCGACATCCGGCCCCTCGTCCCAGTCCAGCCCCAGCCAGGCCATGTCTTCCAGCAGCAAAGGGGCGTATTCCGGCTTGCAGCGCGCCCGGTCCAGATCCTCCAGGCGCAGCGCGATCCGCCCGCCGCAGGAGCGCATCTGCAGCCAGGCGAGCAGGGCCGACAGGGCGTTGCCCAGATGCATGCGTCCCGACGGCGTCGGCGCGAACCGTCCCTTGCGAACCGTCGCGGCCAATGGCGTTTCCTCCCCCGCTTTAAACCGCTTGTGTACCCGCGTTCTGCGAACAAGCATATCACGATTGGCGCATGGCCGCAAAAAAAGAAAAGGGGCTCTCGCCCCCTGTCAGTTCGACTCCATCGACCGTCGGTCGCCGGCAGCCGGAGAAGATCGGGCGTATGCCCGACGACGGTGCCGCGTCAGCCGTAAAGCGCGCCGGGAAGCGGTCCGGCCGTGCCGATACCGGCTCCGTCCTGTGCCGCGCCGAAAAACGGCAGGAGGATTTTGTTCTTATTGCCGTCTTTGTCTTTTTCGTGGTGGCGGGGCCGTCCGGGCCAACGGGTGTCGAGCAGGCGGTCCAGATGGGCCGCGAACCTTTCCTTCTTCGCCTCCATCCGCCGGTTGAACGCATCCGTAAGGGCCTTTTTCAGGGCATCCCGCGACACGCCGCGCTCTTCGGCGATCTGCGCCAGCGTTTGGCCGTCCGCCAGCCTGTCCCGCAGTTCGGCTCTGTCCATGCCGAGCAGCCCGAGCACTTCGGTGCTGAAGACGACGCCTCCCGACGGACGGGGACGCTCTTGCTTCACCCGGGAATCCCGGGGATCAACCTGCTCGCCGGCCTTCTTCGGTCCGCCGGATGTATCGCCGGCCTGCGCCTCATGGGAATCATGGCCATGGGGCGATTCCGAGGTTGCCGGCAAGGCGGGATTCAGGATAAGCGCCGCGGCGATGCCGCAGGCAAACAGAATGTTGCGCATGCTGATTCCTCCCTCGCAGAAGGATGGGTCCGGACATCATCCCATTATTGCCAACTTTCCCCGGATTGCATGCGACGCCAGGAAAAAAACAGACCCGGCAAAAAACAAAACCGGCCCGGAGGCCGGTTTCGCAAGCCTGTTTTGTTTTTTTTCAGACGCGGTATTGGTCCGACGAATCGGCGCCTTCCTCCACCGCGAATTCGAAGTCGTCGATGTCGAACACCTGGACGGGCACCTCGTGCTGCACCACCCGGTCCTGGAATTCGACCTGGTCGGTCAGGATCGGGCTCTGCAGGCGCAGGGAGGTCAGAATCAGCTCCGTCTCGATGGGGTCGAACGCCTCCCCGTACTGCATGTTTTCCGTGGCGTTCACCACCACGAGGCTCACCATGTCGTTGATGGGCAGGGGCGGGCTTTCGCGCCAGGGAGCCATCAGCGACCGTTCCAGCTTCTTCTTGTTGAACGGGTTTTCGAAGAACTCGATCATTTCCCCGATTTTTTCCTTGACGTGGCGGTCGTCCTCCGGCTCCGGCATGACCGGTTCCGGACTGTCTTTCATATCGTACAACTCCAGGATCGTGGAGTAGGGGATGCAGTATTGCACCGGCCGTTTCGGCTGCAAAAGCTGGCCGTATATGGCGATCATGACAGCCTCGATGATGAAGCGACGGGTCATCCGTTCCATCTCCCTCCTGCCTGTCGAACGGATTCAAGCATTGCTTCCCATTATATCATAAAATGACGGACATGATGCCGGCGTTTGCGTTATAATAAATGGTGTTTTGGAAAGGAGCGAAACCCGTTGGCGACGGACTTGTCCTTTCGCCGTTTCCGCGAGCTGGACGGCGATGCGGAATTGCGCGCGTTCCGGGAAGAGATGGAACGGGCGGGCTATTCCGCGTTTTTTGCCTTTGTGTCGGATTTCCGCGAAGCCATCAAAAGCTACGCCGACGAAGAAGCGGAAGCCATGACCGCTTTGATCCGGCGGGCCCGGGAGCTGTTTCCGGCCCCGGAGCGTTTCAGCCCCGCCTGGGAGAGGGTCTGGACGGAACTGGAAGGGATCTGCGCCGCGAAGAACGAGGCGCTCGCCGCCATCCCCCCTTCCGCGAGGAACGGCGAATGGCAGGTACTGATCGACAACCCGTATGTTTCCCAGCCCGTGGTTTGCTATCCGGGGTTGTCGTTTCTCGACGCCGTTTATCTGTTCGGCTATTTTCGGCAGGACCTGGCGCCGAATGAGCGGCTGCGCCTGCAGCGCGTGACCGACGTGGTGGAATCGGCGGGAAACCGGCCGCCGGCCGCGGCGCAAGCGAAACCCCCGGGGCGCTGAGGCCCCAGGGGCAATCCGCTTCGGATTCACTTCTCCGTCTCCAGCACTCCGCCCCGCAGAAAGACACGCCTCGACGGATCATTCCGCAGCTTCACGTTGGCCATTTTCGCTTCATGCTCCGTAAGCTCGCAAGGCGTCCATTCCGCCGGATTGCCGGCGCCCGCCCTCTCGAGCGCCTGCCGGCATTCCGCCTCGTCCGGCCGTGCGGGCCAGAGCACGACGCCGAAATACTCCAGTCCGTGAACGTTGATCTGCCGGGCGGCGAGGAGCTCGCCGCTCGAATTCCGTCTCAGCGCGTACGGCATGGCGATCCTTCCCCGTCACAGATAGGGATGTTCGTGTTTGGCCTTGAGCACCTTCCAGCGCCGCTCGACTTCCTCTTCGAACGCGCGGAGGGTCTCGGCGTATTCCGGACGGGTCAGATGCCGCGTCTTGCCCATCATCTTGAGCCACTCCGACACCGGTACCCGCTTGCCCTTCTCTTCGGGATCGTACGTGATCGTCGTGATGCCGCGTTCCACCTCGTACAACGGGAAGAAGCAGGAGTTGACCGCCATCTCGATGATTTTCGTGCCGTCCCGCTCTTCGGACAGCCAGTTGAGCGGGCAGGTGATCAGGATCTTGCCGTACACGAGGCCGACGTTTTGCGCGTACCATTGCGCCTTTGCGGCCTTGCGGACCAGATCCTGCGGGAACGCCTCGGCACCGGTGAACACGTACGGGATGTTCGTCGCCGCCATGATCTGCGGCGTGTCCTTGTGATGGAACAGCTTGCCGCCCTGGAACTTGCCGACGTTGGACGTCGACGTGCGGTGGCCGATGGGCGTGGAATACGACAGCTGGGCGCCGGTGTTCATGTACCCTTCGTTGTCGTACTCCAGGATGATCATTTTATGGTTGCGCAGCGCGGCGCCGATGGCCGGTCCCATGCCGATGTCCATGCCGCCGTCGCCGGTGATCATCACGAAGGTGAAGTCGTCCTTCAGGCCGAGGTGGTCCAGCTCGCCCCGGCGTTTGCGCTCGTGGAACATTTCCACCACGCCGGAGAGCGTCGCCGCCCCGTTCTGGAACAGGTTGTGGATGTAGGTGGCTTTGTGCGCCGAATACGGGTAGCCCGTGGTGACGACCATGGCGCAGCCGGTCTGGAACAGGGCGATGATGTCCCCTTCGATGCCCTTGAAGAACAGCTCCAGGCCGGAGAAAATGCCGCATCCCGGGCACGCCCCGTGTCCCGGCGCGATGCGTTTCGGCTTCTTGGTCAGGGCGCGCAGGGGCGGAATCTTCACGTTGAGCTTGCCCGTCTCCTCATCCTGCGTCACGGTAATGAGGCCGGTCTTCACCTCTTCGTACCGCAGCGGCTCCAGCACGCGCTTCGGCGCCTTGTCCGGATCGCCCGGCGTGTGGCCGTGGTAGTCGAAGGGCTTCTCCACGTAGCCTTTCTCCACGGCGTCAATGGCATACTGGAACATCTGGAAGCCGTCTTCCAGATAGAAGTCTTTGCCGCCCAGGCCGTAAATGCGGCTGATGACCATGGTCCGGGCGTTGCCGTCGGATTGCAGGGCGGCCTTCACTTCCAGCGTCATGTTGCCGCCGTGTCCGCCGTACGATTCGGCGCGGTCGCCGACGGTCACCGCCTTGACGTTCCGCAACGCTTCCGCGATCTGCTTCGCCGGGAACGGGCGGAGGATGTTGGGCGAAATGACGCCGGCCTTGATGCCGCGGGCACGCAGCCGGTCTGCGACCTCCTTGGCGATTTCCGCCGAGGAGTTGAGCAGGAACACGGCCACTTCCGCGTCTTCCATCCGGTAGAGGTCCACCGGCGGATAGTCGCGGCCGGTCAGCTCCGCGTATTCGCGGCGGATCTGGTCATAGACGTCCATCGCCCGGTACATGGCCTGCGATTGCTGGTACCGGTTGTTGATGAAATCCGGCTCGTTCATGTACGGGCCGACGGTAATCGGGTTGTTGCGGTCCAATACGTGCGGGAAACCTTCCGGAGGACGCTCGCCGACGAATTTCAGCACGTCCTCGCGGTGCGCGAAGGTCATCACGCGCCGTTTCTGGTGGCTGGTGAAATAGCCGTCGTAGGCCACCAGCACGGGCAGCCGCACGTCGGGATGCTCCGCCAGCTTCAGGGCCATGATGTTCATGTCGTATACCGCCTGCGGATCGCGGCAGAGCAGGATCGGCCAGCCGGTGTTCAGCGCAAAATAGAGGTCGGAGTGGTCGCCGTGGATGTCCAGCGGCCCGGAAACGGAACGGCAGACGAGGTTCATCACCATCGGGAAGCGCGTCCCCGACTGGACCGGCATCTGCTCGAGCATGTACAGGTAGCCGTTGGCGCTGGTGGCGTTGAACACGCGGCCGCCGGCCACCGACGCCCCGTAGCAGACGCCCGCCGAACCGTGCTCCCCGTCGGCGGGGATCAGCACGATGTCATGCTGGCCGTTGGCCTTCATCAAATCGAGAAACTGCGCCACTTCCGTCGACGGTGAAATCGGGAAATACCCCATGATGTGGTAGTTGATCTGATGCGCGGCATAGGCGGCCATCTCGTTGCCCGACTCATATACCACACGCTGCTCGACTTTTCCTGTAGGAGGTGTCTCCCTGCGAACGTCGATCGCCATGTTGATCATCCTTTCAGAGTGAAATGGTCCGGAAGCGGCCGGCACTGCGGCCCTACCTTTTCGGGATGGGCCGGTCCGCTTCAGTTCGCCAGACGGAACCGGTGCGGCACGCGATGCGCCTCGGCGTATCCTTCCTCTTCCAGTGCCGCGGTGAGCGCCTCGGTGGGGCAGGCCGTCACGCATTTCAGGCAGCCCTTGCAATACTGATAGTCAATGCCTTGCAAAAACATTTGCGGGCGGCCCTTCTTGTCCGGCTGCTCTTCCCACACGAAGCAGAAATCGGGACACACGTTGTCGCAGTTGGCGCAGTGGATGCATTTTTCCGGGTCGAAATGGGGCATCCGCCCGGAACGGGAACTGCTCAGATCCTTCAGGATGCTGTTGCCGGGATTGATGATCGTGCCGCCGATCGGTTGCGTCTCGTAGCCGAGGATCGGCGTGTCCATGCGCGTGACGGGCGGCATGGACTCCCCTTCCGGCAGCTCGAAGGTCTGGAACCGCAGCTCGTTGTAGCCGCGCTCAAAGGTTCGGATGGCCGGCTGCACGGCGTGCGGGTATTTTTTTTCAAGCGATTTGCGAATGACCCCCTTCATGAATTCAGGATCAAGGAAATCGCAAAGCCTGAACAGTCCGCCCAGCATCGCCATGTTGACGCGGTTGTTCTCCTCCAGGGCGATGCCGGTGGCGTCGACGACGGCGATGGTGCCCGCCTTGAGCTTCAGCTTCTCTTTCAGCTGTTCAGGCGATTTTTTCGAGTTGACGAGGACGATGGTATCTTCGTACATGCCGGAGACGACATTGACGGTCTTGGCCAGGTTTTCGTGAAAAATGCCGATGACATGGGGCCTTTCCACGGGAGATGTATCCCGGATGTTCATGTTGGTATCGCAAAACCGGATGTGGGCCTTGACGGGGGAACCTTTTTTCTCGGAGCCGTAGGAACTGAAGCTGACGCCGTTGAGACCGGCGCCCATGACGCCGGCTTCCGCCAGCATCTTGCCGGCCAGGTTCGCGCCAAGACCCCCGATGGATTCGAGCCGGATTTCGAAAAAGCCGGATTCGTTGGTTTTGGGCAGTGTTGCCATGATGCGGGCAGGCTCCTTTCGGGATGCAATGCGATGTTAAAACATCAATTTTTCTCCTTCATTATATACTATTAGTATTATAAACTTCTCGATGAATTGCAAATTTTCTTCAGGGCAGCACGGAAAAGGGGCTGACCGCGTCGAAACGGCTGCTTCTTGCAAAAGGAGGCAAACCAGGAAAATTAATCCCATTTGCCCAAGAATGGACTTGACCGGCCTTTCCGGCAAAAATGATAATAATTTGCGTATCCATGCCAGGCGCCCAAAGAAGGAGAAAGGAATCCGCCATGACGCAACACCGGCATGACACAGCGGCGAACGGCGAAGCCGGCGGCCCCGATTTCGGCAAACGGATGTCGCGCCTGCAGCGCGCCGCGATCCTGGCCAGCATCGTGCTCGCCATGCTGGTCGGGGCGATGGACACCACCATCCTGAACACGACCATGCCGCGCATCGCCGGCGTGCTGGGCGGCCACGAGTGGTACGCCTGGACGTTCGCTTCCTACATGATCTTCTCCACCGTGCTGGCTCCCGTTGCCGGGCGGCTGGCCGATCTGTTCGGCCGCAAGCGGGTGTTCGCCGTCGGGCTGCTCATCTTTCTCGGCGGCTCCGCGCTTTGCGGATGGGCCGGTTCCATGCTGCAGCTGGTCATTTTTCGCGCCATCCAGGGGATCGGCGCAGGGCTTGTCCTGCCCTTTCCCGCCATCATCGCGGGAGACCTGTTCACCATCGAAAAACGCGGCCAAATCCAGGCGCTGTTCAACGCCATGTGGGGCATCGCCGGGCTGATCGCGCCGTTTCTCGGCGGCCTTTTTCTGGAGACGGCGGGCTGGCGGTGGATCTTCTGGGTGAACATCCCCGTCTGCCTCATTTCCCTGCTGTTTCTGATGGCATACCGCGAAGCGTACCGTCCCAAGCCTTCCCGGGTGGACGGCGTCGGGGCCGTGCTGTTTGCCGCCGGGATTGTGCTGGTGCTGCTCGTCACCGTCGAAGTGCCGTACCGGGCGTTCCTTGCCGCCGCTGGGCTTGGACTTCTGGCGCTTTTCTTCCTGTACGAACGGCGCCACCCGTCCCCCATCATCCCGATGTCGCTGCTGCAAAACCGCCCGATCCGCTGGATTTCCCTGAATGCGTTTCTGACCTACGCCGCGCTGTTTGGCGCGTCCAGTTTCGTTCCGATGTTTCTCCAGCATCAGGGTTATTCCGTGTTCGTCAGCGGCGCCGTGCTCCTCGGCATGACGGCGGGATGGATGCTTTTTTCCGTGCCGGCCGGCAAATGGATTCTCAAATACGGCTATCCCCGCCTGATCGTGGCGGGCAGCTCGATTCTTGCCGCGGGCGGCGTGCTTCTTACCCTTCTGCGCGAAGGCACGGGACCGCTGCCCGTGGCCGCCGTCATGTTTGTCCTGGGCCTGGCGTTCGGGCTGATCAGCACCGTCGGCATCATTTGCTCCCAGATGCTGGTCGGTCCGCACGAAAAAGGCGTTTCGACGTCGCTGCAGCTGCTTTGCCGCAACATCGGCACAGCCATCGGCGTCACCGTCATGGGGGCGTTGTTCAACGGGGCATCCGGGCCTTACGAAGGGTTTTCCCGCCTGTTCGGTTACGGCGCGGCGGTCGGCGTGATCACGCTGCTTTTCGCGCTGCCGCTTTTGCGCAAAGCCGCGCGGGGCAAGCCGGCGCAAGCCGAAGCGGAACGCTGACGGGACGCCGGCGCATCAGGACAGCTTCGCCTTCTCTGCCCCCGTCAGCCGGCGGCCCCGGACACGCAGCTCCAGCCTGCCGTCCCTGAGACCCCAGATTTCGTCGGCGTACCGTTCCGCCCACTCCAGCCGGTAAAACGCCATGACGGCCGCGATTTGCCGTTCCTTGCACATTTTCCTGAGCAGCGTCAAGACGGCTTCCGCCGCGTGCGGGTCCAGGCCGGACACCGGTTCGTCGGCCAGCAGCAGGCGGGCGCCGTGCACGACGGCCCGGGCGATGGCCACCCGCTGGCGTTCCCCGCCGCTCAGGTTTTCCGCCTTGTGGTGGGCGCGGTCCAAAAGGCCCAGCTGTTCCAGCACGTCCATGGCGCCCAGGTAATCGTCGTTGCGCACCATGCCGGTGACGCGGCGCCACCAGGGCGTCTGGTCGACCGCGCCGATCAGGACGTTCTTCAGCGCGGTCTGCCGCTCAAGCAGCGCCGGCTTCTGCTCCAGCCAGGCGATCTGCCGGCGGATTTTCCACCGTTTGAGAAACCCCTCTTTCAGCACGTTTTCCCCGTTCCAGCGGTATTCCCCCGAGGTCCACGGTTCCCTGAGCGCCAGGCATTTCAAAAACAGGGATTTACCGCTTCCGCTCGGTCCGACGAGGGCGGCGACGGTGCCCGGCTCCAGCTCCGCGCTGATGCCGTCGAGCAGGACTTTGCCGTCGTGGGTGCGCCGGGTCAGGCCAACGATCTCGATCATGACCGCGAGAATTCCTCCACCGAAGAAAAGATTTTTGCCGACGATTGGACATTTTCAGTTTATTTCATGTGCCGGCCCCTTTCCAACCGAACAAATGTTTGCTATAATGGAAACGGGAACATTCGTTCCCCTCCAGTTCAATGGAAAGCGGGGGCGGAAGCCATGAACGGCTGCGAACGTTTCCGGTACGTGGAACCGGCCCGGGGAGCGCATCCGGGGCGGGATCTGACGTTCAAGTTTTTTGCGGACGGCAAGCTGGAAATCGTGGACAACGCGACGGGAAGCCGCCTGGAGCCCCGCGACCTGAAGGGCGGCAGCTACGATTTCTACGTGCGGCAGCGTATTTCGTTCATCCGGCGGCGCCTGCAGGAATCGATCGCCCGCCACGGCGCCTGAGAAGCTCAAGCCCCGGCACTTGCGGATTGCAAGATGCGCGCGTTCTGTTCCATAATTGGGAGCGGGATTCGGTTCGTTTCACGAAACGCCTTTCCCGCACCGGACCGGAAGGAGCAGACGCATGAAACAGCATCTGTTTTTCGACCTGGACGATACCCTGGTGCATTGCAACAAATATTTTCAGGCCGTGCTGGACGAATTCGCCGAGCGGATCATGTTCCGTTTCCCCCACCTCGCCCTTACGCGCAAGGCCGTTCTGGCGAAACAGGCGGAGATCGACATCGCCGGCATCCGGGTGCTGGGCTTCAAGCCGGACCATTTTCCGCAGTCCCTCGTGGACACGTACCGCCATTTTTGCGCCGTCGCCGGTGAACCGCCGTCTCCGGAGGAAGAGCGGGAGATCTGGCGGCTCGGCATGTCCGTTTTCGAGCGGGAAATCGAACCTTACCCCCATGTGGAGGAGACGCTGGAGACGCTGTCCTCGCAGGGCCATGTGCTGCACCTGTACACGGGCGGAGACGCCCGTTACCAGCGGCAGAAGATCCGGAAGCTGAATCTCGGCCGCCATTTCGGGAACCGCGTGTATGTGCGCCGGCACAAGAGCGAATCCGATCTGCGCAGGATTCTGGCGGCGGTCTCCTGCGACCCTTCCCGCACCTGGATGATCGGCAACTCGGTGCGCACCGACGTGCTGCCGGCGCTGGCGTGCGGCCTGCATGTCGTGTACATGAAACACGAAAGGGAATGGTCTTATAACGTGGTTCCCATCAACATCAAGCCCCGCGGCGTGTTCGAAATCGTGCGTTCCCTGGCGGAGATCCCCCCGATCATCCGGCGCCATGCGGAATCCCAATGAAAACCGCGCCCTCATCGGACGCGGATGGAGACGTAATGTTCGGTTTGCGGCTCGGCGTTCAGCAGCGGGTCGAGCTGCGCGCGCCAGCGGGCGTAAGCCGGCGACCGGCGAAAGCCCGCCGAGTGGTGGCTGATGGATTGCCATTGCACAAGCATGAGATATTTTCCGTCCGCCTCGACGCACTTGTGCAGCTCGTGCCTGAGATATCCGGGCGCACGGGCGAGGATGCCGGACGCGCGGCGGAAACGGCTCTCGAAGGCGTTGCATTCCTCCGGGCGGACGGTGATCGCGGTGACTTCCAGCACCATGGGCTGTCCCTCTTTTGGGGGCGATTTTTTTTGCGGCCGGATGGCGATGCGCCGCTCTCACCTCTTATCCATATGGTGCCGCGCCGCAAAACATGAATCGCCCGACGCGGTTCCGCGGATGTAGGCCAAGGCCTGTTCCATGCGGCGCAGGTCTTCCGCTTCCCCGCCGGATGACAGGAACGCCACCTCGCCGCTTCCCCCGGGGTTGAGCAGATCGTTTTCCGCCAGCACCTGCGCCAGGCGGCGCACCGTGCCTTCCGCCCCGTCGAGCAGCCGGATGTGGGGCGGCAGCAGGCGTTCCAGCACCGGCCTGAAAAAGGGAAAATGCGTGCAGCCGAGCACCACGGCGGCGTAACGCGACAGGTCCGCGCCGGCCAGTTTTTCCCGGAGCAGCCCCCGCACCTCTTCCCCGTCGAATTCCAGCCGTTCGCATTTCTCCACGAGTTCCGGCAGGGCGAGGGAATCCACCACGTTGCCGTCGTCCACGCGCGACACCAGCTCGGCGTATTTGTCCTGGCCCAGCGTCAGCGGGGTGGCCAGCACCAGCACCCGTTTGCCCGCCGGTCTGGTCATGGCCACGGCCGGCTTGACGGCCGGTTCCATGCCGATGATCGGGATGTTGTAGGCGGCGCGCAGATCCCGGATGGCGACGCTGGTGGCCGTGTTGCAGGCGACCACCAGGGCTTTGACGTCATGTCGCATGATTTCCGCCGCCGCATCCATCACGTGCGCGCGGACTTCCTCGCGGCTTTTGTTGCCGTACGGAACGTGGCGCGTGTCTGCGTAATAGAGATAGTTCTCGTTCGGCAGGCGGCGGAGCGCCTCGGCCAGCACGGACAGACCCCCGATGCCCGAATCAAAGAACGCAACCCTTCTTGAATCCAATGGCCTCCCCCGGTCCCGGACCGGTACCTTGCAAGTCTTTTTCCATGGGGAATGCGCCCATTCCGATAGTACCCGAACCGCCCCGGGAAACACAAGCCTTGACGGAGGCGGCGGATGTTGCCCGCGCTGCTGCCTGCACACTGCCGCCTCCGCCTTGCCGGCGCTTCTGTCTTCCCGGCCCCGATCGCCTCCGCCTGACCGACGCTTCCGGCCGTCTCACCGTTCGGCTCCGGCCGCCTGCACCTCAAGGTCCAGTCCGAGCAGACGGTCGATGCGCACCGGCTGGCCGGTCTTGGCGGAGCGCCAGACCGCTTCGCCCGTGGCGACGGCGTAAGCGCCGTCCTCGCTGCCGGACAGGATTCGGTACGGACGCTGCGGATCGGGACCGAGGAACAGGTCTTCGATCAGCGCGGGGTCCCCGCCGCCGTGGCCGCCCTCGCGGCGCACGACACCGATGGTTTCCCGGGAGCCGAACAACGGAAAATAATCGATGGTCTGCTCCGGCACCGGGAACGGGACGCGGGACGGATTGTGGAATTCCTGCGTCTCCAGGCGCCCCCTCGTGCCGTTGATCGCCAGCCGATAGCCTTCGAACGGAGCGGAAAAGAGGATCGAATAGCTGAGCATCGCGCCGCCGTCGTACCGGACCGCGGCGACATAGGTGTCCTCGATGTCGATTTGCGAATCGAAAATGCACATGTCCGGGCGGTAGCCGGAATAGGCGTTGCTCGTCTCCGTCGGCAGGGCGCCGATATGGTCGTCCTTGGCGATGATGTCGTCGGTGCGGGTGCTCCATCGCCGGTAGTAGGCGCACTGGCTGCGCACGTCGCAGGTGCCGCAGAACCGGCCGTCCACCTTGGCGGGATTCAGCTCGCCGTCCCGGCCGTAGAAATTGAGCTTGCCGTACGCGAACGCCTCCACCGGCTTCTGGCCGATCCACCAGTTGACCAAGTCGAAATGGTGGGAGCTTTTGTGGATGGACAGCCCGCCGGAAAAGGCGCGCATCCGGTTCCAGCGCTTGAAGTAGCTGGCGCCGTGGTAGGTGTCGATGTACCAGTTGAGGTCGACGGACACGATCCGGCCCAGTTTGCCCTCGAGGATGAGTTCCTTGATTTTGGCGTGAATCGGATTATAGCGGTAGTTGAAGGTGACGGTGACCTTCCCCCGGCTGGCCGCTTCGGCCTCCAGGATTTTGCGGCAATCCTCCGCGGTGGTGGCCATCGGTTTCTCGGTAATCACGTCCAGATCGTGTTGCAGCGCCCCGATGATGTAACGCGCGTGGGTGTCGTCGCGGCCGGCCACCACGATGACGTCCGGTTTCGTTTCCCGGACCATCCGGTCAAAATCGTCGGGCCCGTATTCGGGCACATCGGCCAGTTCCGGAAGCAGCGATTTGCAGATTTTGTGGCGGAGCGGGTCGCTGTCCAGCAGCGCGACCACCCGGGCGAACCGGCGGAACTCTCCGGCCATCGGCTTCAGGAACATGCTGATGGCGCGGTTGCTGACTCCGCAAATGGCATAGCTTTTCATGTCCAAAACCCCCCGCTCATGGAGTTGTCAACTGCCGCCGCTTGCGGAAGATGCGCAGCACGGCAAGCAGCACGGTCAGTTCCGCGGCGTAACCCGCGGACATTGCCAAGGCACCGATGCGGCCGTTCCATTCGGGTACGGCGGCGATGGCGACGGACAGCGCCGCGATCACCGTCAGCACGTTGGCCCCCTGGGATTTGATGAGGATGTTCGTCTGGTTGCGCAGCATCATCAGCCCCTGGCAAAAGTCGACCC
>DATCLN010000150.1:0-23138 GCA_036563895.1 Paenibacillaceae bacterium
GTGGAGTATGTGACGGCGCCCTTGCGGCGGGGCACGTACCGGTTCCTGCCGACGGTGGTGTCCACCCGCGACGTGTTCGGACTGTTCGAACACCGGGGCTTCTGCGACAGCCCGATGACCGTCACGGTGCTGCCCCGCACCATCGACCTGCGGGAATGGTCCCCGGTGCGCATGGCCCGTAGCGGCTTCCATCAGCGCACGATGTCAGTCCTCTGGGCGCGGGAGACGACGCAGATCGACGGCGTGCGCGAATACATCCACGGCGACAGCCTGTCTCGCATCCACTGGAACGCCACCGCGCGGACCGGTGAATGGAAGTCGAAGGAATTTGAACGGGAATCGCTGCCGCGCCTGGTCGTGCTGCTCGACCGCCAGGCGGCCGCCTACCGGACGGCGGAAGGATTTGAACTGGCCGTCTCGGCGGCGGCGTCGGTGCTGGAACTGGGACTCAAGCGCGGCTTGCCGGTGGGGCTCGTGTCCATCGGCCGCAGCGGCCCCGTCCTGTTTGGCGGGCAGCGGACGCCGGTGTCGCGGGAAGACCTGCTGGATCACCTGATCGATGTGGAAGCCGACGGCCAGGAGCCGCTGGCGGGCCTGGCGACGGCGGCGGCGGAGCGCTACGAGCCGGGCGTGTTTTGCGTCATCGTCAGCCCGGCGGCTTCTCCCGAGGCGATCGGACCGCTGGACGCCCTGGCCGCCAGACGGATGGTGCCCTGCCACATCCACATTCGCGAAACGGCGCCGCACGGGGAAGAGGCCAAGGCCCTGGCGGCGTGGGAACGGGCGTTTGAGGCGCGCGGATGGCCCTTTTTCTCCATTGCGCGACTTGAGGATTTGACGCGGATGCCGGGGGTGGAAACCGCATGAACCGCAACGTCGACACCGTCTGGAGCCCGTTCCGAGGGGCGAAGGCCGCGATGCTGCGCCGTCCCGGCCGGGCCCTGCGGCTCTGGAACGCCGCCCTCGACCGCCTGCCGCGCCTGCTGGCGCTGCTCATCGCGCTGCAGGTGACGGCGATTTTCAAGGATTACTGGTGGAAGGAAACCTACGAGATCGTATACGCCGGAATATGGGCGGCCGCCGTGACGGAGCTGCTGATCGGACGGCATGCCGTGCTGCGCTTTGTCCTACAGACGATCGTCGTCGTCTGGGCGACGGTCGTTTACACGCCGTTTGTGTGGCACGGCTGGCCCGACACCTGGCGCCGCTGGGGAGAGATCGCCGCGTTCGCGCAGGTGCACGGCATCCAGCTCGTGCCGTACGTTCCCATCGCCCTGGCGGTGCTGCTGTCCGCCCGCCTGGTCGCCTACTGGGCGGCGGGGAGGCGCCATGTGCTGGCCGTCATCTTGCTGTCCGTGGTGCTCATGGCCACCCTTGACTCGTTCTTCCCCCTCCTGCTTTGGCCCAACATCGCCGCCACGGTGGGGATCGGCCTCGTCTGGCTGGTGCTGCTGCATCTCCGCCAGCTGCGCGACCGCCATTTTGACAGCTGGAAAGCGCTTGCCGAGCGGCCCGTGGAGCTGGTGTTGCAGGCCGGGGCGGTGATCGGCCTCGTGCTGCTCTTTGGCACCTCCATGCCGCGGGCGCCGGCGCTGCTGGAAGACCCGTACACCCTGTTTCTCATCGCCCAGGGGCGCGAGGTCCCCACCTTCAACGGGGAAGCCGGCGTGCTGCAGAATCCGCTGTTCCTGCCGGCCGCCAGTTCCCTGTCGGGTTACGGCCGCAACGACGAGGTCATCGGAGGGACGTTCGAATACGACTACTCCCCGGTCATGGAGATCACCACGACCCACCGCAGCTACTGGCGCGGGGAGACCAAGGCGATCTACACCGGGCGGGGATGGGTGGACGCCCCGGAACCCGAACTCATGCGCGTGGGCCTGCCGGAAGAATCGGGGGGCATTCCCCTCCCCGTGCCGCAGTCACGGGAAAACGCCAATGTGGAAATCGTGGAGCAGACGGTCACCATTCTCCGGGATGAACCGATCCCCGTATTGTTCGGCGCGGGACCCATCGTGTCGCTGCAGGCGCTGGAAAGCGGCTCGCAGCGGGGGCCGGCCTGGAACGCGGAAGAGTGGGAGCTCGTCTTTTCCCGTCCGACGCGGGTGCAGACCTATTCCGTCGTTTCGGAAACGCTGGTGCTGGACGAGGAGGCCCTGCGGCTGACGACGGCGCGCCCCGTCGGCGATCCGGGAGATCTGGCCGTCTACCTGCAGCTTCCGGACGATCTGCCGGACAGGGTGCGGCAGCTGGCGCAGGAAGTGACCGCGGGAGCGACCAACGACTACGACCGGGCGAAACTGCTGGAAGCCTATCTGAAGGAAAACTATCCGTACACCAACACCCCGGACCTGTCCCGTCAGCGCAGCCGGGATGTGGCGGACGCGTTTCTGTTCGAAATCCGGGAAGGCTACTGCGACTACTATTCCACCGCATTCGTCGTCATGGCCCGTTCCATCGGCCTGCCGGCCCGGTGGGTCAAGGGCTATGCCACGGGATATGATCCGGCGGTGGAGGAGCTTTTCCGGCTGACCCAGGGCGAGTATACCCCCGATCCGGTGGGCGCCGGTACCTACATCGTGCGCAACGCGGATGCCCATTCCTGGGCAGAGGTGTATTTCGAAGGGTTCGGCTGGGTGCCCTTCGAGCCGACGGCCGGCTTTATCATGCCGCTTCGGGTGTTTACGGAAACGGAAAACGAGGAAATCTTGCCGGTGTCCGGCGACGCGTCCGGATCTTCCGAAACGGCGGGCGGAGGCTCCGTGGTGGGCCGGGGCTTGGCCGCGGCCGCGGCTTCCGTCGCCGCGGGAGCCGTCGTGCTGGCGCTGTCGGCGTGGCTCGGCTGGCGGTACCGGGAGCGCCTGACGGCGCTGTGGTACCGGTTGCGCTACCGCGGCGCGACGCCCAACGAACGCATCGTGATGGAAATGCACCGGTTCATCCGGTTCATGCGGCGCAGGGGACTGCGCCGCGAGCGGCACGAGACGATGCGGGAAACCATCGGCAGATGGGGTGCCTCCATCGGGGACCTTCGCGGCGAGCTGGATCAGGTGCTGCTCCAGTTCGAGGCGGCCCTGTACGGGCCGGTCGCCGGAAGCGAGGAGAACTACCGGCAGTTCGCCGAGCGGATCCGCAATATCCGGAAATCGATGTAATAGGCGGTCCTGCCGCTTGCCGGCGGACCGTTTTTTGCACCGCTCCGCGGGTTTGTGCTATGTTATATTTTGTTCCGCCATATTTGCCAATCCATCTCCGGGAGGAAACGGGAGCCGTTTGCGGATGTTTGAGTATCTGCTGCCGGAAGGCGTCTTTCGCAGCGTGTACGAGATCGACCTGGACATGCTGCGGAAGCTCGGCTTTCTGGGCATCATCGCCGATCTGGACAACACGCTGGTGAGCGCCCGCACCACCGCGGCCACGCCGGAGCTGGCGCGATGGATGGAAGGGGTGCGCGAGCGGGGATTTCGCGTCGTCATCGTCTCCAACAACCGCCGCGCCCGCGTGTCCGCCATCGCCGAGCCTTTGGGCGTTCCGTACATTTCCTCGGCGCGCAAGCCGCTGGCCAGGGCGTTCCGCCAGGCGCTCCGCCTGCTCGAACTGCCCCCCGAACGGGTGGCGGTGATCGGCGACCAGCTGATTACCGACGTGCTTGGCGCGCGCCGGACCGGACTGCGTCCTTTTTTGGTGTCTCCCATCGCTCCCGGCGAGGAAGGGCTGGCGACGCAGATGAACCGGCTCATTGAACGGATCGCCCGGTCCCGGTTGCGCCGGAAGGGGCTGTGGCCGGACGGGGAAGGGAGTTGGCGCGGGTGAAGGACGACAAGCGGGAGCCGCAGGGAACGGCTCCCCGCCGTTGTTTTGGCTGCGGTGCGGTGCTGCAGAGCGAAAGCGAGGAGCTTCCGGGGTACGTGCCCGGCGCCGTCCTTGAACGGGATGAAGAGGTGCTTTGCCGGCGGTGCTTCCGCATCCGGCATTACAATGAAATTTCGGCGGTGACGGCCGACCGGGACGCGTTCCTCCGCCTGCTGGGCGGCATCGCGGAGACGGATTGCCTGGTGGTCCACATTGCCGATCTGTACGATATGGAGGGCAGCCTCATCACCGGCCTCCACCGCTTCGTCGGCCGCAATCCCGTGCTGCTGGTGGCGAACAAGCTGGACCTTCTGCCAAAGGTCACCAACCGGTCCCGACTCTTGGCCTGGGTGCTCAGGCAGGCCCGGCGGAACGGCCTCGAACCGGTCGAGGCGGTGCTTTGCAGCGCCCGCCGGAACGAAGGCGTCGACCGGTTGGCGGAGACGATCCGCCGACTGGCGGGCGGGCGCGACGTGTATGTGGTGGGCGCGACCAACGTCGGCAAGAGCGCCCTGATCAACCGCCTCATCGCCGAATACGGCGATTTCGCGCGGGAGCTCACCGTCTCCCGTTATCCGGGCACGACGCTGGACGCCATCCGCATTCCTTTGCGCGACGGCATGCAGCTGGTGGACACGCCGGGCATCGTGTATTCCCACCGGCTGACCGAAGTCGTTCCCCGGCGCGCCCTGGGGGCGGTGTTGCCCGAGAAGCCCTTCCGTCCCCTTACCTATCAGCTGAACGCAAGGCAGACGCTGTTTTTCGGCGGGATGGTCCGCTTCGATTTTCTGGAGGGAGAGCGGCAGTCTTTCACGGCGTATGTGTCCCCGGCGCTGAAGGTGCACCGGACGAAGCTGGAACGGGCGGACGAGCTTTTTGCCGCGCAGCGGGGGAAGCTCCTCGTTCCGCCGGCGGAAGAGGATCTGGACCGGATGCCGCCGCTGGAGCGGCATGAACTGCGCATCGGATCGGACCAGCACCGGGACGTGTTCGTTTCCGGGCTGGGCTGGATCAAGGCCAACAGCACGGCAGGCGCGCTGGTCGCCCTGCACGTGCCGAAGGGCGTCAGGGCCGGTTTGCGCGAGGTCATGCTGTAGGGCTGCCGGTCGGCGTTATTTTTGGTATCATTTTGGTAACCTTGCCTGCGATGCGCAGGCTGGATCCGCAGGTTGGAACGGGAAGGAATTCGTTGGGGAGGAGGCCGGCTGGGAAATGGACAGCCATACGATATTTTTCGGGGTGATCGGCGATCCGGTGCGGCATTCACGTTCCCCCGTCATGTTCACCCGGGCCTTCGCCGAGAGCGGCTACAACGGGGCTTACGGTGCGTTCCACGTAACCGCCGACCGGCTGGCGGAGGCGATCGCCGGGATGCGGGCGCTCGGCTTCGGCGGGCTCAACGTGACCATACCGCACAAGGTGGCGGTCATGCAGTATCTGGACGAGATCGACGAAAGCGCCCGGGGAGCCGGGGCGGTCAACATGATCGCCAACAAGGATGGCCGCCTGGTGGGCTATAATACGGATGGACCCGGTTATGTCCGGTCGCTCAAGGAGGAATGCGAGCCGGAGCTCGCCGGCAAAACCATCGTCCTGGCAGGCAGCGGAGGCGCCGCCCGCGGCATCCTGTGGGCGCTGGTCCGGGAGAAGCCGGCCCGCATCACGGTGGTGAACCGCACCTACGAGAAGGCGGCGGAGCTGGCCGGCCGGTTCGCGTCGGAGGCCGACGTCCGCGCACTGCCGTGGGACAGGCTGCAAAGCGCCTGCGCCGAAGCCGATATTGTGATCAATACCACTTCCATCGGCATGGCGCCGAACACGGAGGCGACGCCCATCGATCCTTCCTGGCTGCGTCCCGGCGCGGTGGCCAGCGACATCATCTACAATCCGCCCAAGACGGCGTTTCTGCGCGGCGCGGAAGCCCGCGGCTGCCGCATCCACGGAGGCGTGGGCATGTTCGTGTACCAGGCCGTGTACAATTTCGAGATCTGGACGGGTATGCCCGCCCCCGTCGCGGCGATGCGCGAGGCCGTGCTGGAATCGCTGAAGCGGGAGGGCAAATGACGTTGCGGACGGGCCTGTTCGGCGGCACGTTCGATCCGGTGCATTTCGGCCATCTGATGGCGGCGGAGGCCGCCCGGGAAGCGGCGGATCTGGCGGAGGTCTGGTTCGTGCCGGTCCACGTGCCGCCCCACAAGCCGCCGCCGGAAGCCACTGTCCGGCAAAGGCTGGACATGCTGGAGCTGGCGATCCGGGGCGTTCCGCATTTTCGGGTGGAACCCATCGAGCTGGACCGTCCGGGGCCGTCCTACACCATCGACACCATCGAGGCCCTCGGGCGGCGTTTTCCGGACCGGTCGTTTTACCTGATCGTCGGGTCGGACATGGCCAACGACCTGCCCAACTGGCACCGCGCGGAAGAGCTGGCGCGGCGCGTGCGGTTCATCGCGCTGGAACGTCCGGGGGAGCCCGTGCGGGAAGAGGCGCTTCCGGAGCCGTTCAGGGAACGCCTGATGCGGGCGCCGATGCCGCCGGTGGGCATCGCCTCGGCGGAGATCCGCCGCAGGGTGCGGGAAGGGCGTTCGATCCGGTTTTACGTGCCGGAGCCGGTGCGGGAGTATATTGCGGGGAATGGTCTTTATGCTAAAAACTGAACTGGCACCTCTGGCGGAAGCGGTCCGCCGGCAGATGTCGGAGCGGCGCTGGAACCACACCCTCGGGGTGGTCGGAGCGGCGCGGGAGCTGGCGGAGCGTTTCGGAGGAGACGCGGACAAGGCCGAACTGGCTGCGCTGCTGCACGATTACGCGAAGGACTGGCCGGCGGAACGGCTGGAGCGGGTCCTGCGGGAGCAGGGGCTGGCGCCGGATCTGCTGGAGTACGACAAGGAGCTGTGGCACGCGCCTGTCGGCGCCTGGGCCGTCCGGGAAGAACTCGGCATCGCCGACGAAGAGGTGCTGGACGCGATCCGCTGGCATACGTCCGGACGGGAAGGCATGACGCTGCTCGACAAGATCGTCTGTCTGGCCGACTATATCGAGCCCGGCCGGAATTATCCCGGCGCGGAGGACATCCGGGAACTGTCCCGGCTGGACCTGGACGGGGCGCTGGCTGCGGCGTTCGGCAACACGATCCGGTTTCTGCTGGAGCGGGGAAGGCTGATTTATCCGCTGACCGTGCTGGCGCGCAACGACCTTTTGCGCGGCGCGATGCGGCGGAAGGAACAATCCTGAAGGAGGCCGATACATGGCAGTGACGGCGGATGCTCTGCTGCGCACGGTCGTCCGCGCCGCGGAGGACAAGAAGGCTCACGACGTGGTGGTGCTGGACCTGAAGGGAATCTCGCTGGTGGCGGACTATTTCGTCATCTGCCACGGCAATTCGGACACGCAGGTGCAGGCGATCGCCTGGGAAATCCGCGACAAGGCCGAGGAGCTGGGCGCCCGGGTGCGCGTCGAGGGCATGGAGAGCGCCCGTTGGGTGCTCCTGGACATGGGCGACGTGGTGGCGCACGTCTTCCACCGCGAGGAACGGGAATATTACCATCTCGAGGGACTGTGGTCCGACGCGAAATCCGTGGAATTCGTCTGACGCCGCCAGCCTTGACAGCCGTCGCTTCCGATGGCTATAATCATTTCCAAAATCATACGGAACGGGCGAAGAAGAGGAGCAGTAGTCCCGCCCGCGCCACCCAGAGAACCGGCGGTTGGTGCGAGCCGGCTGGCGCGAAGGACGAACTCGCCTCGGAGCCTCCGCGCGCAGGACGGGCGTTCCCGGAGCAAGCGCGGCGCCGCCCCGCGATAAGGGGCAAGAGTGGGCGGACCCAAGCAGGGATTCCGCCAACTAGGGTGGTACCACGGGAAGAAGGCAGATCCTCTCGTCCCTAGCGTGACGGCTAGCGGCGGGGGGATTTTTTGTGAACCGGGGAACGCATTCCGCCGGTTCGGGATCTCATCACGGAGGAAGGGTCAAGATAGAAAGGGGAAATGCGTCCCATGGCAAGCGAAACGCAGAAACACGGCTACAATCCGCGGGAAATCGAACCGAAGTGGCAGGCGTACTGGGACCGGAACAAAACGTTCAAAACCCTGGACGACGACGACAAACCCAAGTTTTACGCCCTGGACATGTTTCCGTATCCGTCCGGCGCCGGGCTGCACGTCGGCCACCCGGAAGGCTACACCGCCACCGATATCGTCGCCCGCTACAAGCGGATGCGCGGCTACAACGTGCTCCATCCGATGGGGTGGGACGCCTTCGGCCTTCCGGCGGAACAGCACGCCCTTGACACCGGGGAGCATCCGCGGGACATCACGGCGAAAAACATCGACAATTTCCGCCGCCAGATCAAATCCCTCGGTTTCTCCTACGACTGGGACCGGGAGTTCAGCACGACCGATCCCGACTACTACAAATGGACGCAGTGGATATTCATCCAGATGTACAAGATGGGCCTCGCCTACATGGCCGAGGTGCCGGTGAACTGGTGTCCGGCCCTGGGCACCGTGCTGGCCAACGAAGAAGTCATCGACGGCAAAAGCGAACGCGGCGGGCACCCGGTCATCCGCGTGCCGATGCGCCAGTGGATGCTGCGGATCACCGCCTACGCGGACCGGCTCCTGGAGGACCTCGAAGAGCTGGACTGGCCGGAAAACATCAAGGAAATGCAGCGCAACTGGATCGGCCGGTCGGAAGGGGCGGAAGTGGACTTTAAGGTCGACGGCCACGACGCGTCCTTCACGGTCTTCACCACGCGCCCGGACACGCTGTTCGGATGCACGTATTGCGTGCTGGCGCCCGAGCATGAGCTGGTGAAGAAAATTACCACGCCCGAACAACGGGCGGCCGTGGAAGCCTACATCGACCAGGCCGCGCGCAAGAGCGACCTGGAGCGGACCGATCTGGCGAAGGACAAAACCGGCGTCTTCACCGGCGCTTACGCGATCAACCCGGTCAACGGGCAGAAGGTGCCGATCTGGATCGCCGACTACGTGCTGGGGCACTACGGCACCGGCGCCATCATGGCCGTGCCCGGCCACGACCAGCGCGACTGGGAATTCGCGCAAAAGTTCGGTCTGCCCATCGTGGAGGTGGTTAAGGGTGGCGACCTGACGAAGGGCGCCTACACGGAGGACGGCCTGCACGTCAATTCCGGTTTCCTGGACGGGCTGAACGTGAAGGACGCCTGCGAGCGGATGATCGCCTGGCTGGAGGAAAACGGCAAAGGCCGCCGCAAGGTCACCTACAAGCTTCGCGACTGGCTGTTCAGCCGGCAGCGGTACTGGGGCGAGCCGATCCCGATCCTCCATTACGAGGACGGGACGATGGAACCCGTGCCGGAAGACGAGCTGCCGCTGCTTCTGCCGGACATGGAGGAAATCCGGCCGACGGGCACCGGCGAATCGCCGCTGGCCAACGCCGCGGACTGGGTGAACGTGGTCGATCCGAAAACCGGGCGCAAGGCGCGCCGCGAAACGAACACGATGCCGCAGTGGGCGGGCAGCTGCTGGTACTATCTGCGGTTCATCGACCCGCACAACGACAAGGAGCTGTGCTCCAAGGAAAAGGCGCGCAAATGGCTGCCGGTGGACCTGTACATCGGCGGCGCCGAGCACGCCGTGCTGCACCTGCTGTACGCCCGGTTCTGGCACAAGGTGCTCTATGACCTCGGCATCGTCGACACAAAGGAGCCGTTCCAGAAGCTCGTCAACCAGGGGATGATCCTCGGGCCCAACGGCGAAAAGATGTCCAAATCCCGGGGCAACGTCATCAATCCGGACGATATCGTGAACCAGTACGGGGCGGACACGCTCCGCATGTACGAGATGTTCATGGGTCCCCTGGAAGCGACGAAGCCCTGGAACACCCAGGGCGTGGAGGGCATCTACCGCTTCCTGAACCGCATCTGGCGGCTGTACATCACGGAAGACGGCCGGCTTAACCCGAAGATTCAAGATGCGGAAGGCGACGAGGCCTTCAAGCGCGTGTGGCACAAAACGGTGAAAAAGGTCACCGAGGACATCGAAAACCTGCGGTTCAACACGGCCATCAGCCAGCTGATGATCTTCGTGAACGAGGCGTACAAGGCTGAAGTGCTTCCGCGCAAGGCGATGGAAAACTTCGTGCAGATGCTGTCGCCGTTCGTGCCGCACATCGCGGAGGAATTGTGGGAGCGCCTCGGGCACAACGACACCATCACCTACGTGCCGTGGCCCGAATACGATCCGGCCCTGACGGTGGACGAGGAAGTGGAAATCGTCCTCCAGGTGAACGGCAAGATCGTCGACCGCGTCCGCATCGCCAGCGACACGGACGAAGAGGCGATGCGGGAACTGGCGCTGGCCAACGAAAAAGTAAAGGCGCAAACCGCCGGAAAGACGGTGCGCCGGGTGATCGCCGTGCCGGGCAAGCTGGTCAACGTGGTGGCAAACTGAAGGCGCGTTCCACCTTTTCCACGTCTTCCGCGAATTTGCGGTGGGTCGTCCGGAGCACCCGTTCGAAGGTGTCGCCGAGGCCGAGGCGGAGCTCCTCCAGCGCGGCGGCGGTGATGCCGCCGGGCACGGAGACGCGTTCCCGCAGCTCCCGCAGGCTGAACTGGCCGCTTTCCAGCAGGGCGGCCGTCCCGGACAGGGTCTCCAGGACCATCCGCTCGGCGAGGTTCCGGTCCAGGTCCGCCTCGGCGACGGCGGCGTCGACCAGCCGCTCGAGCAGGAAGGCGAAAAACGCCGGACTGCAGCTGGTCAGGTCGGAGGCGGCCCGGACGTGGCGTTCGGCGATTTCCACGGGCCGGCTGACGGCCGCGCAGAGCCCGGTCAGGCGGGCCCGGTCTTCCTCCGTGAGACGGTTGCCGAACATGAGCAGCGTGACCCCGCGGCGGCCGGCGTTGACCACGCTGGGAATGATCTTGGCGATTTTGGAGGGAAACTCCCTTTCCAGAAGGCCGATGGAAATCGGACTGGCGATGGAGACGACGATTTGATCCGGTCTCAGGACGGGTGCGATCTCGCCGGCCACCTTGCGGAAGTCCGACGGCCTGACGCACAGGAACACAACGTCGGATTCGCGGGCGGTCTGGGCGTTGTGCCGGGCGACCGTCAGCCCGGGGAAGCGCTCGGCGAGCCGCTGCGCCCTGGGAGGCGTGCGGGTGCTGACGACGGCGTCCGACGCCGCAAAGGCGCCCGCCTCCAGCAGCGCCATGAGCAGCAGTCCGCCCATGTTTCCGGCTCCGATAAAGCCGTACTTCATCCCGCTCCCTCCCGAAATCGCGATGCCTGCATCCCATTTTATGACGAAAGGGTTGGACGACATGACCGTGTCGGGTTCGCCAACACCTTCGCGGAACCCGAATGAAGACGACACCGTGCCACTGCCGCCGGTTCCCGCACGGAACGGCCATCGGCCGGTGCGGCTCCTGGCCGCAGGGGTTCCCGCCCTCGCCGGGCTGGTCCTGATCGGATACGTCTTGATCCAGCCGGCCGTGAGCGAGGACCGGTTCGGCTGGGAACCGGTGACGGAGGAAGTGCGCCTGTCCCTGGAGACGCCCCCGGCTTCCCCAGCCCATGCACCGACCGCCTCTTCCCGGGAGGAGACGGCGGCTGCCGCCGGAGAATCTGCCGCGGCTTCCGGGGAGGCGGAATCTCCCGAAGGCACGTCCGTGGACCGGGACGACGGCCCGACCTCCGGGGCGGAACCCGCCGCCGGCAGCGGCCTGCTGGACCTGAATCGGGCCTCCGAAGCGGATCTGCAGCAGCTGCCCGGCATCGGGCCGGCCAAGGCCAGGGCCATCGTCGAGCATCGCGAGCGGTACGGTCCGTTCCGCTCCGTGGACGATTTGCTGAACGTAAAGGGCATCGGTCCGAAACTGCTGGAGCGGGTGCGGCCGCTGGTGACGGCCGGCGGAACCGGCGGCGTGACCGGGAGTGGTACCGGTGGAGGAACCGGTGGTGGACCCGGCGGCGGAACCGGGACGGAAGCCCCTTGACCGGAGGTGAACGCGATGGCGCAAGGCGCGCGCAAAGACTGGGACACGTATTTCATGGATATCGCCTTCATGGCCTCGACGCGTTCGCGCTGTCCGCGGCGCCATGTGGGCGCCGTGCTGGTGCAGGGCAAAAAGCTCCTCGGCACGGCCTACAACGGCGCGCCGATGGGCGTGCCCGACTGCTCGGAAGCGGGCTGCATGATCGCCGAGGAGTACGAAACGGACGCGGAAGGCAGGCTGGTCAAGAAAAGCCGCTGCATCCGCACCATCCACGCCGAACAGAACCTGCTGCTGTTCACCGACCGGGTCGACCGGGAAGGGTCCACCGTCTACGTCACCGACGAACCATGCTGGACCTGCTCCAACATGCTGGCCAACAGCGGGGTGGCCGAAATCGTCTACCACCGCCCGTACCCGAAGGATCACGACAAGGTGGTCGCGCTGATGCAGCTCAAAGGCATCCGGTTCCGGCGCCTGGAGGGTTACACGCCGCCTCCGGACACGGAAGTGCAGGACGACTCCTGAAACGCCGGTGCCGGCCGGAACCGGCATCGCCATATGCCATGGATTGCGTGGGGAAGCACCTCCGCCTGAAACGAGCGGAGGTGTTTTTTTGTTCGCGGGGAGGGATGACGCCGTGGCCCGAAGGCCGCTGATCGCGTTTGCCGTCTGCTGGCTGGCCGGCGTCGCTTCCGGCTCGGTCGGGGGACCGAAGGAAGCCGCCCTGTTTGTCGCCGGAGCTCTGCTCCTCATCGTCTCCGCGGCCCTGTGCCGTGCGCTGCCGGCGAAAGCGGCGGCTGCCTGCGCCTTTGCGCTGCTGGCCGGAGCGCTGCTCCGCCACTGGCACGAAGCCGGTCAGGCTTCGGCGCTTGCGAAACAATGGGAAGATTTGCTGCCGGCGGAAGTCACCCTGACGGGAACGGTCCATTCCGGCGTGGAAGTGGACGGCGACGCCGTGCGCTTCGTGCTGCTCGTCCGCGAGGCTCGAATCGGCGATACCGCCGGAGGGGCCGGTCCCTCACCGGCTGTCCTGTCCATTCGTGAAAAGGTACAGGTGCGCATCCGGCTGGCGGAGGAAGCGGAAGTGCCAAAGGCGCGGCTGCTTGAGCGCGGCGATGCCGTGGCCCTGCGGGGAACGCTGGACCGCCCGAACGACGCGGGCAATTTCGGCGCCTTCGACTATCGGGAGTACCTGGCCCGGCGCGGCATCTGGTGGATGCTGTCGGCCAGGGGATGGGATGCGGTCACCCAACTGCCGGGGCGTCCGCCCTGGACCGCCGCGCTGCTGCGCTGGAGCGACCGGATTCGCGCCCGGACCGGGCTGCTCATGGAACGGTTGTATCCCGGCGGTGACGCCGGTTACATGAAGGGGCTGGTCGCGGGGATTCAGGACGATGTCGACCCGGAACTGTACGATGTTTTTTCCCGGCTCGGGCTGACCCACGTGCTGGCCATTTCCGGCATGCATGTGGGAATCGTGGCGCTCTTGGTGCTCAGGCTCGGCCAGGCGGTCCGCCTGACCCGGGAGCGATCGTACGGCCTGGCCATCGCCATGATGCCGGCGTACGTCCTGTTCACCGGCGCTTCGCCTTCGGCGGTGCGGGCGGGCATCATGGCCGTGCTGGCCCTCTGGCTGGCGCGGCGCAGGCGCCTGGGCGACGGCCTGCATCTGCTCGCCGCGGCCGCGGTGGCCATGACCGCCTGGCAGCCGGATCTGGTGGAGAACCTTTCCTTTCTGCTTTCCGTCGTCGTGACCTGCGGCCTCTTGCTTTTTGTCCCTCCGCTGCAGGAATGGCTCCCGGGCCCCAAATGGTTGCGCAGCGTATCGGCGGTGACGCTGGCGGCGCAGATTGCGTCGTTTCCCCTGACGGCGCATCTGTTTCACCAGTTCCATCTGCTTTCGCCCGTCGCCAATCTGCTTCTTGCGACCTTCATCGGCGCCGTCGTCATGCCGCTGGGTCTCGCTTCCCTCGTCCTGGGCGTCGTCTGGAAGCCGCTGGGCGAGATTCCGGCCGCCCTGGCGTCCTGGTGCAACCGCGCGACCTTCGTCCTGGCGGAGGCTCTCGAGCGGGCGGACGGGCTCCGCACCATATGGCCTAAGACGCCGTCGGTGTGGGTCGTGTGCGGCTACGCGCTGATTGGCGCCACGTTTGGGGCGGCCAAAGCATGGACCGAACGGAGGCGCGAATGGAACTCTCCCTTCCATTTGTCCTCCGGACCCGGCAGGGCGGCTGCCATCGGGACCGGGCGTCTGGCGCGGCAGCGGAAGCTCGCCTTTGCGGCGGTGGCCGCGCTGGCGCTGCTGTGGTGCGGCTGGCTGTTCTGGGGAGGGTGGCGGAACCCGTGGGACCGCACGGCGGCGGCGATGTTTCTGGACGTCGGGCAGGGGGACGCGATGCTCGTCCGCACGGGGTCGGGAAAGCATCTGATGATCGACGCGGGCGGAACGGTCTATTCCCGCAAGCCGGAAGACGAATGGCGCGAAGGAACCGACCCCTTCGAAATCGGCGAAGATCTTCTCGTTCCCCTCCTGCGGCAGCGCGGGGTGCGCACCCTGGAAGCCCTGGTGCTCACCCATCTGGACGCCGACCATATCGCCGGCGCGGAAGCGGTGCTGGACGAGGTGCGGGTGAAAAGGCTGATCTTCAACGGCACGATCCGCCGCGACGAAAGGGTGGAACGCCTGCTCCGCGCCGCGCTGGACAAGGGGATTCCCGTTTACGCGGCCCGGGCGGGGCTCAAATGGCAGATTGACGAATCCACAAGGCTTCTCGTGCTGCATCCGCCGGACGGGCCCCCGGCCGGCCGGCCTCTGCCGGAGGTCAGGGACCAGAACGATGTCAGCGTGGTGCTGCTCCTGGAGCTGTACGGCCGCCGGTTTTTGCTGCCCGGCGATCTGGGACAGCGGGGCGAAGGCAGAATCCTGGATGTGCTGGACGCCCTTCCGGAACGGGCGGACGTCCTGAAGGCCGGCCACCACGGAAGCCGCTCGGCCAGCGGGGCCTTGTGGCTGAACGTCTGGCGGCCGCGGGAAACGGTCATTTCCGCCGGCCGCAACAACCCGTACGGCCATCCCCATCCGGACACGCTGGAGCGGTTCGTACAGGCCGGGTCCGCCGTTTTCCGCACGGACCGGCACGGGGAGATCCAGTACCGGGCGTTGCCGGGCGGGCAGCTGGAACGCCGGGTCAAACGGCCCTGACGCAACCATGGGCGAAAAATGGCGTATCAGGAAAAAACGGCATCGTTTGCACGGCGGACAAAACGCAGGAAATCTGCTAGACTGGGATTTGCAACATTTCGGCGGTTTGTCGCGTCAGGGAAAGTGCACGGGAGGAGGGCCTTGCGTGGTTGAACCTGATCTCGTGAAAGCGGCCCAGTCGGGCGACCGGGAGGCGCTCGTCAGGCTGCTGCGGGAAATCGAACATCAGGTCTACAGGACGGCTTACTATCTGCTCAACGACGAACAGGATGCGCTGGACGCTTCGCAGGAAGCGCTCATCCGCATTTATACCAATATCGGATCCTATGAAGAAAAGGCCAAGTTTGGCACCTGGGTGCAACGGATTGTGACCAACATCTGCATCGACCGCTTCCGCCGCAAGCGGCCGGCGGTTTCCATCGAGGAGCACGAGCTGGTGTTCCGCGCAAGGGACGATGTGGAGTCGGTAGTGATGGGCTCCTTTACGATGAGGGAAATCCGGGAGGCGATCGGGAAGCTCCCGGACCATCACCGGACGGTGGTGGTGCTGAGGTATCTGCAGGATTTTTCGTACGGCGAGATCGCCGAATCCCTGAACCTTCCGCTCAATACCGTCAAGTCTTATCTGTTTCGCGCCCGGCAGCAGCTGCAGGTTTTGCTCCAGGATTGCCAGAAAGGTGGTGTCCGGGGATGAAATGCGAAGAGGTGATGGAACTGATGCAGCGCGAGCTGGACCGGGATCTTAACGATCTGGAAAAAGCCCGCATGCGGCAGCATCTGGCGGAATGTCCGGAGTGCGCCGAACTGTTCGCCAGGCTGAAAAGGCTGTCCGAAGAACTGGAACAGCTGCCGCGGGTCGTTCCGCCCTACAGCCTGGTGGACGCCATTTTGCCGAAACTGGACCAGCTCACGGCGGATGCCGCCGGTTCCCCGGGTTCCGCACCGAATGCCGACAGGGCCGGTTCTCCGCCTTCCGCGCCGAGGCCGCTCAGGCGCCCCGGAACCGCCGTGTACGTCCGGATCGCCGCCGCGGCGGTGTTCGGCCTCGTGATCGGGCTGTGGTTGGTGAACGGGCAGTTCGGGCAGCTCTTCCAGCGGACCCCGTCCGCGGACGATGCCGGCATGCCGCTTTCCGCGCAGCAGGAATCCGTGCCGATGTCGGCAACTTCCGGCGCCGCACCGAACGCGTCCGACACCGGCGCTTCCGCGGGGGCGGAAACGCGCATGAAACTCCAGGCTACCGCGGAAGGAAGGAACGGGTCCGGAACATCCGGCGGCGCGGAACTCCGTTCGATGCAGGGCGGCGCGGGGAGCGGCGCCCCGGAAGCCGCCGAAGATCCCGCCGCAAATGCGGAGGAAGACGGAAAAGCGGCCGGCGGGTTCATGCTCGGCTTCGGAGGTGAAACGCCCGTCCATGAAGGCGCCGCGCCGGATGCGGCGGAAGGCGGATCCCGGCCGGGCGTGCGGATGGATGACGCGCTGATGGATCAAAGCGGGACGGCGGAGGGCGAATTCACCATCACCGCGCAACCGCAGGAATGGCCGTCGCCGGACGGCAGGTGGATCGCGTACGTGGAGGACAGCCAATTGAAAGTGGCCGACGTGAAGGGCGAAAAGGTGGTGTTCCAGGTCTCCCTCCGGGAAGGGACGATCACCGGCGTCGAATGGGAGGAGAGCGGCGACCGGCTGCGGTATGTGCGGGTCGGTCCCGACGGAAACCGCACCGCCCACACGGTCAGCCTGGCCGACTCCGGAGGGTCAGACGGGCAGTCCGGCGGGGAGACGGCGCCATGAATTCCCGCCAGTTGTTCCGCGAGCTGCGCGACGGGCGCATCCGGCCCGTATACGTCTGCCATGGCGAGGAAACCTACCTGCTGAACGAATTCGCGGAGCGGCTGATCCAGGCGGCGGTGCAGCCGGAGCAACGGGAGATGGCTGTCATCCGCTTCGACACCGCCGAGACGCCCCTCGACGAGATCCTGGACGAAGCGGAGACGCCGCCCTTTTTCACCGCGCGCAAAGTTGTTCTCGTCCGGGACGCGGCCGTGTTCGGTGCCGGCAAGGCGGCGGGGGAGGTCCGCGCTGAGCGGCTGCTCAAATACGCGGAAAGTCCCCTGGAGTCGACGGTGCTGGTGTTCCTCCTGCCCGGAGTCAAACCGGACGAGCGGAAAAAGATCGTGAAGGCGTTCCGGGACAAGGGGCTCATCTTCGCATTCCCGCCGCTTTCGGAGACGGAGCTGAAGGCGTGGCTGGAAAGGCGCGCGGAACGGCAGGGGCGGACGGCGGACGCGGAGGCGGTCGCGGAGCTTTTGCGCCGCGTAGGTCCCGCCATGGGGGATCTGGCGGCGGAAATGGACAAACTGTGCCTGCACGCCGGGCCGGGCGGCAGGGTGGACGCGGAAGCGGTGCGCCGGCTCGTGCCGGTGAGCGCGGAGCAGAGCGTGTTCGGGCTGGCCGAGGAAATCGCCGCCTTGCGCCCGGATCGGGCCGTGGCCCTTCTCCGCGAGCTCCTCAAACGCCGGGAAGAGCCGATCCGGCTGGTCGCCCTGCTGGTCAGCCAGTTCCGCAACATGCTGCACGTGAAGGAGCTGACCCGCAAGGGCATGCCGCAGCAGCGGATCGCGTCGGAACTCGGGTTGCACCCTTACGCGGTGCGGAGGATCGGCGAGCAGGCCGCCCGGTTTTCCACGGAACGTCTCATCCGCATTTTGGAACGGCTGGCGGAACTGGATCACGACATGAAGACCGGCCGCGTCGACAAGGCGCTCGGCCTCGAGCTGTTCCTGCTCCGCACGGGCTGGGAAGGCGTTTCGGAACGCTCCGCGTCCGGGATCTGAGGAACGCAAAAGGGGTTGGTCCCTTTCCGGGATCAACCCCTTTGTCACGCGCCGGCTTGCTCTTGCGCGCCTGTTTCCTGCTGTGCGATCTTCGCGTTCAGCTTCTGGGCCAGGCGGGACTTCTTGCGGGCAGCGGCGTTTTTGTGGATGATTCCTTTGGTTACCGCCTTGTCCAGCTTTCTCTGGGCGAACTTGACCGCTTCCCTTGCCGCTTCCAGATCCGTTCCGGCGATGGCTTGTTCGGCTTTTTTCACGGCCGTGCGCAGGGCGGATTTCAGAGAAGCGTTGCGCAAGCGGCGTTTTTCGCTCGTTTTGACCCGTTTGATGGCGGACTTGATGTTGGGCATCCGGTTCACCTCCCAGCGAAAACAAGGGCAAGTCTTTCCTTTACGCAACTTTCGTTATTTTATCATGGGCGGGGCCGGCGCGCAAGCGCGAATTGCGAGGAGGAACCCGCCCGGGATTTTGTTATAATAAAAAGCGGTAAAGACCGCATATGGGGCCGAAACGGCCGAAAGGAGGGTCCAGCGGCATGGCGAACGATACCGGTTCCGCCGGCGGCGAAGGATTGGCACTGGCGACGTTCGCGGGAGGATGCTTCTGGTGCATGGTGTCGCCGTTTGACAAAATTCCGGGCGTCGTCAGGGTCGTCTCCGGTTACACCGGAGGGCACAAGGAAAATCCGACCTATGAGGAAGTGTGCGAGGGCAAGACGGGGCACGTCGAGGCGGTTCAGATCACCTTCGACCCTTCCCGCGTCTCCTACCGCCGCCTTCTTGACATCTTTTGGAGACAGATCGATCCGACGGATCCCGGGGGCCAGTTCGCCGACCGGGGCGATTCGTACCGCACCGCGATTTTCTACCACGACGAAGAACAGCGGCGCCTGGCGGAGGAATCGAAACGGGAGCTGGAGCAAAGCGGCAAGTTCGACAAGCCCATCGTGACGGAAATCTTGCCGGCCGGTCCCTTTTATCCCGCGGAAGAGTACCATCAGGATTATTACCGGAAAAATCCGCTGCGCTACTGGATCTACCGGGTGGGCTCCGGAAGGGAAGCGTTCCTCGCCCGGCACTGGCCAAAGGAAAAAAATCTGGAAGAACTGAAAAAGCGTCTTACGCCGATGCAGTTTGCGGTCACCCAGCACAACGCCACAGAGCCGCCGTTCCGGAACGAATACTGGAACCATTTTGAAGACGGCATCTATGTGGATGTGGTATCCGGCGAGCCGCTGTTTTGCTCCAAGGACAAGTTCGACGCCGGCTGCGGCTGGCCCAGCTTCACCCGGCCGATCCCCGGCGCGCAGATCGTGGAGAAGCCGGATTTCAGCCACAACATGATCCGCACCGAAGTGCGCAGCGGCATCGCCGACTCCCACCTGGGCCACGTGTTCCCGGACGGACCGCCGCCCACGGGGCTGCGCTATTGCATCAACTCCGCCGCGCTGCGCTTCATTCCGAAGGAGCGCCTGGCGGAGGAAGGGTACGGGGAGTACCTGAAACTGTTCGAGGAAGAGGAGAAAAAATGAGCCGCGGCATTCGCCGCGGCTTTGCTCATTCCGCCTCATCCTCAGATGATGCCATTGGCCATCATGATGCGGGCGACCTTCAGGAATCCGGCGATGTTGGCGCCGACGACCAGATTCCCCGGGTGGCCGTACGTTTCGGCCGCCTGAAGGCTGTTTTTGTGAATGTTCGTCATGATCTGCTTCAGCTTGGTGTCCACTTCTTCGAAGGTCCAGGAGAACCGCATGCTGTTTTGCGACATCTCCAGCGCGGACACGGCGACGCCGCCCGCGTTGGCCGCCTTGGCCGGCCCGAACAACACGCCCTTGCCGAGGAAGACATCGATCGCTTCCAGCGTGGAGGGCATGTTGGCGCCTTCGCCCACGGCGATCACGCCGTTCGCCGTCAGGCTTTCCGCCGCCTTTTTGTCGATTTCGTTTTGGGTGGCGCAGGGAAGCGCGATCTGGCACGGAATGTTCCAGATGTCCCGGCAGTCCGGGTGATAGGTGGCTTTCGGATGGTAATTCACGTATTCGCTGATCCGCTTGCGCTCCACTTCCTTGATCCGTTTGACCGTGTCCAGCTTGATGCCGTCCGGATCGTACACGTAGCCGCCGGAATCGCTGCACGCCACCACGCGGGCGCCGAGCTGCTGGGCCTTTTCGATGGCGTAGATGGCCACGTTGCCCGAGCCGGATACGACGACGGTCTTGCCCGCCAGGCTTTCGCCGCGGGTCTTCAGCATTTCCTCCACGAAATAGATCAGGCCGTAACCCGTCGCTTCCTTGCGGCCCAGGCTGCCGCCGTAATCGATCCCTTTGCCGGTGAAGACGCCAGCTTCGTTGCCGCCGCGGATGCGCTTGTACTGGCCGAACATATAGCCGATCTCACGGGCGCCCACGCCGATGTCGCCGGCCGGCACGTCGATGTCGGGGCCGATGTGCCGGTAGAGTTCCGTCATGAAGCTCTGGCAGAAGCGCATCACTTCGCCGTCGGATTTGCCCTTCGGGTCGAAATCGGAACCGCCCTTGCCGCCCCCGATGGGAAGGCCGGTCAGGGAGTTTTTGAAAATTTGCTCGAAGCCGAGGAACTTGATGATGCTCAGGTTCACGGATGGATGGAACCGCAGTCCGCCCTTGTAGGGACCGATGGCGCTGTTGAACTGGACGCGGAAGCCGCGGTTGACCCGCACGTTGCCCTGGTCATCCACCCAGGGGACGCGGAACATGATGACCCGTTCCGGCTCCACGAGCCGTTCCAGAAGCCCCGCCTGCGCGAATTCCGGATGCTGGTCGAACACCGGCGCCAGGGAATGCAGAATTTCGTAGACGGCCTGGTGGAATTCGGGTTCGCCCGGATCCCGCCGGACGACGGCTTCGTAAACTTCGTTGACGTATCTTTGTCCTGCGGTAAGGGTAAGGCTCATGCTGCACTGCTCCCAACATCAAAGATTTCGCCGGGAGGCCGCACCGGAACTGGGACGACCGGGTCCGGACCATCCCGGCGATCGCTTTCACGTCAACTAATTATAAGTGCTGGAAAACGAATTTGTAAAACAGAAGATATTTATAATGATGGAATAAAAAATTTATCGTTTGTCAGAATATCTGTCAAAAATCTGTCACAAGCACGTATAGATCTGTTATAATAAATCCCTTCGGAGTTCTTCCGGAGATCGGAGCGACAGGTAGGCGGGGGCGATGTCGAACACCGTTTTCGCGCCGGTCACGCCTTCCTTGTGCAGGCGATAGGCTGCGCGGGCGTAAGCGACCAGGACGCTGGCCGTAAACTCCGGATTGCTGCCCAGCTT
Source organism: Paenibacillaceae bacterium (assembly GCA_036563895.1). Taxonomy (GTDB): domain Bacteria; phylum Bacillota; class Bacilli; order Paenibacillales; family Paenibacillaceae; genus ZCTH02-B3. The sequence continues at coordinate 21,186 of DATCLN010000150.1, forward strand.
GAGGGTGAACTCCATGAGCTGCTTCGTGCCCTGTCCGGTCACGCCGCTGCGGATGACGAAACCGCCGTGCGGCATCGCCGAATGCTTGGCCCGGAGCTCTTCCTCGTCGATGAAATGGACGATGGTGTGGTAGTCGGCAAAGTAATGGGGCATGGTGACGATGTCCCGTTCGATTTTGGCCAGGTCGGCTCCCTCGTGCGGCACGACGAAGCATTCCCGGATATGCTTGTCCCGCGCGGCGAGCTCCGGCGTTTCCCCCGCGCGGATGCGCGCGATGGCCTCTTCCACCGGAATCGTGTACTGCACGGCGTTTTTGACGCCTTCCACGCGGCGGATGGCGTCGGAATGCCCCTGGCTGACCCCTTTGCCCCAGAACGTGTATTCCTTGCCGTCCGGCAGAACGGCTTCCATGATCATGCGGTTCAGGGAAAACAGTCCGGGGTCCCAGCCCGTCGAGATGACCGCCACGCGGCCCGCCGCTTTGGCCGCCGCGTCCATCCTTTCGTAGTATTCCGGAATTCTGGCATGGGTATCGTAACTGTCCACGGTGTTGAAGCGGCTCGCGAACTGCGGCCCCTGCTCCGGCAGGTCCGTGGCCGACCCGCCGCACAGGATCATGACATCGATGCGGTCCCGGTATTCGTCCGCTTCCGAGACATGGCGAAAGACGATGCCGTCCGTTCCGGAGAGTTCCGCGGGGTTCCGGCGCGTAAACACGGCCGCAAGCTCCATGTCGGGCGCCCGTTCGATCGCGGCCGCAACGCCCCGGCCGATATTGCCGTAACCCACGATGCCGATTTGGATCTTGTCCGACATGTTTTCTGCGCTCCCTTTGTCAGAAAAATGTACATGCTTAAAAACGTAAATCCACCCGGCCCGTTTGTCAAGTCGCCCGGCCGCGAAGGGCCGGCGCGGGCGGATCGCGGATACTCTTCAAGTTTTGTCGCGGCGAAGCGGCGCCAACATTTCCGGATGTCTTTGTACCCGCCCCCTGCGGGCGGCCGGTATAATGGGTTTGGTAATTAAAGAGAATTGGCCGGCCTCCCTCTTTAATTACGCGGATTTGGTCCGAATGACCACGCGAGGGGGATTATACAGGTGAACAAACCGACGTCTGTCAAATGGCTGCTGTTTTCGCTCGCCGTTGTCCTGGCGCTCGGCGCCTGTACCGGCAACCGGGGAAGCGAAACGTCCGGCGGTCCCGATTCTGCAAGCGCTACCAGTTCACCGTCGCCTTCCGGTTCGCCGTCCGGTTCCGCGGGTTCGGGTACCGTCGACGATCCGTTCGGCGGCTGGGTGGAAGGGCTGCCGCGCATCACGGCGCCCGAAGGATTCAACTGGAGGCAGTTCGAGGGGATCACCCTGAACCTGATTTCCGAGAACACGCCGCCTTCCTCCGGGCTGGCCCAAAACCTGCACATTTTTGAAAACGCCACCGGCATCAAGGTGAACATCGAACAAAGCAACCTGGAGATCGTCGTCGAGAAGGTGGCGCTCGACTTCAACGCGCGCAACGCCAACTACCATATCATCTATGCCGACCCGTACCAGATTCTGGCCAAGCAGTCCGCCCATTTCGCGGATCTCCACAAGTTCAACGACGATCCGACGCTGCCGGGCATCCCCGGGGGACTGGAGGATTTCATCCAGGCCCAGCTGCAGGCGGACGGGTACATGGGCGACGACAAGCATCTGTACGCCCTGCCGTACGACAACCCGACCATGGTGCTGGCGTACCGCAAGGACGTGTTCGAAAAGTACAAGGATTTGTTCATGCAGGAAAAAGGCTACGACTGGACGCCCAATCCCGAGATGACCTGGGACCAGTACTACGAAATCGCCGCCTGGATCAACCAGAAGGTGAAGGAGGGCGTCATCACGGAGGTGAAATACGGCACCGGCCACCAGGCCAAGCAGCACGACTCGCTGATGAACGACTTCAGCAACGTGCTG
>DATCLN010000151.1:0-12300 GCA_036563895.1 Paenibacillaceae bacterium
ACCTTGGCCCGTGCGTTTGCCTCCGGCTTCCTTCAGATCCCGCCTCGCGGCAGGCACCCTTGCCTTTGGCTAATGGTAGGCGCTCGCCAGCCCCCATTCCGGACTTTCACCGTAGAGATGACGCCCATGCTGGGCGTACAACGGCAGGCGGCGCCGTTTCCCCACGGCGCCGCCTTGGCATCTCAGAGCGGCTGTGCACCCGGACCTCAGATATTGCGCATCTGCGGTTCTGCTTTGCCCTCAGCATAATACGACAACAGCGTCTGCGCAACCACGAAACTGTCATTGGGATACGCGTCAATCATCCCTCATCCCGTTTCCAGAGCCTTGAGCCAATCGCGAACCAGCTCGCCGACGAACGACTCCTGGAAGCATTTCTTTCCTTTATCGGCAAGCGTCTTGCCCAGATGTTCCTCCCATTCCGGGCGCAAATGGCGCAGCCTTTCCCGCTCGGTATCGCTGAACGGCGGGCCGTTATTTGCCCACCGCTCATAGGTGGCGGTTCCAAACCGCCACGGCACAAACCGGCCGGCGAAGCGGCGGGCGGTCATGCGCCCGATTTCGAGGCCTTTCACGTCGAAATCTCCCGAATAGTACAGCCGGCAAGTCGAGCCCGAACGTTCGAGCAGACGTTGCATGAGCAACACGGCCGCGGCGCTGGGCTGACCGCTGGTGCAGATGAGCACGGGGTACGGTTCACCGCGATGGCCACGTCCGCCATTCGACTCTCGACTGCGCCCGCGGACCAGGTCGACGGCATCGACCAACGTTGAAAAAACGGACGGATTTTCCACAACATACAGGGATGAGCACGCGACGATTTCCTCCATCCGCTCCACCTGCCGCAGCGTCAGAATGTGTGGTTCCGCGACAGCTTGCGGATGTGCAAAAAACACGTGCACCCACGATGAAATATCGTCGTCCATAATCCCTGCGGCGCGGTACACCTGACGAAACACCATGGCGTCGCGTTCCAACGATTCCTCAGGATCCGCATCATTTGCATCATCGGTTCCTTCCGCATCATTCCCGTCACGTTGACCGGCATTCGGACTGGTCAATCCCGAGCATTCCTTCAGGGCATACCAGAGCAGTCTGCCCGCCGGGCGGTCCGGATCGAACGCGTGGGCGTCGCCGGTCATGCACGCCGCCAGAACCGGCAGCCGAATCCATGGCAACGGCACCTGCTCCTCGCCGCAAACCAACCGACAACCGCGCGATACCGCCAGCAGCGCTTCTGTGACCTGAAACAGGTCGCGCGCCGTTTGTTCCGGTTCCTGCCGGTACGCATCCCGCAGCGTCCGGTAACCGAGCGCTTCTCCCGACTCCAGGCGCCGAAGCCAGGCCCTGACGGCGGAACGCGCCTGCTCCGAAGCCTCCCCGTCCTCACAGACTCGACGGTACACCGGTTCAAAAAGGCGTTTCCATTCGTTATCCCGAAGGATTCGCCATTCCGATCTGGTCAACAGCGGCTTCCGCTCGAGAATCGCATGCAATTCGGGAATGGAAAACGGAAACGGCGAACGCTCCAGTTCCCGCTCGAAGAGTGCCAGCGGGATGTTCGCCGTATCCCCCGGCTTCAGGTTCCAGCCAAAAAAGCCGTTAATCGCTTCACATTCCTCCTCTGTCAGAGACGCGATCCGCACCTGTCCGCCCGCCCGCTCGAGCGTCGCGTATTTTCGCCAAATGTCCGACAACATCCGGCGAAAGCCCGGGTGACCAAAATACTCGCGTGCCCTGTCACGAGGATTCGCCCGCATGATCCGCCACTTCCCGTCGGTTTCATTCTTTAGACTTTTTTTCTAGGACGCTTCGGGATTCGAATTGCCGTCAGTGTAAGTTTCGGGTTCAACGTATTCCCGGTAACGTCCATTCCAACGATAATGGAACAGCGTGATCCAGTCCGCGTCCTTCGGCCGGTAAATCTCGTAAATGGCCAGTTTGGGCACGGTGTCGTAACAGCCCCAGAGCACCTGCGAGGTCATCATGTAGTCAAAATCCATATCGGTCAGCAGCTTGAACATGTCCCGCATGTTTTCCTCGTCTACCCCTGCGAACGCCTCGTCCAGCGATACGATGCGGGGGGCATCGGCGCGCGCGTCCGAATAACGGGAATGCGTGGCCGCAAACAGCGGAATGTACATGGCCATCGCCTTCTCCCCGCCGCTCAGCACATTGAACCGCGAGTCCGTCAGCGGCCGGAACGCCGTTTGCTCCCCCTTGGCGTAGCGGAGTTCGAACTGGAACCATTTGCGGTAATCCAGAACATCGTACAAATGCCGGCGCAGCGATTCCTTCTCCTCCTGCGCCTCCTGCCTGGCGTAACCGATATGGGAGCGAAAATGGGCGATGATCTGGTCGATCTCCTCGTCGTGCAGGCGATGCACGTCACGCTTCAACAGCTCGACCAGCCGTTCGGTGTCCAGTTGCTGCTCGTTCTGCGCCGGCTTCGGCAGCCATTCCAGCTTCAGGCGAAGCCCGCTCGTCGTGTTGCGTTGCTCCATCAGCCGGTTCATGTCCCGCACCCAGCTTTCGGCGCGGTGGATCCGCTGGCGGATCGCCTTGCCCACGCTGCGCAGGATGATTTCCTCGTACAGCTCCCGGTCTTTCTCGCTGAGCAGCCGGCTTTGCTCCTCCTCGTCCCGGGCGAGTTCGTCCAGCAGCACCTGCGGCGGCAACGGATTCGTCCGGTCCCGCCTCGAGACGACAACGATTCTGCCGGTATCCTGCTCCACTTCCGTTTCGAGCACGTACTCCGCAAGCGTCATCCGCACTTCATTGAACTGACGGAGCAACGCGTTGGCCATCGTTTCGGATGTATGCCCGCTGAAGTCCGCTTCATGGCGGCTTACGATCTCTTTCCACCATTTGGGCAACGCGTCCCGTTCCAGATCCGGGCGCCACCTGCCGGCCCACTCGCCGACCAATCGGCGCTCCATTTCCGCTCGCCACGCCTCAACCGCCCGATCCAGTTCCCGTTCCAGGGCGCCGAGCTGTTCCGTCTGTACGGACAGCCGTTCGGAAAGACGCGCCTCCCGCACCCGGATCTCGTTCAACCGCTCGGCCGTTTGTCTCCTTTCCCTCTCAAGCCCGGCCAGTTCCTGGCGAAGCTGTCCGATCTGGCGGGCGATGTCCGCAATCCCCAGCTCCTCCATCAACTGTTCCAGCCGGGCCGCCTGTGCCGCCAGCGTGCGCCGGTTTTCCTCCAGCCATTCGCGTTCGGCCTCTTCATTTTCGATGGATTGCCGGGTCTCTTCAGCCTCCTGCCGGCAACGCGCCTCCGTATCCGCGGCCTCCCGGTGACGCCGCCAGGCGGAATACAATTCGGACAACATCCTGTCATACTCACTGCATGCCTTGAGCGCGGCCTGCAACTCCGGCTCCCGCTTCAGGCCGGACCAACGCGCGGTCGCTTCGACCAGCCGCTGCTGCCATTCCCGCCACACCGCTCTCTTCTCGTTCCATTTCGCTTCCGCGCGCCGCTCCTGCTGCGTCAGCGCTTCCAGGCGGTACGCGGCCTTGTTGAGCAGCTCCAACGCCTTGAACAACCTGCCGCCGTCCGGAAATTGTGCCAGTTCCCGCTCCAGCTCCGCTTCCTGCTCGGCAAGCGACCGCAACGCTTCGTCGCAACGGGCGATGTCGCCGTTGCAAGCCTGAATCGCCGACTCCAGGCGGGAAATTTCCATCAGCCGCGTCCGCCGCCGCGTTTCTTTGCCGATAAATTCCGCCCGTTCCTTGCGCGCAACCTGACCGGCCAACGGACCGAGCCGGAAACGGCCGGAAACGCCGATCACGGCCAATCCGCCATCCCCCGCCAGATCCACCGCCTGCTCCGCACTTTCGCTGTCGTCCCAGAGAAACGTGCGCAGCGCGGCGTCGACGGTTTCGGGGGACAGACCGCTGTCTTCCGGCGGAACGGGAACGAGGAGATCGGCCAGCGTATACCCGATTTCGTGCGGCTGCGGCACGATCCACAGCTCTTCCTCGTCATCCCCGAGCGCCCCGATCCGGCCGTCGGGCGAGATCCACGCGTCCAGCAGTCCCGCCCGCTCCAGCGCTTCCTCCAGGCGGGCTTTCTCCTCCTCGCTTAAATGCGGCCGGAAATCGCAAGCGGCAAACAGCGGCGCACCCGTTCCCGGTGGACGGCCGGCCCGCGCTTTCCTTCTCGTCTCGGGCCGAACCGGCTCCGGTTCCCGCTCCCGTTCCCACGCCTGCTTTTCCCGCTGAAGCCGGTCCTTCTCCTCCTCCAACCGCTTCCTTTCCTGCGCGATCCGGGCCCGAGCCTCGAACAGGGCCGTACGCTGCACCTCATAAGCGCTGCGAACCGGCGCGCGCAGGCGGTCGGGATCGGCGTGCTCCCCGCCGAATTCGCTGATGGCCGCGAACACCTCGCGGACGGTTTCATCGTCGATCCACAGACGGCGCAACGATTGGCGCCACCCCACAATCGCGTCCCGCAACTGTTCTTTCTCGCGCTCAAGGAACCGTTCCTGCGCGGCGTGCTCCCGTTCCGCCTCATCGCGCTCCTTGCGGGCCTCACCCAGTGCCCGTTCCAGTTCCTGCGCCGCACGGGCCGCTTCCCGTTCCTGCCGCGCCGTCTCCAGCGCCGCTTCCAGCGCGTCGCGATGGCGGCGCAGATCGCGCCGCCACGGGTCCCGCCATCCCTCATCCTCCGGCAATCCCCGGCTCCAGTACCGGTGATACACGTCATGCTCCGCGAATTCCATGTCGCGGGCGATCGCTTCCAGCTCCTGCAGCAGGTCGCGCTGCTCGCGGCCCGCCCGCTCCGCTTCCTCTCCGGCGGCCGCCAGGCGGCGTTCCAGATCGTCCAGACGGGCGCGCTGTCTAACCAAACGTTCGCCAGCCTGCGCCAGATTTCTGTCCGTCTCGGCCAGCCGTTCCCGCGTCGTTTGCAGCTCCCGCTGCTTGCCGATCGCCTCGTGGTTCTCCAGCACGTCCAGCTCGGCCCGCGCCGTTTGCATCCGTTGTTCCAGTCCGGCCAGCGTCGCTTCCGCCGCCGCTTTCTCCCGCGCCGCTTCCGCCGCTTCCGCTTCCGTCCGCCGCACGGCGTCGGCAAGCTTTCCGTATTCGGCGTTGCGCTCCAGGCAGCGTGCCGAAAGGGTGTACAGCATGAACCGGTTGTAACGGTCATATTGATGCTGCAGTTTGGCCAGATCTTTCCGATGCAACCGGATTTCATCCAGCCGGTCGGCGATCTGGTCCATATCCTCCAGCACTTCCGACAGCGGGCGCAACTCCTCTTCCTGAAGCGGCGGCAGCGCGTCGGTCAAAATTTCGTAAATGGCGCTCGGTTTGAAATCTTTCGACAGCTTCGGGCTGCGCAACTGGATCATGAGCTGCAACAGGTCCTGATACGATTCCGCGTCGGGAAAACCGAACAGCAGCCGGTTCACCAGATCGCGATAAGCCGCCTGTTCCTGGACCACCTGACCGCCGGAGCCGATTTTCTCTTCCAGTTCGCGCCGCCCGAGCGGAACCCGCGTGCCGGTTTCCAGCCACAGATGCCGGTCGTACAGCCAGAAATCGCGGTTGATGCGGCGACCGTCTTCCAGCGCAAAACCCCAGAACCCGACCTGGCCGCCCCGCCGCGCCCTGAGGCCGATGCCGATCGTTTTGTACAGCCCCGTCCCGGCATGGAAAAACTCCATCCACAGGTAGCCGATGGCGTCATTTTTGCCGTTATCGCCGTCGCCCAGCAAGTAGTATTCAATCCGGCGATCCCGCGAACCGAACGGATCCAGCCGGTGCGGCCGCTTGTCACCGTCCAGCACGAGCGGCAGGAAACTTTGCATGGTGACCGACTTGCCGGAACCGTTCGCCCCCCGCAGGATGAGCCGGCCGTCCTCCAGCTGGAATTCCGCCTCGTCGTAATGCCAGAAATTCAGCAGACCGGCCCGGTTCATTCGCCATCTCGCCTGCGGCTGCCGCGGCTCCTCCGTTGCTGCCGGCTGTGCCTTTCCCGTCGCCATGTCCTTCGCCGTTTCCAGATTCATGGATCACGCCCCCCTGTATCGCGCCTGGCCTCCGCGCAATCGCGGGCCGGTTCGCCATTTCACCACCGCCAAGTTTCAGGCTCGCCACTGTCAGCCATACGTCTCGTCGGCCGCATATTCGGCCGTCCACCGGCCGAGCACCGGCCATATGACGAAATGCTCCGCGCCGTCCCATTCACCCAGGCCCCATTCTTCCATATGCGCAAAACACCGCTGGGCCAGCTCGCTGGACGCGGCCTCGCGCTGTTCCTTGCTCCAGTAGTCCTTGTAACGCTCTTTCAGTCGAATCAGCAAATGCTCCATGGTGCTTCGGCTGATGCGGACGGAACCGTCGCTTTCCGGCCGGATGCCGGAAGATTCCTCTTGCATGAGCCGCCGCAATTCGCCCGCCACGAGCAGCACCAGGTCGGACACGGCCGAGAGCGTCGGGAACAATTCGGCTTCCGACGTCAACTCGGGGTGGAAGAACAGCAGTCCTTCCCGATAGCGTCTTCCTTCCCACCCCAGCATCTTCCCCAGCTGTTCGATCAACGAACGGCGCTGGGTGATCACGTAATACAGATCCTCCTCGTTCCAGCTCCGATCGAGCACGACCGGTTCCAGCAAAAAACGCCGATATACGCGGTGCCGCCTCCGGAGCGCGGCGCCTTCCGGCGTGTCGGCGTACAGGATCGGATCCGCCAGCTCTTCCATCGAACGGTACTGCGTAAGATCCTGCGGGAAGCGGCGCAGCACGTAGCGGGCGAGCGGGGAGCACTCGTACAGGACGTTGCGGCTTTCGTCCTGCGCCCATTCCGCCTCGTCCCCGTCCAGCGCCAGAAGCACCCCCAGCGCTTTCAGTTTCTTGAGCGCTCTGGCCATGGACAGCCGGTGAACATAATTCGTCCAGTCCACCGTCATCCCCTGCCCGGCCATTTGTTCGCGCACCTGCTCCACGATGTCGGTCAGCAGAAACTGATCCATCTCCGTTTTTCCTTCCAGAAACCATAGACCGTAGGTAAACAATGCGTAATCCAGCGGTTCCCGGAATTCCGGAAAGCCCATCCACGGATGGGCCACAACCGGCGTTTTCTCCAGCTTCGCCAGCCAGCGCGTCACAATGAGCGGAAATCCGGCGTATTCCATGAACCATTCGCGCAATTCCTGATACTGTTCCCTGATCCAGTGGTACAGTTCGGGATCCTGATCCCTGACGATCCACGGCCGGTTCAGCAGCGCCTGCATGCACGCTTTCCGCCGCTCTTCCCATACCGCGTCCTCACGCGACCTGTTCATCCGGCGTATCCGGCGAACGGCGGAATCCTCCGTCGGACGCTTCATCCTGTTTCCCCCTCACCCGTCGCCGCGACCTCCTGCGCCGTATCCGGCCAGACGTCCCGCATGCCCGCGTCCGACGCCAACAAGGCGAACGTCAAATGATAATCCGGCATGTTCAATTCACCGTCCTCGCAGACCAGTACGGCGCGTTCCTCCGTGCCGTGGTTGGTCATCCGGATCTGGACGCCCTCCGCCGTGACGAAGGAATGGCCCGGCGACGTGTTGCACCGGCTGATCCATTCCAGCAGTTTCAGGCGAACGCCCGCCTTCACCGTCCCAAGTTCGGATATGCGGAATGACCCGCGCCGCAGCATGTCTTCCAGCAACTTCCGCTCTTCTTCCTGCCGCCTGAGGTAAGCTTCGCGCGTCCGCCTCCGCTTCTCGCCGTGATCCGGAACCGGTTCGGCGCCCTGGCGCCCGATGCGTTTGCGGCTCCGCGAACGCAACGTGCGGAGGTTCGGGCTCTCCTCCCACATGGACAGGTCGGCGCGATCCGACTCCCGCAAATCTTCACCCTGCAAATGCCTCGTCGGGAACAGGCCGAAGGCGTACGCGGCCAGCCGGTGCGCTTCATTCACATCGTCCAGACGATAGAACCATTGCGCCAGATATTCCAGTTCCTTACGGCGGCTAACTCCCGAACGCCTGCGTTCCTGAATGCGGATCACGCAGCGGACGATGCGCGCGATCGCTTCCTTGGTCGCCCGTTCGAGCATCGTCAGCTCGCTGGGGGCAACGCCGTCCCCGATGAACCAGCGCCGCAAGTTTTCCCAGCCCCGGTTCAGCTCCGCGAGCAGGCTCTCGCGGGAGGGCAATTCCTCGAGCCTGGGCTTGTCCAGTTCGTCGTCCGCCACCCGTTCCAGGAACCTGTCCTTCACCTCGCCGCTGATTTGCAGCAAATTTCCTTCTATTTTGTAAGCCGACCGCTGCAGCGCCTGGACAAAATTTTGCAAATAATCGGTCAGCTTTTCCTTGAACACGAGAAACGCCTCGGTCACCATCATTTCTTCCGCCTTGGCCGTCTGGAGACTGGCCATGTAGTCGGCAGCGTTCTCGTGGAGCCGGACGAACGACTCATAAAGCCGGTTCCACAATTCGAGCGCCTCTCCCGGAGCGAATTGCCCGTCCTTCAACCGGATGTCGGTCAGCAGCTGAATGATCCGGTCGAACAGGGTCGGTTCCAGCGAACCGCCGTATCCCGTCACTTTTTCCAACGTTTCGAGCAGACGCTCGATTTCGATCGAATAGGGCCGCAACTGGTACTGCATCTTTTTCTTCAAATATTCCTCGACCGTAGCCGACCTTCCGCCGTCATGCCGGGACGCGAGATTGCCCCACTCCACCAGTTGCTCCAGATCGGCCTGGCACTGCTCCAGCGTATAGTCGGGCAACACGCCCCAGGCCATGATTCCCGCGTATATCTCTTCCGGTCTGAGCCAATACCTCAACCGCTTGTATTCCTGATAAAAAAAGCGCATGATGGCTCGATACCGGGCGACGTTCTCGGCGCTGCTGGCGTATTTGAGTTCCGGCACACTTCTGAGCGACTGAAGGGAGACGGTTTCCCGCACGAATCTTTCTGCTCCTTCATGGTCTGACTTTTTTTTATCATATCATAAGTGAAACGATCCGCAATTTCACCTGACTTTCCCTCCGCTCACGCATGAGCCTGACAGCGGTCAGATAAGCTGGCTTGAAAAGGTTCAGGAGGTATGTCCGGGTTGTAAGTTCGCAAAAAAACCTCCCAACACCTGCTCCAAATAATGGTATACTCGGAACAGGTGCATGGAAGGCTTGCAAGGGCGGTCGGCTACCTCCTGCGAAGGGAGGGATGCCCTTGGATACGTACCAGGCGTTGACGTTGATGATCTCATTCGCGACGCTGGTTGTACTTATCCTTATCCTTTGATAAAAAAAGGAAATAGACCGCCCTCTGCAACGGTAAACGGTCTATTTCCTTAACTGTTTTACCGAAGCCGGCCGCCTTTCGGGCGGCTATGCACCCGGACCGCGGATGTTGCCGCATCTGCGGTTCTTCTTTGCCCTTAGCATAACACGCGGGCCGCGTCTGCGCAACCGCAGGTTCGCGGCCCTGTCACCCGTCCGCGCTTCGGCTGATGACCCGGAACGTCCCCGTGCCGAACGCGCAAAGCTCCCCGTCGGCGTTGTACACGCGGCCCTGGGTGGTGATCATCTTTCGGGAACTGTGCAGGATCTCGCCGGTCACCTTGATGTTGCCGAGGCCCACCGGAGACAGGTAGTGAATGTTGAGATGGGTGGTCACGAGGCTGTCGTCCGGCTTCGCCGCCATGGCCGCGAGCCCCATGGCCGAGTCCAGCAGCGTGGCGTGAACGCCGCCGTGCAAAATGCCGATCAGATTCAAATGATGCGGTTGAACCTCCAGGGAAACGACCACACGGTCGGGCGCAAAGGACTCCAGCCGGGCTCCGAGATAGTCCCAGAACGTGCCTTGCGCCGCCTGATTCAACCGATGGAGAAACGCTGCTGTCCGGTCGTCCATCGCAAAATCCTCCGTGTCGGAATCGTAGTCGGCAATGGGGTCCGCGTTCCCGCAAACGCCGGCTAACCGCTCACCCGGGTTTTCTCCGCTTCCTCCTCGATCAGCTTGCGGCGCAGCACCTTGCCGACAAGCGATTTCGGCAGGCTTTCGCGAAATTCGTAAATCCTGGGCACCTTGTACGCCGCGAGCCGCTCCCTGCACCACGCCTCGAAGCGTGCCGGATCGGGGGAGGCGCCTTTTTTCAGCACCAGGTAGGCTTTGACCGTCTCGCCCCGGTACGGATCGCCCACGCCGGCCACCACCGCCTCTTCCACATCCGGATGTTCGTAGAGCACTTCCTCCACTTCGCGAGGATAAATGTTGTACCCGCTCGCGATGATCAAATCCTTGCGCCTGTCCAGAATATAGAAGAAGCCGTCTTCGTCCATTTTACCCAAATCCCCGGTGTAAAGCCAACCGTCGACGAGCACCTTCGCCGTCTCTTCGGGATTGTTCCAGTAGCCTTTCATGACCTGCGGCCCGCGCACCGCCAGTTCCCCGACTTCGCCGACCGGCACCTCTTCGCCCGTTTCGGGGTTGACGATGCGGCAATCCGTATCCGGGAACGGAATGCCGATCGATCCCGTCTTGCGCATGCCCCAAATATTATTGGCGTGCGTGACGGGGGAAGCCTCCGTAAGTCCGTAGCCTTCGATCAGCTTGCCGCCCGTCATTGCCTCGAACGTCTCCTGCACTTCGCGGGGCAGCGGCGCCGCGCCGCTGACGCAATAGCGGATCGAGGAAAAATCGGTTTTCCTGGCGAGCGGATGGTGAATCAGCGCGATGTACATCGTGGGAGCGCCCGGGAAAACGGTCGGTTTCTGCCGGTCGATCGTTCGGAAGACGTCGCGGACTTCAAAACGGGGCAGCAGGATGAGCGTACCGGACTGGTACATCGACAGGTTCATCAGGACGGTCATGCCGAACACGTGGAAAAACGGCAACGCGGCGAGAAACCGCTCCCTGGCGTTTTCCGACCGGTAGGTCCAAAGCCGCGTCTGGATCGTGTTGGCCACGAGATTGTAATGCGTCAGCATGACGCCTTTGGGGGTGCCGGTCGTGCCGCCGGTATACTGGATGAGCGCGAGGTCCTGCTCCGCGTCGACGTCCGCCTCGACGGGCGTTGCGGGCGATTGGCGGAGCCATCTCATCAGATGAACGACCCCGTCGCCGTAAGTTACGTTTCGTTTCATCCCGTCTTTTTTCAGTTTGAGAGGATACAGCACATTTTTCGGGAACGGGAGAAAATCCTGGATGGACGTCACCGCGACGAGGCGGAGGTCGGTGGACGGCACCACCTTCATGACGCGCTCGAACAACAGGTCCAGCGTCACGATGAGCCGCGCGCCGGAGTCCTTCATCTGGTACTCCAGCTCCCGCGGCATGTACAGCGGATTCGTCATCACCACGACGCCGCCGGCGAGCAGCGTTCCGTAGTAGGCGATGACCGCCTGCGGGCAGTTCGGCAGCATGACGGCGACCCGGTCCCCCTTGCGGATCCCCGCCCGCTGCAGCGCGTTGGCGAAACGGTAGGCGTAATCCAGCAGCTGCCGGTACGTGACGACATTCCCGAAAAAGGACAATGCGGCATGATCCGGATAGGCTGCGGCGGACTGGATCAAAAAACGCGCCAGATTGTGTTTCGGATATTCGAAGGTCGCTGGTACTTCGAGCGGATAATGCCTTAGCCAAGGTTTGCTCGACATGCCAACCACCCCGTATGAAATGGAAAAATGAGATTCGACACCTCAAAGCGCGTATTTTTCCGCCTGGATGACACGGGAAGCAATGCGGCGTTTCAGGGCGACGGTGTTCACGGGCGACCGGCGCGCCAGTTTTTTCAGAACGGACAATTGGGTGCGGAGCGTGTCGCCGGTTTCCATCGCCGCCAGCGCCTCCTTTGCCCATGCCTCGATCTGCGCAAACGTTTCGTGCACGAAGACGGTGGTCATTTCCACGGCGTTCTCCGCCCTGGCTTCCCCGATGCGGTCGATCAGCTTCTTCGTCCGGAGCAGCGCGCTCTCCATCGCGTAGATCGAGATGACGATGTCGGCGAGCAGGCTCAGAATCTCCTGTTCCTCTTCCAGTCTCGTCTGATACTTTTGCGCCGCCAGCGCACCGACCATCAGAAACACTTTCTTCGCCATTTCGACAAGATGCGTCTCTTCGGCCAGCGTGCCCTCGAACCATTGCGTCGGCATGTACGTGAGCAGTTCGCCTTGCAGCGCCAGTGCCTTCTGCATGAGCGGCAGCTCGCCTTTCAGGGCTCGCCGGAACAGCATGCCCGGGATGAGCAGGCGGTTGATCTCGTTCGTCCCTTCAAAGATGCGGTTGATGCGGGAATCGCGGTAGATGCGCTCGATCGGATACTCCTGGATGAAGCCGTAGCCGCCGTGGATCTGCACGCCC
>DATCLN010000152.1:0-27324 GCA_036563895.1 Paenibacillaceae bacterium
GTGCGGACCCGCATGCCAGGTGGTGTGAGAGGACGGGGGCTAGCCGCCCCCTTCTACTCGATCGTTTTTGCGGCCGCAAGACGACCGGTTTGGGGTTGGCTGCCGGACCGGCATCGGCGGAACGAGGAGGCGCGGGATGACGGGGATTTGGTTGTCCGTGCTGGGCGCGATGCTGTGGGCAGGGCTTGTTAAAATAATTAGTCGAATCCCACAACATCCGAATTGAAAAAATTTGATTGCATTCCCAAGGGCCTTCTGCTACAATAATGAACGTTGGTCTATAGACGCGATGATGCGGGAGGTTGCCGACGACACACCCGGCCCCTTTGCCATAGGAGGGCACGCCGGATGGCGCTCGGGTAGTTCCCGCGGAGTATGTCCGATTTCAAATTGGGCGATCGAAGGAGGGACTTCTATGGCAAAGGCCAAACAAAAAATCCGCATCCGCTTGAAGGCATATGATCATCGGGTGCTGGACCAATCGGCGGAAAAGATCGTGGAAACCGCCAAGCGGACGGGGGCTAGCGTATCCGGACCGATTCCGCTGCCCACCGAGAAGCAGATCATCACGATCCTGCGGGCGGTGCACAAGTACAAGGATTCGCGCGAGCAATTCGAAATGCGCACCCACAAACGGCTGATCGACATCCTCAGCCCGACGCCGCAAACCGTGGACGCGCTGATGCGCCTCGACCTGCCGTCCGGCGTCGATATCGAGATCAAGCTGTAAGACGAAGAGACCGACCGAGGGATGGAAAAGGAAAAGAGGTGTCATCATGAAAGGTATTCTGGGACGCAAAATCGGCATGACCCAGATCTTCACCACCGACGGCACCGTCGTCCCGGTGACGGTGGTGGAAGCGGCGCCGAACGTCGTGCTGCAGAAAAAGACCCTCGAGCGCGACGGGTATGAGGCGATCCAGCTGGGTTTTCTGGATAAGAAGGAAAAAGCGGCCAACAAGCCGGAAATCGGCCACGCGAAGAAAGCGGGCACGGCGCCCAAGCGCTTCATCCGCGAGATCCGCGGCGTCAACCTGGCGGACTACGAAGTCGGCCAGGAAGTGAAGGTGGATATCTTTACGGAAGGCGAATACGTGGACGTGACGGGAATTTCCAAGGGTAAGGGAACCGCCGGCGCGATCAAGCGCTGGGGCCACTCCCGCGGACCGATGGCCCACGGCTCCAAATACCACCGCGGCAACGGTTCCCTCGCGGTGATGCGCGACGCGAACCGCGTGCCGAAGGGCAAGAAGATGCACGGCCGGATGGGGCACGAGACGGTGACCGTCCAGAACCTGCAGGTCATGAAGGTCGACCCGGAACGCAACGTGCTGCTCATCAAGGGTTCCGTGCCGGGACCGCGCTACGGTTTCCTCAAGATCCGTTCCGCGGTGAAACGGGTAAACTGAGGGCGCATCCGCATCGGGAAGGAGGACTTTGCCATGCCCAAAGTGGCTGTATATAACACGAGCGGCAGCCAGGTCGGCGAGATCGAGCTGTCGGATGCGGTGTTCGGCATCGAGCCGAACATCCACGTGCTGCACAGCGTCGTCGTGATGCAGCAGGCGGCGATGCGCCGCGGCACCCACAAGACGAAGAACCGTGCCGAAGTAAGCGGCGGCGGCCGCAAGCCGTGGCGCCAGAAGGGCACCGGGCGCGCCCGCCAGGGCAGCATCCGGGCGCCGCAATGGAAGGGTGGCGGCGTCGTGTTCGGCCCGCAGCCGCGCAGCTACAAGTTCAAACTGCCGCGCAAGGTGCGCCGGCTGGCCATCCGGTCGGCACTGTCCAGCAAGGTGCGTGAAAGCAACATCGTCGTGCTGGACGAGCTGCGCATGGCCGCTCCGAAGACGAAGGAATTCGTGCAAATCCTGAAAAACCTCAACGTCGATCGCAAGGCCCTGGTGGTGTCCGCGGAATACGACAACAACGTGGCGCTGTCGGCCCGCAACATTCCGGGCGTCAAGTTCATTTCCGCGAACGGCATCAACGTGCTGGACCTCTTGAACCACGACAAGCTGGTCATCACGAAGGACGCGGTCGCGAAGGTGGAGGAGGTGTTCGCGTAATGAAGGACCCCCGCGACATCATCAAGCGGCCGGTCATTACCGAACGCTCCAGCGAATTCGCCGACCGGCTCAAGTACGTGTTCGAAGTCGACATTCGCGCCAACAAGACGGAAATCAAGCAGGCCGTGGAACAGATCTTCAAGGTGAAGGTCGCCAAGGTCAACACCATGCGCGTGCCGGCCAAGCCGAAGCGCTACGGCCGCTACAGCGGGTACACGAAGGAATGGAAAAAGGCGATCGTGCAGCTTGCGGAGGGCAGCAAGCCCCTCGAGTTCTTCGAAGGATCGGTCTGAGTCCAAGGGTCATCCGGACCACATAAGCGGGGAGGGAAAAAGAAGTGCCCGTCAAAAGTTTCCAACCGACATCACCGGGGCGCCGCCAGATGACGGTGTCCACGTTCGAGGAAATTACCACCGACAAGCCGGAGAAATCGCTGCTTGAGCCGCTGCGCAAGCGGGCCGGCCGCAACAACCAGGGCCGGATCACGGTGCGCCACCGCGGCGGCGGCCACAAGCGCATGTACCGGATCATCGACTTCAAGCGGGACAAGGACGGCGTGCCGGGCCGCGTCGCCAGCATCGAATACGACCCGAACCGGACGTCCCGCATCGCGCTCATCCATTACCGCGACGGGGAGAAGCGCTATATTATCGCACCGAAGGGACTCAAAGTCGGCGACGAGATCATGTCCGGTCCGGACGCCGACATCAAGGTCGGCAACGCGCTGCCGCTGGAAAACATCCCGGTCGGTACCATCATCCACAATATCGAGCTGAAGCCCGGCAAGGGCGGGCAGCTGGTGCGCGCCGCCGGCACGCAGGCGCAGCTGCTCGGCAAGGAAGACAAATACGCCATCATCCGCCTCGCCTCCGGCGAAATCCGCCGCGTGCTGAAAGAATGCCGCGCGACCGTCGGCGCCGTGGGCAATGAGGATCACGAGCTGATCAACCTGGGCAAAGCCGGGCGCTCCCGCTGGCTGGGCCGCCGTCCGGCGGTGCGCGGTTCGGTCATGAACCCGGTGGACCACCCGCACGGCGGCGGCGAGGGCAAGGCTCCGATCGGCCGCCCGTCGCCGGTGACGCCCTGGGGCAAGCCGACGCTCGGATACAAGACGCGGAAGAAAAACCATCCGAGCGACAAATACATCATCCACCGCCGCAAGTGACGCGCGCGGTGCGGCTTGAACGGTTCACGCCCGACGACGGGTCGAAGGGAGGAAGCATCGCATGGGTCGCAGTCTGAAGAAAGGCCCTTTTGCGGATAAACATTTGCTGAAAAAAGTGGAAGAACTCAACGCGGCCAACAAGAAAGCCGTCATCAAGACGTGGTCCCGCCGGTCGACCATCTTTCCGTCGTTCGTCGGCCACACCTTCGCCGTGTACGACGGACGCAAGCACGTGCCGGTGTACGTGACGGAAGACATGGTCGGCCACAAGCTGGGCGAGTTCGTGCCGACGCGTACCTTCAGGGGCCATGCGGACGACGACAAGAAAACCGGCAAGCGCTGATGCCGGTCCGCGGGCCGCAACGTACGCGTCGCACAGGAGGAGGGATTTGACATGGCGCAGGCGAGAGCCGTTGCACGATATGTTCGTATCGCGCCCCGCAAAGTCCGCCTTGTCGCCGATCTGATCCGCGGCAAGGACGTGGCGGAAGCGATCGCGATTTTGCGTCACACGCCCCGCGCGGCGTCCCCGGTGCTGGAGAAGCTGCTCAACTCCGCCGTGGCGAACGCCGAGCACAATTACCAGATGGACGTAAACAGGCTGTACATTTCCGAGATCTACGCCAACGAAGGGCCGCGGCTGAAACGGTACCAACCCCGGGCCCACGGCCGCGCGTTCCCGATCCTGAAGCGCACCAGCCACATCACGGTGGTCGTTTCCGAACGGCCTGCAACCGCCACCGAGTGATAAGGAGGGACATGTGTGGGTCAAAAAGTCAACCCGGTGGGTCTTCGCCTCGGCATCATCCGCGACTGGGAATCGAAATGGTACGCGGAGAAGGATTTCGGCACCCTGCTGATGGAAGACGTCCGGATCCGCGATTTTCTGAAGAAAAAGCTTAAAGACGCCGCCGTTTCCCACATTGAGATCGAGCGCGCCGCCAACCGCGTCAACGTCACGATCCACACCGCCAAGCCGGGCATGGTCATCGGCAAGGGCGGCGCGGAAGTGGAGGCGCTGCGCCACGAGCTGGTCAAGCTGACGAACGGGAAGAGAGTGCACATCAACATCGCCGAGATCAAGCATCCGGAACTCGATGCCATTCTGGTGGCGGAGAACATCGCCCAGCAGCTGGAGCGCCGGGTGTCGTTCCGCCGCGCCATGAAGCAGGCGATCCAGCGGACGATGCGCGCCGGCGCCAAAGGCATCCGCACGATGGTGAGCGGACGGCTGGGCGGCGCGGAAATCGCCCGCACGGAAGGCTACGTGGAAGGCACGGTGCCGCTGCACACGCTGCGCGCCGACATCGATTACGGCTTCGCCGAAGCGCACACCACCTACGGCCGCATCGGCGTGAAGGTGTGGATTTACCGCGGCGAGGTTCTCCCGCAGAAGAAGAAGTCCGGCGGGGAAGGGGGCAATTGACATGTTGATGCCCAGACGCGTCAAACACCGCAAGGTTCAAAAAGGAAGACTGAAAGGCCGCGCCAAGGGCGGGACGACGGTGCACTTCGGCGAATACGGCCTGCAGGCCCTGGAGCCGGCATGGATCACCAACCGCCAGATCGAGGCGGCGCGGATTGCCATAACCCGCTACATCCGACGGGGCGGGAAGGTGTGGATCAACATTTTCCCGCACAAGCCGATCACGAAGAAGCCCCTCGAAGTGCGGATGGGCTCCGGGAAAGGGAACGTGGAAGGCTGGGTCGCCGTCGTGAAGCCGGGCAGAATCATGTTCGAGCTGGGCGGCGTGTCCGAAGAAGTGGCCAGGGAAGCCATGCGCCTGGCGTCGCACAAGCTGCCGATCAAGACGAGATTCGTCAAGCGCGAGGATTTGGGTGGTGAGGCCAATGAAAGCCAGTGAATTGCGCAACCTGACGTCCGCCGAGATCGAGCAGAAGATCGCGGCTTACAAGGAAGAGCTGTTCAACCTGAGGTTTCAGCAAGCCACCGGCCAATTGGACAAACCGCACCGCCTGAAGGAATTGCGGAAAGAAATCGCCCGCGCCAAGACGGTTTTGCGCGAGCGCGAACTCGGCATCGGCTGACGGCCGGACCGGGACGCGAAACCGGAAGCGGGAAGGAGGATGCCACGTGAGCGAACGAGGAACCCGTAAAGTGCAGATTGGCAGGGTCGTCAGCGACAAGATGCAAAAATCGATCGTCGTGGCGGTGGAAACGTTCAAGCGGCACAAGCTGTACGGCAAACCGATCCGCCGCACGAAGAAATACATGGCCCACGACGAAAACAACGAAGCGAGAATCGGAGACATCGTGAAAATCATGGAGACCCGCCCGCTGTCGAAGCGCAAGAGATGGCGGCTGGTGGAGATCATAGAACGAAATTCGAACGTCTGAGAAGGAGGCCCCATCGATGATCCAGCCATTTACGCGTCTGGCCGTCGCGGACAACACCGGCGCGAAAGAGCTGATGTGCATCCGCGTGCTCGGCGGTACCGGCCGCAGGGTGGGGCATGTCGGCGACATGATCGTCGCTTCCGTCAAACAGGCAACACCCGGGGGCGTTGTCAAAAAAGGCGACGTGGTGAAGTGCGTCATCGTGCGCACGAAGCGCCCGATCCGCCGTCCGGACGGTTCCTATATCGCGTTTGACGAGAACGCCGCGGTGATCGTCAGAGAGGACAAAAGCCCGCGCGGCACCCGGATTTTCGGTCCGGTGGCGCGCGAACTGCGCGACCGCGACTTCATGAAGATCATCTCCCTGGCGCCGGAAGTGCTGTGATCCGGGCAGGCGGAGACGAGGAGGTGCAGCCATGCCCCGCATGCATGTGAAGAAAAACGACACCGTGATCGTCATCAGCGGCAAGGACAAAGGCAAGAAAGGTCGCGTGCTGGCCGCCTATCCCCGCGAGAACCGCGTCCTCGTGGAAGGGGTCAACATGATCAAGCGCCATACGCGCCCGAACCCGAAAAATCCGCAGGGCGGCATCATCGAGCGGGAAGCGCCGATCCACGCGTCCAACGTGATGCTCGTGGATCCGAAGACCGGCCTGCCGACGCGGATCGGATACAAGGTGCTGGAGAACGGCCGCAAGGTACGCATCGCCAAGCGGTCCGGCGCGCAGATCGACTGACCGCGAAGACGCAAGGGAAAGGAGGTTCCCGAAACTTCAATGGCAGCCCGATTGAAAGAGCTCTACCTGAAAGAAGTCGTACCCGCCATGATGCAAAAGTTCGGATACCGGTCGGTCATGCAGGTGCCGCGGGTGGAGAAGGTCGTCCTCAACATGGGCGTGGGCGAAGCGGCCCAGAACGCCAAGGTGCTGGACGCCGCCATGGACGATCTGACCCGCATTGCCGGCCAGAAGCCGGTCGTCACCCGGGCGAAGAAATCCATCGCCGGCTTTCGCATCCGGCAAAACATGCCCATCGGCGTGAAGGTGACGCTGCGCGGCGAACGCATGTACCATTTTCTCGATAAATTGTTCAACATCGCCCTGCCCCGCGTGCGCGACTTCCGCGGCGTGTCCCCGAAATCGTTCGACGGCCGCGGCAACTATACCCTCGGCATTCGGGAGCAGCTCATTTTTCCGGAAATCGACTACGACAAGATCGACAAAATTCGCGGCCTGGACGTGGTGATCGTCACGACCGCCAAAACGGACGAAGAATCGCGCGACCTGCTTGCCCGGCTGGGCATGCCGTTCGCCCGGTGACAGCGGGGAGGTGCAAGCATCCGTGGCCAAAAAATCCATGATCGCCAAGCAGAAGCGGAAACCGAAATTCAAGGTGCGCTACTACACGCGCTGCGAGCGCTGCGGACGGCCGCGCGCCGTGTTGCGCAAGTTCAAGGTGTGCCGGATCTGCTTCCGCGAATTGGCATACAAGGGCCAGATTCCTGGCGTCAGAAAAGCGAGCTGGTGAGGTCATCCGGCTCGGGAAGGAGGGTTTCCCCCATGGCTATGTCAGACCCCATTGCGGATATGCTGACGCGCATTCGCAACGCGAACCTGGTTCGCCACGAAACGGTCGAAGTGCCCGCGTCGAAGATCAAGCGGCAAATCGCCGAAATCCTGAAGCGCGAAGGCTTTATCCGCGATGCCGAATATATCGAGGACAACAAGCAGGGGATCATCCGGATCTTCCTGAAATACGGTCCGAACAACGAGCGCGTCATCACGGGGCTGAAGCGCATCAGCAAGCCGGGACTGCGCGTCTATACGAAAGCCAACGAAATTCCCCGCGTGCTGGGCGGCCTTGGCATCGCGATCCTTTCCACGTCCAAGGGCATCCTTACCGACAAGGAGGCGCGCCAGCTCAAGGTGGGCGGCGAAGTGATTTGCTACGTTTGGTGAATTCACCAAACCGACAGGAGGTGCACCCATGTCCCGTATCGGACGCAAACCGATCCCGATCCCGAGCGGCGTGAACGTGACGGTGGAAGGCAACACGATCACGGTCAAAGGCCCGAAAGGCACGCTGAGCCGCACGCTTCACAAGGATATGACCGTGAAGGTGGAGGATAACGCCGTTGTCGTGGAACGGCCGTCGGACGAGAAGCTGCATCGCGCCCTGCACGGCACGACCCGCAGCGTGGTGGCCAACATGGTGAACGGCGTCGTCGAAGGATACAGCAAAAGCCTCGAACTGGTCGGCGTCGGGTATCGCGCCAGCAAGTCCGGCAACAAGCTGGTGCTCAACGTCGGCTACTCCCATCCGGTGGAGATCGTGCCGGACCCGGGCATCGAGTTCGAAGTGCCGGCGCAGAACAAAATCGTGGTGAAAGGGATCGACAAGGAGCTGGTCGGCCTGGTCGCCGCCAAGGTCCGCGCGGTCCGGCCGCCGGAGCCCTACAAGGGCAAGGGCATTCGCTACGAGAACGAACGGGTCGTCCTCAAAGAGGGCAAATCCGGCAAGAAGAAATGACGGACTTGTCCGCCCGTCGGGCGGCATGAGGAAGGAAGGTTGGCTTAGGGATGATCAACAAGATCAGCCGAAACGAAGCCCGGAAAAGAAGACACCTGCGCGTGCGCAAGAAGATCAGCGGCACCCCGGAGCGTCCGCGCCTGTCCGTTTTCCGCTCCCTGAAGCACATGTACGCGCAGCTCATCGACGATACCCGGGGCGTGACGCTGGTGTCCGCCTCGACGCTGGACAAGGAACTGGCCGGCCAGATCAAGAACGGCGGCAACGTGGAAGCGGCGCGCAAGGTGGGCGAGCTGATCGCCAAGCGGGCGCTCGAAAAAGGGTATACCAAAGTGGTGTTCGACCGCGGAGGCTATCTGTATCACGGCCGGGTCCGGGCGCTGGCGGACGCCGCGCGCGAAGCCGGGCTGGAGTTCTGATTGCATGGCAACCCAAGGAGGGGATATCAACTTGCGTGCACGGGTAGATCCGAATACGCTGGATTTGCAGGAAAAACTGGTCCAGGTCAACCGCGTCGCCAAGGTGGTTGCGGGGGGACGCCGGTTCAGCTTCAGCGCCCTCGTCGTGGTCGGCGACGGCAAAGGATGGGTCGGCGCCGGACTCGGCAAGGCGGCGGAAGTGCCCGACGCGATCCGCAAGGGCGTCGAGGACGCGAAGAAAAACCTGATTTACGTGCCCATCGTCGGCACCACCATCCCGCATCCCGTCATCGGACACTTCGGCGCCGGCAAAGTGCTGCTGAAGCCCGCGTCCAAGGGCACCGGCGTCATCGCGGGCGGTCCGGTCCGCGCGGTGCTGGAGCTGGCGGGCATCAGCGACATTTTGACGAAATCGCTGGGCTCCTCCAACGCCATCAACATGGTCCGGGCGACGCTGGAGGGACTTTCCCGCCTGAAGCGCGCCGAAGACGTGGCGAAATTGCGGGGCAAGACCGTGGAAGAACTGCTGGGCTGAGGAGGAGACGAGATGGCCAAACTGCAGATTACGCTGAAGCGCAGCCTGATCGGCCGTCCGGAGGATCAGCGCCGCACGGTCCGGTCCCTTGGCCTGAGCAAGCTTCACCAGACCGTCGTCAAGGAAGACCATCCGTCCATCCGCGGCATGATCCACCACGTGAAACACCTGGTGGAAGTGCGGGAATTGCCGGAATGATCCGTCACGGCCGGCTCCGGCACACGCATCCATCCACCACCCGAGGAGGTGCGACAAGCGATGAAATTGCATGAACTGAAACCGGCTCCCGGCTCGAAATTTGCCCGCAAGCGGGTCGGCCGCGGCATCGGCAGCGGTCTGGGCAAGACGTCGGGACGGGGACAGAAGGGACAGAAAGCCCGTTCCGGCGGCGGCGTCCGCATCGGCTTCGAAGGCGGCCAGAATCCGCTGTACCGCCGGCTGCCGAAGCGCGGCTTCAACAACGAACGGTTCCGGACCGAATATGCCATTGTGAATGTCGAGAGGCTGAACGAGTTTGAGGCCGGAACGGAAGTGACGCCGGAACTGCTCGTCGAGCGGGGGATCGTGAAAAACCTGAAGGACGGCCTCAAGATTCTGGGCGACGGGGAGCTGACCGTTCCCCTCACGGTAAAGGCCCACAAGTTTTCGCAATCGGCCCTTGCCAAGATTGAAGCCGCCGGCGGCAAGCCCGAGGTGATCCAATGATCCGGACCATCCAGAACATCTGGAAAGTCGAAGACCTGCGCAACCGGATCCTGTTCACGCTGTTCATCCTGCTCATCTTCCGCATCGGTTCGTTCATCCCGGTGCCGAACATCAACCGGGAGGCGCTGAAGGCGGCGGACATGCAGGGCAGCGACCTGTTCGGGCTGCTGAACACCTTCACCGGGGGCGCGCTGTACCAGTTCTCCATCTTCGCCCTCGGGATCATGCCGTACATCACGGCGTCGATCATCGTGCAGCTCTTGTCGATGGACGTGATCCCGAAGTTCGCGGAGTGGGCCAGGGAAGGCGAGATGGGCCGGCGCAAGCTGACCCAGTTCACGCGCTACGGCACGGTGGTTCTCGGCTTCATCCAGGCCTACGCCACGTCGATCGGGTTCAACCGGTTGTACGGCATCCAGATGGTGGTCGATCCCGGCATCGGGACCTACACGCTGATCGCCATCATCCTGACGGCAGGCACGGCTTTCCTGATGTGGCTTGGCGAACAGATCAACGACAAGGGGATCGGCAACGGCATCTCCATCCTCATCTTCGCCGGGATCATCGCGGGGATTCCGCAGGGCATCCGCGACATCTATGCCAGCCAGTTCTTTGGCATTGCGGAGAGCGAGCTGTTCCTGAACATCGTGAAGCTGGCCATCATCGGCGTGTTCGCCGTGCTCGTCATCGCGGGCTGCATCTTCGTCCAGCAGGGCACGCGCAAGCTGCCGGTGCAATACGCGAAGCGCATCGTCGGCCAGCGGATGTACGGCGGCCAGATGACGCACATTCCGCTGCGGGTGAACGGCGCGGGCGTCATTCCGGTCATCTTCGCGGTTTCCCTGCTGATGTTTCCGATCACCATCGCCGGGTTCTGGTCGCAATACCCGTGGGCGCAATGGATCATGGACCACCTGTACTACGACCGGCCGCTCGGCATGGTGCTCTACGTGCTGCTGATCATCGGGTTTACCTTCTTCTACACCTTCGTGCAGTACAACCCGCAGCAGATGGCGGAAAACATGAAGAAGAACGGCGGCTACATCCCGGGCATCCGGCCGGGCAAGCCGACCGCCACCTACCTGACCCGGGTGATCACCCGGCTGACGCTGTTCGGCTCGATTTTCCTGGCGGTGGTGTCGGTCATGCCGGTGTTCTTCGGCGCCGTCGCCGGACTTCCCCGGTCGGTGCAGCTGGGCGGCACCTCGCTGCTCATCGTGGTCGGCGTCGCGCTGGAGACCATGAAGCAGATCGAGAGCCAGCTGATCAAGCGCCATTACCGCGGGTTCATCGGCGGCGCGAAGTGACGGGTGCCGGCGGCGCCCATCGGAGCCAAGTGACAGCCAGGCAAGGGGGACAAGAATGAATATCGTGTTCATGGGCCCTCCGGGTGCCGGCAAAGGGACGCAGGCCGACCGCATCGTGAAAAGATTCGGCATTCCGCACATCTCCACCGGCGACGCGTTCCGCCAGGCCATGCAAGAGGGTACGCCGCTCGGGTTCAAGGCGAAGGAGTACGTGAGCCAGGGGCTGCTCGTGCCGGACGAGATCACCAACGGCATCGTGCGCGAGCGCCTGGCGCAGGCCGACTGCGCAAGCGGGTTCCTGCTGGACGGGTTTCCGCGGACCCTGGCGCAGGCCGAGGCGCTGGACGGCATCCTCGCCGGCCTGAACCGCAGCATCGATCACGTGGTTTATTTGAAAGTGGACCGCGACCTGCTGTTCATCCGTCTCACCGGGCGGCGGATCTGCAAGGCCTGCGGAGAAATCTACCACACGAAGTTCCGCCCGCCGCGGACGGAAGGCGTCTGCGACAAGTGCGGCGGCGAGCTCATGCAGCGTGCCGACGATTCCGAGGAGAAAGTGGGCACGCGGCTGGACGAATACTTCAACAAGACGGAGCCTGTGCTGAAATATTACGACGCCAAAGGCCTCTTGCGCGAAGTGGACGGCGAGCGGGACATCGACGAGGTGACCGCGGAGATCGGCGCCGTCCTGAAAGGGTAATTTCGCCATGATCATTTGCAAGTCCGAAGCGGAAATCGCCTTGATGCGGGAAGCGGGGAGGATCGTGGCGGAGACGCTCCGCCTGCTCCGCCAGGCCATCCGGCCCGGGGTCACCACCGCCGAGCTGGACCGGATCGCCGAAGAGCACATCCGCAGCCGGAACGCGGTGCCTTCCTTCAAAGGGTACCGCGGGTTTCCGGGCAGCATCTGCACCTCCGTCAACGAAGAGCTGGTGCACGGCATCCCGGGACCGCGGAAACTGAAGGAAGGCGACATCATCAGCATCGACGTCGGCGCGTGCGTTGAAGGCTATCACGGCGATTCCGCCTGGACCTTTCCGGTCGGCGAAATCGACCCCGTAAAGCGGCGCCTGCTGGAAGTGACCGAGGCGGCGCTGTACGCCGGGCTGGAACTCATCCGGCCGGATGTGCGGCTGTACACCGTTTCCCACCGCATCCAGCAGGTGGTCGAGGAAGCGGGATTTTCCGTGGTGAGGGAATACGTCGGGCACGGCATCGGCGCCAACCTGCACGAAGAGCCGCAAATCCCGAACTACGGCGTGCCGGACCGCGGTCCGCGCCTGAAGCCGGGAATGACGCTGGCCATCGAGCCGATGGTCATCGCCGGCGAGCGCTACGTGCGGACGCTGGCGGACAACTGGACCGTCGTGTCCGTGGACGGTTCGCCGTGCGCGCATTTCGAGCATACGATCGCCGTGACGGAAGACGGATGCGAGATTTTGACCCGGATCGAAGATTGAGAGGCAGGAACAGGTGAATGGCGATGACGGACCGTGCGAAAGTGGTTCCCGGAGCGATTGTGCGAAGCCTGCGCGGGCGGGATCAGGGCGAACTCGCCGTGGTCATCGCCCTGCTGGACGAACGCTTCGCGCTCATCGCCGACGGGGACAGGCGAAAATTCGAACGGCCGAAGCGCAAAAACCTGCTGCATCTTGAACCGACGGGCATCGTAAGCGAAGAAGTCGTGAACAGCCTGAGCGAGACCGGGCGGGTCACCAACGGCAAACTGCGGTTTGCCGTGAAGGACGCGAAGCGCCGGCTTGCCGCGGGATCATCCGGAACGCATGCAGAAGAGAAAGGAGAGTAAGGGGTGGCCAAAGAGGACGTCATCGAGGTGGAAGGGACGGTCATCGAACCTCTGCCCAACGCGATGTTCAGGGTGGAGCTCGACAACGGGCACCAGGTTTTGGCCCACGTCTCCGGGAAATTGTGCATGCATTTCATCCGCATCCTGACCGGGGATCGCGTGGTCGTGCAGCTTTCGCCTTACGATCTGACCCGGGGCCGCATCACGTACCGCAAATAGACGCACAGGCGCGAAAGGACCGCGGCCGCGATCCCGACCGCGGCTGCCGGCGCGGCCGTCGCCGCGACCGCCGAAACAGGAGGGTGAACATCCATGAAAGTGAGACCTTCGGTCAAACCGATGTGCGAAAAATGCAAGGTCATTCGCCGGAAGGGCAACGTGATGATCATCTGCGAAAATCCGAAGCACAAGCAAAAACAAGGCTGACAACAGGCCTGAGGGAGGTGCACGATAGCCCATGGCACGTATCGCTGGTGTCGACCTTCCCCGCGACAAGCGCGTGGAGATCGCCCTGACCTACATTTACGGGATCGGCAGAACGACGTCCCGGAAGCTCCTGGAAGCGACCGGCGTCAATCCGGACACCCGCGTCCGCGACCTGACGGAGGATGAGGTGTCCCGCCTGCGCGACCGGATCGAGAAGACGCTGAAGGTCGAAGGCGATCTGCGCCGCGAAGTCGCGATGAACATCAAGCGGCTGGTGGAAATCGGCTGCTACCGCGGCATCCGCCATCGCAAGGGCTTGCCGGTCCGCGGCCAACGCACGAGAACCAACGCACGTACGCGCAAGGGACCGCGCCGCACGGTGGCGAACAAGAAGAAGTAATCGGAAAGGAGGATGACCGGCAATGTCCGCGCAGAAAGCCAAGAAAACGACCCGCACGAAACGCCGCGACAGGAAAAACATCGAAACGGGCGTCGCGCACATCCGCTCGACGTTCAACAATACCATCGTGACCATCACGGATCCGCACGGGAACACGATTTGCTGGGCCAGCGCCGGCACGCTCGGCTTCAAGGGCTCCCGCAAGAGCACACCCTATGCCGCGCAGATGGCTGCCGAATCGGCCGCCCGCGCCGCCATGGAACACGGCATGCGCACGGTGGAAGTCCTGGTCAAGGGTCCGGGTGCGGGCCGCGAAGCGGCGATCCGCTCTCTGCAAGCCGCCGGCCTGGAAGTGAGCATGATCAAGGATGTGACGCCGATTCCGCATAACGGCTGCCGTCCTCCGAAACGTCGCCGCGTCTGACGAGCCGTAAGATGTGGTATCAAACGGAAACAACTGGTGAATAATGGTTGTGACGGTACGGCATACTACATGGTTTACCCCTTTCGGTGGTTAAACGAACGGCTGGGTCAGCGACGCCACTGGCGCCGGCCGGCGCAAGGGATGACCAGCGGCGGGAAGCACGCCGGGAGACGCCGGCGGGCGGGGAGCCGCCGGGGAGTGCCGTTTTTGTGCCGGGGCGCAGCAAACGTTGGGAGGGTTAAGGCGTGATTGTGATCGAAAAGCCGAAAATCGAAATCGTGGAAATGCATGAAGACAACAAATACGGGCGTTTCGTCGTGGAACCGCTCGAGCGCGGCTACGGCATGACGCTGGGCAACTCCCTCCGCCGCATCCTGCTTTCGTCCCTGCCCGGCGCGGCCGTAACTTCGGTGCAGATCGACGGTGTCCTTCATGAATTTTCCACGATTCCGGGCGTCCTCGAGGATGTGACGGAGATCATCCTCAATCTGAAACGCCTCTCGCTCAAGATCCACTCGGACGAGGAAAAGATGCTGGAGATCGATGCGGAAGGCGAAGGCGTCGTGACGGCCGGAGACATTCGGGCGGACAGCGACGTGGAGATCCTGAATCCGGAACTCCACATCGCCACCCTGGCTTCCGGTGCGCGTCTCCATATGCGCATGTTTGCCAAGCGGGGGCGCGGCTACGTGCCGGCGGAACGGAACAAGAAGGAAGACCAGCCGATCGGGGTCATCCCCGTGGATTCCATCTACACCCCGATCACGCGGGTCAACTACCGGGTGGAAAACACCCGCGTCGGCCAGGTGACCAACTACGACAAGCTGACGCTGGAAGTGTGGACCGACGGCAGCATCCGCCCGGACGAGGCGGTCAGCCTCGGCGCGAAGATCCTGACCGACCACCTCGCGCTGTTCGTGGGGCTCACCGACGGCGCGAAAGAAACCGAAACGATGAAGGAAAAGGAAGAGGACAAGAAGGAGAAGGTCCTCGAGATGACCATCGAGGAACTGGATCTTTCCGTCCGTTCCTACAACTGCCTGAAGCGGGCGGGCATCAACACCGTGCAGGAACTCATCATGAAGTCCGAAGAGGACATGATGAAAGTGCGCAACCTCGGCCGGAAATCGCTGGAGGAAGTGCAGGAGAAACTGGCCGAGCTGGGCCTCAGCCTGCGGAAGGACGATTGACGCGCGGCGCCGCCCGCCGGAAAGGCCCCGCCCGAAGGGCGATGTGAAGGGCGATGCCGGCAAACGCGCGGCGGCGCCGCCCAGCGGCGACTGCAGCGAAAGGATGTGATACCGATGGCACAAAAGAAACTCGGCCGCGGTTCCAGCGCCCGCAAGGCGCTGTTCCGCGATCTGGTGACCGACCTGTTCCTGTATGAACGGATTGAGACCACGGAAGCGAAAGCGAAGGAAGTGCGTTCGATCGCCGAGAAGCTGATCACCCTGGCCAAACGCGGCGATCTGCACGCCCGCCGCCAGGCGGCCGCCTTCGTGCGCCGGGAAACGCTGAACGGGGAGCAGGACGCCATCCAGAAGCTGTTCTCCGAGCTGGCGCAGCGCTACGCGAACCGCCAGGGCGGATACACCCGGATCCTGAAACTCGGCCCGCGCCGCGGGGACTCCGCGCCGATGGTGTATCTGGAACTGGTGGACCGCGCGCAGTAAGACCGTTTCCTCAAAAGGGTGCCGAAGGGGCTTCGCGCATCCTTTTTTTTATGGGCGGTCCCTTCGCGTTCGCCTTCGGGGGGATAGGACTTTGCGAAACATCTGCCTCTTGGTCAGTTATGATGGAACGCGCTATCACGGTTTCCAGACGCAGCCGGACGGCAACACGATCCAGGATCGTCTGGAGGAAGCGATCCGGAAGCTGACGGGCGAGAGTGTCCGCGTGGTCGGTTCGGGGCGGACGGACGCCGGCGTGCACGCCAGGGGCCAGGTGGCGAATTTCCACACCTCGTCCCGGATTCCGGCGGAGCGGTGGGCCCTCGCGCTGAACTCGCGGCTGCCCGAGGACATCGTCGTGCTGGCCGCGGCGGAAGTGGATCCGTCGTTCCACGCCCGCCGGGACGCGGTGTCCAAGACGTACCGTTACACGGTGAACACGCGGCGTTTTCCCGACGTGTTCCGCCGGCGGTACGAATACCACCATCCGATCCCCCTCGACTGCGCGGCGATGCGGGAAGGCCTGCGCCACCTGGTGGGCGAGCACGATTTCACGTCTTTCGCCTCGGCGCATTCGACGGCGTCGCACCACGTGCGGACGATTTTTTCGGCCCGGCTGATCGTGGAACCCGATGGGGGACCGGACGGCGGGAGCGGATTGGAACGTGGAAACGGATCGGACTGCGGAGGCGGATCGGACCGCGGGACCGGACCGGACAGCGGGGCCGGTGAAACCGGCGGGGACAGCAGGCCGCCCGGCGGTTCGGACGGCGGCACGGCAGGCGGTTCGGGCGTCGGCAAGGCGGTCGGCGCGGCTGGCGGCGCGTCGCCGGAACGGGTCCGCGGCCTCATCCATCTGGAGCTTACCGGCAACGGATTCCTGTACAATATGGTAAGGATCATCGCCGGCACGCTTCTGGGGGTGGGCGAAGGCAAACGGCCCCCGGAACAGATCGCCGAAATCCTCGCGGCGAAGGACCGCAGCCTGGCGGGACCGACGGCGCCCGCCCACGGCCTCGTGCTGTGGCGGGTGGACTACGATGCGCGCTGGGGACTTCCCTGGCAGCAGGAGTGATTGCGCATTCTGAAAATTTGCTGTAAAATACTTTTTGTGCCTTCTTCATGGTATCCCCACGCCCCGGTGAAGAACGCACGCCACGAAACTTCGCGGCGGACCGGTTTTCCGTCCGCGAGCGGGCCGGTCCAAGGGCCGGCGAAAAGCGAATGTTGATCTGTCCGAGGAGGAACTCCTTATGCGTACCTATATGGCAAAGCCGGGCGAAATCGAGCGCAAGTGGTACGTGGTGGACGCCGCAGGCCAGACGCTCGGCCGGTTGGCCAGCGAAGTGGCGGCGCTCATCCGCGGCAAACATAAACCCCAGTTCACGCCGCACGTGGACACGGGAGATTTCGTCATCGTCATCAACGCGGAGAAAATCCAGCTTACCGGCAAGAAACGGGAAACGAAGAAGTATTACTCCCACTCCCAGTATCCGGGCGGCCTGAAGACGAGGACGGCCGCGCAGCTTCTGGCCACCAGACCGGAACGGGTCATCGAGGAAGCGGTCTTCGGCATGCTGCCGAAGAACAAGCTCGGCCACCAGCTGAGAAGCAAGCTGAAGGTGTACGCGGGCCCCGAGCATCCGCACCAGGCCCAGAAGCCCGAAGTGTATCAACTGCGCGGATAATCTCAAGGGAGGATGCGACGAATGGCGCAAGTTCAATATATGGCCACCGGACGCCGGAAACACGCGGTCGCCCGCGTCCGCCTGGTGCCGGGCGAAGGCCGCATCATCGTCAACAAGCGGGACATCGACGATTATTTCGGCCTGGAGACGCTCAAGCTCATCGCCAAGCAGCCGCTGGTGCTGACAGGCCTGGAAGGCAAATATGACGTGTACGTGATCGCCAACGGCGGCGGCATTTCCGGCCAGGCCGGGGCGATCCGCCACGGCATCGCCCGCGCGCTGCTGAAGATCGATCCCGATCTGCGGCCGGTGCTCAAGAAGGCCGGTTTCCTGACCCGCGACCCGCGGATGAAGGAACGCAAGAAATACGGCCTGAAGAAAGCGCGCAAAGCACCCCAATACTCGAAACGCTGACGTCTGGTGCGCCGCAAGCCGCGGCGCCTGTGCCTTTTCGCCCGTTCGCGGCGGAAAGGTTTTTTTGCATTACGGACATCCGGCCGGTTGGTTGTTTTGCGGTTTGGCGTTTTATCCGGCGGTTTTCTCTCCCGGTGCGCTCCTTGTCCGTTGCTTGCGCAATTGGAAGAAGGAGCATATAATAAGTGTATTCATATTAACTTACTAGGAATTAGCAGACCGGGAGGAGAGAAGCCGCGGTGAACCTGTGGGAAAAGGAAGAACTGGTCCGGACCAAAGCCGAGGAATTCGAGCATGCTTCGGCGGAAACGGTGATCGGGTGGGCGGTCTCCGCGTTTCCCAACATCGCGTTTGCGTGCAGTTTCGGCGCCGAGGACGTGGTGCTGGTGGATATGATCCGGAAGATCCGCCCCGAAACGGACATTTTTTATCTGGACACCGATTTTCACTTCCCGGAGACGTACGCCACCCGCGACCGGCTGGCCGAGCGGTACGGTCTCCGCTTCATCCGGGTCAGCCCGGAGCTTACGCCGGAGGAGCAGGCGGCCCGGTACGGCGACGAGCTCTGGAAACGGGATCCGAACCTGTGCTGCAACCTGCGCAAGGTGGAGCCGCTGTCCCGTTTCCTGGCCGGCTACGACGCCTGGATCACCGGCATCCGCCGCGAGCAGGCGCCCACGCGGGCGAACGCGAAAAAGGTGGAATACGACCAGAAGTTTGGCCTCGTCAAATTCAACCCGCTGGCGGACTGGAAATGGGGAGACGTCTGGCGGTACATCCGCGAGAACGACGTTCCCTACAATCCGCTGCACGATCGGAACTATCCAAGCATCGGCTGCCTCCATTGCACCCGCCCGGTGAGACCCGGCGAGGACCTGCGCGCGGGGCGCTGGTCGGGAACGGGCAAGATCGAGTGCGGCCTGCATCAGTAACCAGCCTGGCGGAAAGCAACCGGAAAGGAAGTGGGCCATGGGCACGCAGTTCAAGGAGCGTGGCGCCGAAACGGCCGCCGGGCCGGCATGGGCGGGTGCCATTCCGCCCCACGGCGGCGTGCTGATCGACCGGATCGCGAAGGGTTCGGAGCGGACGGAACTTCTGGCCGAAGCGGCGGATCTGCCCGCCATTTCCATTGACGCCTGGACCCTGTCCGATCTGGAGATGATCGGGGTCGGCGCCTTCAGCCCGCTGACCGGGTTCATGAACCGGGAAGATTACGATTCGGTCGTGGAATCGATGCGGCTGGTCAGCGGCCTCGTGTGGAGCATCCCGATTACGCTGGCGGTGCCTCCGGAAACCGCTTCCCGCCTGGAAGTCGGCCGGCGCGCCGCGCTGGTCGGGGAAGCGGACGGAGTCATTTACGGCGTCATCGACATCGAGAGCATCTATCAGGTCGACAAGCGGCGCGAGGCGCTGCGGGTGTTCAAGACCGACGATCTCGGCCATCCCGGCGTCGCGCGCCTGATGGGACGGCCGGACACCTATGTGGGCGGCGCCGTCCGCGTGCTGAACCGCAAGAAGCCGGAGCGGTTCGCCGAGTATTATTTCGATCCCGCGGATACCCGGCGAATCTTCGCGGAGAAGGGCTGGCGCACCATCGTCGGCTTCCAGACGCGCAATCCCGTGCACCGCGCCCACGAATACATCCAGAAATGCGCCATGGAAATCGTGGACGGGCTGTTCCTGAACCCCCTGGTCGGGGAGACGAAGTCCGACGACATCCCGGCGGACGTGCGCATGCGCAGTTACCTTGTGCTCCTGGAAAACTACTATCCCCGCGAGCGGGTGTTCCTGGGCGTGTTTCCCGCGGCGATGCGCTACGCGGGGCCGCGCGAGGCGATTTTCCACGCCCTGGTGCGGAAGAACTTCGGCTGCACCCACTTCATCGTCGGCCGCGACCACGCCGGGGTCGGCGATTACTACGGCACCTACGAGGCCCAGGAGATTTTCCGCAACTTCACGGCGGAAGAGCTGGGCATCACGCCGCTGTTCTTCGAACACAGCTTCTACTGCCGGATCTGCGGCGGCATGGCTTCCTCCAAGACGTGCCCGCACGACGCTTCGGCCCGCGTCCATCTGTCGGGCACGAAGGTGCGGGAGATGCTGCGCAACGGCGAATGCCCGCCGCCGGAGTTCAGCCGCCCGGAAGTGGCCCGCGTGCTGATCGAAGGGCTTGCCGGCAAATCCGAGTGAGGGCTGTCCAGTCATAACGATCCTCCTTGTCCCATAAGATGGTCTCAAGCTGTGATGGGACGGGGTGGATCGTTTTGTTTGCACGAAAGCGCGGCAAGGGGCCCTATGTCATCCATGTGACGGGCAGGGACGTTTGGCGGTTTCTGGCGGCGGCCGCTTTGTCCGTGCTGGTCGCCGTGGCCCTGTTCAGCGATATTCCGGCTTCGGTCCGGACGTGGACGGAAATGTCGCTGCCGCTGTCCGGCAAGGTCATCGCCCTGGATGCGGGCCACGGGGGCGCCGACGGAGGAGCGGTCAGCCGGACGGGCGTGGTGGAGAAGGACATCAACCTGGCCATCGCGCTTTATCTCCGCGATTACCTGCAGCAGGCCGGCGCGGTGGTCACGCTGACCCGCGAGGGCGATTACGACCTGGCGGCGCCGGAGACAAGGGGACTCGCTTCGCGCAAGACCGAAGACCTGCACGAGCGGGTCCGGCGGATCGAAGGCCGGGGGGCCGTCCTGACGATCAGCATCCATTTGAACAGCATCCCTTCCCCGAGATGGCGGGGGGCGCAGACGTTCTATTCGCCGCGGAGTCCGGACAGCCGGCGGCTGGCTCTGGCCATCCAACAGGAGCTGCGCGAATCCCTCGGCAACACCAACCGGACGGCCCTGGCGGCGGAGGAAGTGTTCATGCTGAACGAGCTGGACATGCCGTCGGCGCTGGTGGAAGTCGGCTTTCTGTCCCATCCGCAGGAATCGGAACTCCTGGCGGACTCCGCGTACCAGCGGAAAGTCGCCGCCGCCGTGTACCGCGGGATTTTGCGCTATCTGTCGGAGGAGACCGCGGACGGCGAGGCGCCGGCCTTCCGGACGGGCCTTGCGGACTGGCTGCCGCAGCCGTAAAAACCGGCGGGGAGGATCTGGCTGCCGCGGCCGTGGATATTGGCGGGGAGGATCCGGGTTTTGCGAACTTAAGGAAACCGGCCAGGGGAACGTTGCCTTCCGGGTCTTGAGGGTGTTCCGGGATAACGACAAAAGTGCATTTATTTTCGCTTGAAAACGGGTTTCCGGGGCAAATAAAGACATTCGTACATTTAAATTGGAAAATTTTGTTCGATTTCGGTCGGAGAGGCCGAGAATAAATGCATAATTGTCTTTATTTCGCCCGGACGGCCGTGAAAACGAAAAAATAAATGCACTTTTGGCGTAAATTTCCCCGCAGGGGCCTGCCGGTCGGCGGAAGGCGGTGTGCCGGCGGGTCATGCCGGATGAAATTCGGCAAAACGGACGCCCGAAACGGCCTGGAAAAGCCTTCGGTTTGGCCGCGGACGCACGGCACGGTCTGGAAAGGCGTTCGGTTCCGCCACCGGAGATCCGCGCGGGATGCCGGGGCCCGGCCCGGGGCGCGATGGGGCGAATTCCCGTTCCAGGTTGTGGTATAATAAGGCGAATCGAGAGGGAACCATTCGAATACGGCATCGGAGGAAGCGGATGATGATCACGAGGGAACAGCTGTTGGAAACGCTGCGCGATGTGGAGGAACCGAGGCTTCGCCTGAAACTGGCGGAGGCCGGATGGATTCGCGATATCGTCCTGCGGGAAGACCGGGTTTCCCTCACCGCCGTGGTACACCCGGACAGTCTGGAATCGGCCGGCGAAGTGGAAAACGCCATCCGGGCTAAACTGCAGGCGGCCGGCGTGCCCAACGTCCATATCCGCGTGCGCGCCGCGACGGACGTGGAACTGGCGCGGGCGGGCGCGCGGCCCGCGGGCGGAGAACAGCCCGGTAGGGCCGGCGGACAAGGGCCGGGAGCGGCGGGCCCCGCGGGAGGCGGACCGGCTGGACCCATGGGCCATGGCGCCGGGCTGCAAAGCCCGCTCCTCGATCCGCGAAACGGCGTGCAGTTCATCGCCGTGGCCAGCGGCAAGGGCGGCGTGGGCAAGTCGACGGTGGCCGTCAATCTGGCGGTGGCCCTCGCCAGGCGCGGCAAGCGGACGGGACTCATCGACGCCGACATTTACGGCTTCAGCGTGCCGGACCTGATGGGTCTGACGGAAGGGCCGCGGCTGGAGAACGAACGGATCATTCCCGTGGAGCGGTTCGGCGTGAAAATCATGTCCATGGGGTTCTTTGTGGAGGACAACGCCCCCGTGGTGTGGCGCGGCCCGATGCTCGGCAGGATGCTGCGCACGTTTTTCGCCGAGGTGGAGTGGGGAGAGCTGGACTACATGCTGCTGGACCTGCCGCCCGGCACCGGCGACATCGCCCTCGATGTCCATCAGATGATCCCGCAGAGCAAGGAGCTGATCGTCACGACGCCGCACGCCACCGCCGCCTTCGTGGCGGCCCGGGCGGGGGCGATGGCGATCAAGACGCGGCATGAAATCCTGGGCGTGGTGGAAAACATGGCCTGGCTCGAGTGCCCCTCCTGCGGCGAAAAAACCTACGTGTTCGGCCGC
This sequence comes from Paenibacillaceae bacterium, assembly GCA_036563895.1. Taxonomy (GTDB): domain Bacteria; phylum Bacillota; class Bacilli; order Paenibacillales; family Paenibacillaceae; genus ZCTH02-B3. Next base: position 22,549 of record DATCLN010000152.1, read on the forward strand.
GGCGGAGGGGCGAAGCTGGCCGGCGAGCTGGGCGTGGAACTTTTGGCCCAGTTCCCCCTCGAGTCGCCGGACAACCATCCGTCCGAACCGGACTATTCTCCCGCCGTTTTCAAGGCGGATACGACGATGGGCAAGGCCTATCTGGAACTGGCGGACGCCGTCATCGCCCGCTGCGGGCGGTGACCGGCGGCGCGGCGGCCCGGCCCGACGCGCGGCCCGCCCGGCAAAACGAAAGCGGACAATCCGCCGCAAGCCGTTCCGGCTTCGCCGGGTTGTCCGCTCAGCTTTGATTTTCTCCGCCCTGCTGTTCCTGTCCCTCCTGATCTCCGCCCTCCTGTCCTTGCTGCCCTTGTTGTTGCTTCTGGTCCTGTTTCCGTTTCGGGTCCATCTCTTCCTTGACCACGCTCTGCAGCATTTTCATGATTTCCAGCTTGAACAGGGGGTTCTGGATCGCTTCCTGGACCGCGTTCATCATCTGGGCCCGGTATTCGCTGGTTTTGGTGGCTTCAAGGAACATGGCCTGCATTTCCGGTTCCTTCAGCACGCTGATCAGTTCCTTGCGGTAGGACGGATCCTTGATCAGTTCCTTGTGGATTTCCTTGTTCTGCTTGTTGACCGCCTTGGCGAATTCGCCGGCGAATTTCGGATCGGTCATGATCCGTTCCAGTTCCTTGGAGTACTCCGGCGACGTCAGTACGTTTTTGACGGTAACGCGGAGCTGTTCCTGATCCATGAGCGACAGCGCCTTGAGGCCGGTTCCCCGGCTGGCCTGCGCCTTCTCGATCGCCTGGATCGCTTCCTCGGACCCCAGAATGTCCACGACCATCGATTTCATGTCCTTGTAGCTCATCTGGCCGCCGCTGTCCGAAGGCTGCTGGCCGCATGCGGAAAGCACGGACAGCACAAGGGCCAGCATGGCTGCGGCGAACGGGCGGAAACGCATCGGACCGTCTCCTTTCCGCGGGAGAATGATGTTGGCTTTAGTATGCGATGACGGTTTTTTGAATATGTTGTGGGGATTCATGGCTTTTTGGCGGGGACATGGTAAAATGGAAGGAGCGGAAAGGAGAGGGCATGCGTTGACGCTTCGCAAATGGGCGAAATTGTTCGGGGCGACGCTGCTGGTCGGCGCGCTGGCCTACGTGGCGACGGGCGTTCCGCTGCAGGCGAGCGACCCCGAGTTTCGCAATGTGGGATTTCATGGATGGCTGTACAACATCTGGATGATGATCCTCAGCGGGCTCGCATTGGGCGCGGTGGCCCATTTGGGGTTTTTCGCCTACCTCATGCTCAATTACGTGGCCCGCAGCATGTTGCGGAAGCCGTATCTGTGGGTGGCTTTGCAAGGCTTCACCACGGTGTTCGCCCTGGGGGAACTCGTCTACTGGCTGGCGGTGGAGGAGGGGCTTTCCGCCGCCGTGAAATGGACGGTGCCTGTGGCGCTCACGGCCGCGTCCGTGCTGGTGGCCTGGCGCAAGGTGCGCGAAACGTCGCGGGGGGCCTGGATTCCGGCACTGTTTTTCCTCATCGTGGGCACCCTCGTTGAAGCGGTCCCAGCTTTTCGCGTGTCGTTCCAGGAAGACAACGCCCTGTCGCTGGCCCTGAGCCTGGTGCCGCTGTTCGTCTGCAACGCGTACCAGCTCATGCGGCTGCATCGCGTTCTGGACCGGACGCCCCTTCTGCCGGCCGAAGGCGCCGGCGGCCAAGGGGGCGGAGGCGCGCGGACGGCGGGTGCCGGCGGCAAAACGAAAAAAGGCCGGGCCGGCCGTAGGCAGGCGCAGCCGTCCCGTCCGAACGCGAAGCGGGGCGCCGCCGGGGCGGATGCCACGGGCGGCCGCGCCGGGCGGTAATCTGTCCCGGTGGAAGACGGCCGACGCGCCTGGAGAGCGTCCGCCGCGGGGACGGGCCGGCGGGCCGCGTCCGGACGGTCCCGTCCCGTAAGGTCCCGTGAGGCGATCAGCGGCCGCGCTTGGGGAATCCGCCGCGGGAGACGATCAGCGGCAGCGGAATACGTGTCCGCCCCGGAAGGCGGAAGCGGTCAGTAGGGCGCCGCCAGCTGCGTCCAGGCGCTTCGGTCCTCGACCGCGCGGCCTTTCGTTTCCGTCTGGGCGAGCAGCTGGGAAACGGTCACGAATTCGTAGCCCTGTTCGCGGAGCCGGTCGATGATGACGGGCAGGGCCTCGTGGGTCTGCTTGACCGAGTCGCTGGCGTGCATCAGGATGATGTCGCCCGGATGGGCGCCGCTTACGACCCGGTCGATAATCGTCTGCACGCCCGGGTTTTTCCAGTCGCCGGAGTCGGTGTCCCACTGGATCACCCGGTAGCCGAGCTCGTCCGCGATGCGCAGCACCCGCTTGTCAAAGTCGCCGTTGGGCAGGCGGATGAGGCTGGGAGGCTTGCCGGTCAGTTCCGCCAGAATCCGGTGGGCGGTGCGGATCTGCCGGCGGATTTCGTCGTCCTCCAGCTGGCTGTAGTTTTCGTGCCGGTGGCCGTGGCTGCCGATTTCGAAACCGGCTTCCTGGATTTTGCGGACGATGTCCGGATGGGACTGGGCCCAGACCGAAGAGAGGAAAAAGGTGGCGTTCTGCACGTTCTTGCTTTTGAGCACTTCAAGGATCGGTTCGGCCCGTTTGTTGCCCCAGCTGATGTCGAAGGTGAGTGCCACCGCCTTGCGGTCCGTGGGCACACTGAACACGGCGGACGGGGTTTGTTCCTGGGGCGCGAACACGGAGATGTGTTCCTTTTCCACCCAGACGATGCCGAGGGAAAGAAAGGCGGCCAGTGAAATGAACAGGATTCGCTTCCATTTCCTCGCGTCGATGACGTAAAAATGAACGTTCATGGGGTTCCTTCGGCTCCTTTCCCGCACCGAGGCGGACCCGGCTTGTTTACTTCCCATGATATGCCCGGCCCTGTCCGTTCATTCTCCACACGGGGAGAGATTGTCTCATGTTTGGCAGAAGCGCGCTCTCGCAATATTGGGCGGACATTCGTCCGTATTTCGTTTTTTCCTTCATCCTGTTTTTCGCCAGCATGGTGGCCGGCGGCTCCAGCGTCGAATCCGGCTTTCTTGAGCGGCAGGTGGAGGCCCTGAGGGCGCTCGGCGATCTGGTGGGGCAGGCGGAAAATCCGCAGCTTTTCCTGTTTCTCATCATTCTGCTGAACAACGTGTTCAAGGCGATTTTCACCATGTACGCCGGCGTCATTGTGTGCATCTGGCCCGTGGTCATGCTGGTGGCCAACGGGACGTTCCTGGGATATTTCCTGATCGACCAGGCGGGGGGAGCCGGGCTGAACCCGTGGCTGCTCCTGGCGGTGGGCATTTTGCCGCACGGCATCTTCGAGCTGACGGCGATCTTTCTGGCGTGCGCCTTCGGCATGCGTTTCGGCGTCATGCTCGTTCGCGGCATTTTCGGATCGCTGGCCGGCCGTCCGGATCCCTGGCGGGGATTCGTGCGCACGGCCTTCGGCTCCGTTCCGGCCGCGGTGCTCATCGCCGTCCTGCTTCTGGTGGCGGCGGTTGTGGAGAGCACGGTGACGGTGTGGCTGATCGCGCAGACGTACGGGGCCTCCTGACGGTTTGCGATTCCGGCGGATCCTGGCGGGTTCACCGCCCGCTTCCGGTTGTCATAAAATAAACCGTTCTGATGCATACCAGTAGAACGGAAATTGTTTGCCGCTCGCGCGTAATGGGAGACGCCGCGCCGCACCGCGCGGACGCCGCCGCTTCGCCGCGGACGTGCGACAGGAGGCATCGCTTTACATGCTTGGCATGCTTTTTACGGACAAGGAATGCCGGGAGCTGGATTATTTGCTGCGCAAGGAATTGGACGAGCTCCTGTTGGAAATGAACGACCGGCGCCTGGAGGGGCCGGTGCGGGAAGCCATCGCCAACCGGTACAAAACGATTTTCCGCATGTACGCCCGCATCGCATCGCCCAGGGACCTGTCGCGCTACGCCGCGGGCCTGCGTCCCCAGAAGAAATGATTCCCCAGAAGAAATGATTCGGCTTTCCTTTCCTTCACAAATCCGCCACGGCGCGGACCTGCGGACCCCCTTGACTCGTTCCGCGGACCTGTGATAAATTAGCTAACGCCCTCACCGAGGAGCTGTCCGGGAGACGGTCCGGACGCGGGAACACGGGCGCGGGAACGCGCGCCAACCGGGTCTCGCGGCGGACGCCGATCCGGCGGTCACGGTGCGGGAAGCGGCGGCAAGGGACGAATGCGGAATGCGGGATTTCGGAAGAAAATCCCTCTTGCAAAGTCCCGGTCGGCTGTGATAAATTATATAAGTGCCGCCGCGAGGCGGCCGGCTCGCTCTTTGAAAACTGAACACCGAGCGCAAGACCTCGATTAATTCCTTTGCAACGCAACTCGGGCCACGATTGGCTTGACCCATTTTCTTGGAGAGTTTGATCCTGGCTCAGGACGAACGCTGGCGGCGCGCCTAATACATGCAAGTCGAGCGGAGCGTCCGTGCGGAAGCCTTCGGGTGGAAGCACGGAAGCTCAGCGGCGGACGGGTGAGTAACACGTAGGCAACCTGCCCGCAAGACCGGGATAACTTCCGGAAACGGAGGCTAATACCGGATAGTGCGCTTTCCCCGCATGGGGGGAGCGGGAAACGCGGTGACGAGCCGCGGCTTGCGGATGGGCCTGCGGCGCATTAGCTGGTAGGCGGGGTAACGGCCCACCTAGGCGACGATGCGTAGCCGGCCTGAGAGGGTGACCGGCCACACTGGGACTGAGACACGGCCCAGACTCCTACGGGAGG
>DATCLN010000153.1:0-5677 GCA_036563895.1 Paenibacillaceae bacterium
TCCCTGATGTGAAATTTTCAAAGAGCAAGCTGGAAATTTTGAAGGTGGCCTCCAGTCCCCGAGGAGACTGGAAATCGGCCAGGCAACTGCCTTCAAAAACTACTATACGAGGAGGGATATGTGAACATTTGAAAAAAGAAATCCTGTATATGGGAATCGCCTTCTTGGGCACCCGGCTGATGAAGGCGTTGCTTTTTTAACTGGTGAAAGATATGAATTGCTGGAGATCATATCTTTTGTGTAGAATAGAACATGGCAACAAAAAAATATTCAAAAAAACAGGGAAGGGGGAAACCGGCGGGTTCTACGCGGAAGGTAATCGAAGCTTTGGCCGGCTTGTTGTCTGACAACGGAAAAGATCACCATGCTGAGGAGGTTTGGCAGTGAAAACAACGTGCGTTCATATGCCCCGCCCGGGTGTTTTGCAACTGGTGGAGAGGGATCTCACGCTGGAAGAAGACGAAGTGCTCGTGAAAACGTATCAGAGCTCCATTTGCGACGCGGACCTGCGGGCGTGGCAGGGACAGTTCATTCCGGACGACATTCCCCCGAACTGCTTCCCCTGGATGGGCCATGAAGGCGGAGGCGAAGTGGTGGAGGTCGGCAGCAAGGTCCGGGAATTCAAAGTCGGCGACAAGGTCATGCTGTTCGGCCCGGACAACGCCATGTCCACCTATTTTAAAGCCAAGGTGCAAAATCTCTACAAAGTGCCGGACGGCCTGGACATGGAATTGGCGTGCCTGGCCGAGCCCATCTGCGTCGGCGTGTTCGGCGTGATGGACAGCGGCGTCAAGCTGGGCGACACCGTCGTCGTGGCCGGCCTGAACTTCCAGGGGCTGATCGCCGTTGAAGGGTTCAAGAAGAGCGGCGCGGAGAAAGTGATCGCCGTGGACTATTCCGACGCCCACCTGGAGATGGCCAAAAAACGCGGTGCCGACGTGACCATCAACACCACGAAGGAAAACGCGAAAGAGGCCATTTTGGAACTGACCCGCGGACGGGGCGTCGATCTGGCCTACCATTCATGCGGGTATTGGAATCCGCGGACCGAGGAATATTACAATCTGTGCATTGACGTAACGAGGGACGAAGGCACCGTCGTATCCCTGCCCGACATCATGTCGCCCATCCGGGTGAACCTGCACCGCTTCCACCATCACGGGATGGAAGTGCGTTTTCCGGCTTTCATGCATCACGGGCCCGAGTTCCGGATGCGCTGGATTCCCCGTTTGCTGAATCCCGTCATCAAGGGCATGCTCGACATCAAGTCGCTGATCACCGCCACCTATCCGCTGTCCAAAATCGGGGAAGCCATGCAGAAATTCAACGACGACCCGGATCAGGTCAAAATTTTAATCAAACCTGACTGAAGCCCGACGGGAACGGCTTTCGCCGCCTTGAAGGAGCCGCGGAACCGGTTGCATCCGTATTGACAGTTGCACGGGACATCTCTTATGATGGTATTACAGATGTGTAACCGGTTACACATAGGTGACCGGTTACACAATCACCACAATGTGTAACCGGTTACACATTGGCAAACATGGAACGGCTTGGAGCAACGGAATGGCGACCATAAGAGATGTAAGCAGACTGGCTGGCGTGTCGGTGGCGACGGTCTCGAGGGTCATCAACCGAAGCGGATACGTGAAGGAGGAGACAAGGGAAGCGGTCCTCGCGGCCATGCGGGCCCTCGACTACGAGCCCAGCGTGATCGCCCGCGGCCTGGCCGGCAAGAATACGAAGACGATCGCCCTGATCATCCCGGACATCCTGAATCCCTTCTTCCCGGAAGTCGCCCGCGCCATCGAAGATCAGGCCAGCAAGCTCAATTACACGGTCATCCTGTGCAACTCGGACAACGACCCGGAAAAGGAAAGCAAATATATCCAGATCCTGAAAAGCAAAAAGATTGACGGCATTATCATCGCATCCTACACGATTGAAGCGCCGCAGATCCTGGAACTGCAAAGGGAAGGTGTGCCGGTTGTCGCCGTGGACCGCGCCTTCGGGTCCGATCCGATTCTGTCCTTCATCTGCAATAACCGCGAAGGCGCCCGGATGGCCGCGCGTCACCTGATGGAGCGGGGATGCCGGAAAATCGCCCACATTTCGGGTCCCTCCGTCATGAGCGCGAAGGAGCGGTGCCTGGGGTACGAGGACGTCTGCGGATCCGAGGGCTGGTTTGATCCCGGCCTGATCGTCGAAGGGAACTTCACCATCGAAGGCGGATACGCGGCCACGCTTGAACTGTTCGAGCGGCACCCGGACATCGACGGCATCTTCGCCGGCAACGACCTGATGGCAGTAGGAGCCCTGAAAGCCCTGTACCAACTGGGGAAATCCGTCCCCCGTGATGTCAAGATCGTCGGGTTCGACGATATTGCCCTGGCCCGGATGGTGGTTCCGGAAATCACCACCGTCAGGCAGCCGGTCTACGAGATCGGCCGGCAGGCCATGAAGCATCTGATCAAACTCATAAACGGAGAAAAAATCGGACAAAAAACAATGCGGCTGGACGTCGAACTCGTGGTTCGCCGGTCCTCCGGCGAAGCCGCGGACCGCGTCTGAACGGGAACGGGATGTGTGCGGATATCGATGAACAAGGATATGAACAAGCAAATCGTCGTTGTGGGAAGTCTTAACATGGACATGGTGGTGCAGGTGGACAGGCGCCCCGGAATCGGGGAGACGATACTGGGCCGGCGGTTTTTCACGAGCCCCGGCGGCAAGGGTGCCAATCAGGCCTACGCGGCGGCCAGATTGGGCGGTTCCGTCTTCATGGTGGGCAAGACCGGCGCCGACATGTTCGGGGAACAGCTGCTCCGTCACCTGAAAGAAGCAGGAGTCCAAACGGAAGGGATCGCCGCCTGCGAAGAGGAGTCCAGCGGAGTGGCCTGCATCACGATCGACGCGCAGGGGGAAAACAACATCATTGTGGTGCCCGGCGCCAACCACCGGCTGACGGCCGAAGACATCCGGCAAAACGAAGCCCGGATCCAATCGTGCGGGCTGCTCGTCGTCCAGCTGGAAATCCCGATGGAGGCGGTCTTGGAAGCGGTCCGCCTGGCCCATCATCATCGGGTGCCGGTCCTGCTGGATCCCGCACCTGCGTGTCCGCTTCCCGACGAGCTGCTGGGCATGGTCCACTACATCACCCCGAACGAGTCGGAAATGCAGCAGTTGACCGGGAAAAAGGTCCATGATCCCGAAACCGCCTTCCAGGCGGCAGAGGAGCTTCTCGCCCGGGGAGTCCGGATCGTCTTTGCCAAACTGGGCGAAAACGGCGTTGCCGTTCTCAGCCGCTCGGAGCGTTTCCACATGCCCGGATTTCGCGTGAACGCCGTGGATACGACGGCGGCGGGCGACACCTTTGCGGGAGCGCTGGCGGTTGCCCTCACGGAAGGAAAATCGCTGTCGGAAGCCGTCCGGTTCGCCAATGCGGCGTCGGCCCTCTCGGTCACCCGTTACGGCGCGCAAAGCTCGATGCCGGACCGGTCGGAAACGGAAGCTTTCCTGAATGAACATGCGGGAGGAATGAATCCATGAGAATTGCCATCGGGGGAGACCACGCGGGATTTCCGCTGAAGGGCCTGGTGATCAAGAAATTGGAGGAGTTGGGGCATGAAGTGACGGATTACGGAGCCTACACTCCGGATCCCGTCGATTTTCCCGACATTGCCCGCAAAGTATGCGATGCCGTGGTGAACGGCAATGCCGACAGAGGCATCATGGTCTGCGGCACGGGTGTGGGGGCCTGCATCGCGGCCAACAAGGTTCCCGGCATCCGCGCGGCGGTCTGCCACGACGTCCATTCGGCCCATCAATCCGTGGAGCATGACGATGTCAATGTGATGTGCATCGGCGCGCAGATCGTCGGCCCCTGGCTGGCGATGGATCTGGTGGAAGCGTTCCTGAACGCGAAATTCCGCTCCGACGACGAAGACTTCGTACGGCGCGTCCAGAAACTGCACGAAATGGACCGGCAGCGGAAATAAGCGGATATTGACGTCGAAAAAAAGAATGTTTATAGTTAAAGTCGTAAGATCATATAAAGATCATATCTCTATATGACCTGAAACTTTTAGCAAAAGGAGGACGAATCCGCTCCACTTGAAATCGCTTTCCACAAAACAAATATGCGCGCCATCATGAACATCACAGAAGAAGGGGATAGGGAGAGAAAATGTCCGACAAGGTAAGAATCGCGGTTCTTGGACTTGGACGCATTTCCAGAACCCACATTGACGGCATCAGGCATTGGCCGGAACTTTGCGAGCTTTACGCCGTCGTCGACGTGCAGGAGCACCTGGCCAAGTCCTTCTCCGAGGAATTTGGCGTCCGCTATTACACGTCCGTCGACGACGCGTTTGCCGATCCGAACATCGACGCCGTCGTGGTGTGCCTGCCCCACCATCTGCACAAGGAAGTCACCGTCAAGGCCTGCAACGCGGGCAAGCACGTGCTGGTGGAGAAGGTGATGGCGAACTCGGTGGCGGAAGGCGAAGCCATGGTGCAAGCCGCCGAGGCCAACGGCGTCAATCTCATGGTCGCCCAGAGCCGCAGATTTTTCACGGCGACCCGGGAAGCCTGGAACCAGCGGAAGAACATCGGCAAGATCACGAACATGCTGTATTCGTTCGTCTGCTATTTCAACGTGAACACCGCTCCCGTCTGGTGGCGGAAGAAGGAATACACCGGCGGGCTCGTCTATCCGATGCTCGGTTCCCACAGCATCGACTTCACCCTGTGGATGCTCGACGACCGGCGTCCCGTGTCCGTCTACGCCCAAGGCGCTTCCAACAACCCGGACTTTGAAGGGGATGACGACGTCACCATCATCATCGGGTTTGACGACGGAACCCATGCGACGAACTATCTGTCCATCAACAACCGGTACCCCCGGCACGAAGCCTTGATGATCGGGCAGAACGGGACGATTTACTTCTCGCAGACCGGGGACCACATCGGACTGATCGGAACGGCCGACACCGACCTTTACATCAACGGCCAGCTGGTCATGAGCGGAGAGTCCAAGCCGCACAACTTTGCCCTGCAAATGAAGGAATTCGTGGACTCCATCCGCGAGAAGCGGCAGCCGTCCCCTTCGGGAAGGGAGATCCTGCTGCAGCTGAAAATCATCGAAGCGGCCCAGCGTTCGGCCGCAGAGAAAAGGGTCGTCATGCTGGACGAATAAAAGCCCTTCGGGGAGGTGATTCGCGGGCAGGTCAAAGCTCGAATGAGGCGTTGCAGCAGAAACCGGCATGGGGTTGACATCAAAAGGGAGGGTACAGAAAAATGAAAATCAGAAAGTTCGCAGCTGCACTTATTGCAATGACGCTGGTGCTTTCCCTGCTGGCGGCGTGCGGCTCGGGTTCCTCGGGCAGCGGTTCGTCCGGCGGCTCCGGAGGGTCCGGTTCGGGAGGCACCCAGACGCAAGGGACTTCCGGCGGCTCGGGCGGCTCCGGCGGTTCCGGAGGGTCCGGCGGTGGACAGGTGCTGGAACTGCGCTTCGCCCTGGACCAAGGGCCCGATGACACGTGGACGAAAGCGGCGAGATATTTCGCCGAGGTGCTGGAGCAAAAGACGAACGGCCAAATCAAATTCACCGTCTACGACTCGGGCACCCTCGGCGCGCAGCGCCAGGCGCTGGAAGGCATTCTGGCCGACACGATCC
>DATCLN010000154.1:0-18637 GCA_036563895.1 Paenibacillaceae bacterium
CACGTACCGGTACTTGAGGGCCAGGCTTTCCAGAATGCAGCGGACGTACGCGCCCGTGTCCTCCGGCGGACGTTGTCCGGTGCGCATCGCGTACCGGCGGATGCGGTCCGGCATGTCCCCCGGCGGCAGGAACAGCCCGTCGTCCGGATCGATGAAGCAGGCGAAGGCCGGCGCTTTCCCCGCCAGCTCCACCAGCTCTTCGTAGGAATGCGACAGGCCCCGCCGCTCCCATTCCCGCTTGCATTCCTGCAGGATCCACAAACCCATGATGTTTTTGAGCAGCCGGTACGTGCCGGCCACGCCGCCTTCGTTCGTGAAGTTGAGTTTCAGCGCCGTTTCGTTGATGACGGGCTGCTCCACTTCCGTCCCCATCAGCGACCAGGTGCCGCAGATGAGGTAGGCGAAGGTGCGGCTCGCCGACGGAATCGCGGCCACCGCCGAGCCGGTGTCGTGTTCCGCCACCGCCACCACCGGCACGGGATCGATGCCCAGTTCCCCGCACACGGAGGGGCGGACCGTCCCGGCGGGGCTTCCCGGCTGCAGCACCTCGCCGAACAGCTTCTCCGGCAGTCCGAGCCTGCGGATCAGTTCGAAATCCCAGCCGCCGAGGGAGGGGTTGAACAGCTGGGTCGTCGTGGCGTTGGTGAATTCGTGCGCCATCTCCCCGGTCAAGAAATACCGCAGGAGTTCGGGGATGAGCAGCATCCGGCTCGCTTCCCTGAGCAGCGGCGAATCCGCCTGCTTCAGGGCGGCCAGCTGGAAGATCGTGTTGAAGGGAAGAAACTGGATGCCGGTGCGCCTGAAAATCTCTTCCGCCGGGATGTCCGCCAGCACCCGCGCCATGGCCGGTTCGTTCCGTTCATCCCGGTAATGGAAAGGGTTGCCGAGCAGTCCGCCGTCGGCGCCAATCAGGCCGAAATCGACCCCCCACGAGTCGATGCCCAGGCTCCGCGGCCTGATCCCGCGGTGTTTCGCCTTGAGAAGGGCCTGTTTCATTTCATGGTACAACCGCAGGATGTCCCAGTGCAACCGGTCGCCGACGCGCACCGGGTCGTTGGGAAACCGGTGCAGCTCTTCCACTTCGATTTTGCCGTTTGCAAGGCGCCCGAGCAAGGCCCGGCCGCCGCTTGCGCCCAGATCGAAGGCCAGCGCCTGCATGGGCATTACCCCCGCTTCAGCTGGACATCCCGCTCGTACCGTTTCACTTCGTCCAGCCACGTTTCGCGCACCGGCACGTTTTGCTTCAGGCAGTAATAATCCCACACCGCCCCGAAGGGATACGATTTGAATTCTTCCGTGAGCGCCAGGCGCGTCGTGTAATCGCCCGCCAGCTCCGCACGCCTGAGCGCCTCGACCGGCTCCAGCATGGCACGCAGCAGGGCCTTGAGGGTGTTGCGCACGCCGATGACCCACGCGGCCACCCGGTTGATGCTGGCGTCGAAGAAATCGAGGCCGATGAACGTTTTGCCCAGAAGATCCCCGCGCACCAGTTCCCTGGCGATTTCCAGCAGTTCGTCGTCCATCGTCACCACATGGTCGCTGTCCCAGCGCACCGGCCGGCTGACGTGGAGCAGGATGCCGCGGGCGAAAAGGGCGAGGGCCGACAGCTTGTTCGAAATCGTCTCCGTGGGATGGAAATGCCCGCAGTCCAGGCAGATCAGCTTGCCGTTTTGAAGGGCGTATCCCATGTAAAATTCGTGGGAACCGACCACATACGCCTCCGAGCCGATGCCGAACAGCTTGCTCTCCACCGCGTCCAGCAAATGGTTTTCGTCGAACGGCTCGGCAAACACCTCGTCCAACGCCTCCTTCAGGCGCTGCCGCGGCGCCAGCCGGTCCGCCGGCACGTCCTTGTACCCGTCGGGGATCCACAGGTTGGTCACGCACGTCTGGCCGAGCCGCCGCCCGAATTCGGCGCCGATCCGGCGCGCCGCCTGGCAGTGGCGGATCCAGAAATCGCGGATCGCCCTGTCGGGATGGCTGAGCGTAAAGCCGTCCGCCGCCTTGGGGTGGGAGAAGCAGGTGGGATTGAAATCAAGGCCGAGCCCGCGTTCCTTCGCCCAATCCATCCACGACTGGTAATGCCGCGGTTCCAGCTCGTCCAGATCGACTTTTTCCCGGGTGTCGGCGTAAATCGCGTGCAGGTTCAGCTTGTGCTTCCCCGGAATGAGGGAAAACGCTTTCTCTAGATCCGAGCGCAGTTCGTCCGGCGTGCGGGCCGCCCCGGGGTAGTTGCCGGTGGCGGCGATGCCGCCGCCCAGTTCCTCATCGGGAAACAGGAACCCGCGCACGTCGTCGCCCTGCCAGCAGTGCACCGACACCTTGATGGACGCCAGCTTCTCCAGCGCCGCGTCGGTGTCGATGCCGTGTTCCGCGTACATTTCCTTAGCCAGTTCGTAATTCCGTTCGATCCGCTCCAGTCCGCTCATTGCCCTTCTCCCTCCCTGACCGGATAAGCCACGACCGACATCAGCGCGTTTTCCGCCTGAGTGCTGTCCATCCGGCTGTACTGGACGACCACGGGGATGTCGCTCTCCACTTCGATGGCGTACGGCACCCCGGCCGGGATGGACCGCCCGCCGTCCCCGCGCAGGGAGGAAGTCCGGATGTGCTTCGTCCGCCGCGCGGGTACGACATACGGAATGTTTTCCAGCGGCTCCCGGTCTTCAAAGTAGATCGTGAACCGAAGATGCGCGTCCCGGTCCGACGTGTTGAGCACGCAAACCGACTCGTGGCTTTCCAGCGTTCCCGAACTGGCCGGCGGAATGTAGCCGTCCGGGATGATCCACCGTCTGGCCCCAATCGCCCTGTCCGCCTTCATGCGCGATCTTCCTTTCCCTTGGAATTTGAACGGAAGGCCGCACAGCCTCCCCTTATCTCACAAACGCCGCCGGCACGCCGCCGTCGATGGTCAGCATGCAGCCGGTGGTTTTCGCCGCCCGGGAAGAGGCGAAAAACGCCACCCCTTCCGCGATGTCTTCGGGAAGCACGTTGACGAGCAGCGTCGTCCGCTTGCGGTAATACTCTTCCAACTCTTCCGGCTTGATGCCGTAGGCGGCCGCCCGTTCCTCGCGCCACCGGGAATTCCAGATTTGCGAGCCCTGCAGCACGGCGTCGGGCAGAATCGTGTTGACGCGGATGCCGTACGGGCCGCCTTCCGCCGCGATGCAGCGCGCCAGATGCGCTTCCAGCGCCTTCGCCGCGCTGTAGGCGGCGGCGTTCTTGCCGGCGTACACGGCGTTTTTCGAAGCGATGAACACCATGCTGCCGCCGATGCCCTGTTCCTTCATCATCCGGAACGCTTCCCGCGCCGCGAGGAAATAGCCGGTGCCGAGCACGCCCATGTTCAGGTTCCATTCCTCGAGGGTCGTTTCCTCCAGCGGACTGGAGGTGGCCAGCCCCGCGTTGTTGACGAGGATGTCGATGCCGCCGTAATACAGGGCCGCCTCGCGGAACGCCGTCCGCACCGCCTCTTCGTCCGTCACGTCCATGCGGACCGCCAGCGCCCGGCCTTCGCCGTATTTTCCGTTGATTTCGCCGGCGACCTTCTGCGCTCCTTCCAGGTTGAGGTCGGCCAGCACCACATGGGCGCCTTCGGCGGCCAGCCGGCGGGCGGTGGCGCTGCCGATGCCTCCCGCGCCGCCCGTGATCAGGGCGATCTGCCGGGAAAATTCGGCTTCCGGCGGAGCCAGCGTCAGCTTGTACAGTTCCAGCGGCCAATACTCCACGTTGTAGGCTTCGTTTTCGCTTAAGGACACGAAGTTGCCGAGGGCCGTCGCCCCCCGCATGACGGCGATGGCGCGATGGTACAGGTCGCCGCTCACGCGGGCCATGGCCAGGCTTTTGCCGGTGTTGATCATGCCCAACCCCGGAACGAGAATGACCCGCGGGGCCGGCTCGAACATGACGTCGCCTTCGTTCCTGTTGCGTTCAAAGTATGCCTTGTACTCCTCCTTGTACGCCGCAATCCCTTCCCGCAGCTTCCGCTTCAGGCCCTCGGCGTCGCCTTCGTCCGGCGTCCAGTCGACAAACAGCGGCTTCACCTTCGTGTGCACCAGGTGGTCCGGACAGGCGGCGCCGATCTGCGACAATGCTTGCGAATCTCGGCCGCAGACAAAACGGAGCACATCCTCCCCGTCGTCGAAGGAGAGGATCATGCGCTTTCCTTCCGCGGACACCGCGCCGCGCACGAGGGGCATCACCTCGGCCGCCAGCCGCCGGCGGACGTCCGCCGGCAGCGGCTCGAACTTCCGGCCGCCAAACAGCTTCGCTTCGTCCACGCGGGCTTCGATGTACGCCTCCGCCTCTTGAATCACCCGGATCGTCCGCGCGTAGCACTCTTCCGCCGTGTCGCCCCACGTCACGAGGCCGTGCTTTTCCATCAGCACCAGTTCCGCCTTCGGATTGGCGAGCACGCCCTGGGCGATCATCTTGGAGAGCCTGAAGCCCGGCCGGATGTACGGCACCCAGACGAACCGGTCGCCGAAGATCTCCCGTGCCACCTCCTTGCCGTTGTCGGAGCAGCAGATGCTGATGATGGCGTCGGGATGGGTGTGGTCCACGTGCCGGAAAGGCAGGAACGCATGCAGCAGCGTTTCGATGGAGGCGCGCGGGTGCTTCGCGTCGATCATGCAATGCGCCAGATACGCCACCATCTCCTCGTCCGTCATGTCTTCCCGCTCAAACAGCGGCCGGATGTCGTCCATCCTCAGTCCGGTGAAATTGGACGCCTTGGCCGTCGCCAGGTCGGAGCCGCTGCCCTTGACGTACATCACCTCGATCTCGCGCCCGCGGAAATCCCGCACGGTCATCTTCGCCGACGTGTTGCCGCCTCCCCAGTTGCAGACCCGGCGGTCCGTACCCAGCAGATTGGACCGGTACACGAGCTCGTCGAGCTCCGAAAGTCCGGCCGCCTTCGTTTTGTCCCACAGGTTCTGGACCATGGCTTCCCCTCCGCCTTTTTGTTTTTGTTTATTTTTATTTTGTTTATTTTTGTTTGTAGTCAGTTTAACATGTCGGGAGTCGGTTTGAACAGACTTTTTTCTTCGATTTATCCCGCTTTTTTCCGTTTCCGTTTGCCATTCCGTTTTCCATCCCGGTTCCTTCCCGTTATCCGCCTCTTTTCCGACCCGTTTTCCGTCCCGCTTCCCGCCCCGCTTTCCGTCGCCGCAGCCTATTTGTTGACAGCGTTTACATCCATTTGACATAATGACAACACGCGCAAGCCCGAGGTGAGGGTCATGAAAAAGTGGCTGGACCGCTACCGGCATCTGAAGATCCGGCACAAGCTGACGCTTCTCATCTCGCTGATCGTCGCCGTGTCATTCGTATTCACGGCGCTCACGCAGCAGTACGCGTTTTCCGTCTACGACCGGCAGCTCCACGAAAAATCGTCGCAGGTGCTGAACCTGTCCTCCTCCGCCATCGAGTCGGAACTGAAACGGCTGGCCCACGTCTCGTTCAACCTCGCCACCGATCCGCAAATCCAGGAACTTCTGCTCGCCATCCGGACCAGCGATTCCGGCTACGAACGCTACCTGTTGGGCCAGCGGCTCATCGACCGGCTGATCGGCTACGCCGGAACCGAATCGTACATCCGGTCCATCCAGATGCTCGACGCGCACGGAAGCGAACACCGGGCGGGTCTTCCCGCGGCCATTCCGCCGGAAAAATGGAACCGGATCCGGACGCTGACCCTGGAGGCCAAGGGCGACTACATCTGGGTGTTCCCCGACGAGCACGACCGGTCTCTCATTCTGGCGAGGGACATCCGCTCGTTCCGCAACACCAATTTCGATCTGCAGGTGCTGGGGACGGCGGTGATCCGGCTCGACATCGGCGGCATCGTGGGCACCTTCGCCCGGGAAGGAAAAGAAGGGCTGGTGCTGATGGCAGGCCCGGAAACGATCTATCCGGCCGGCGCGCCCTTCGATCCGGCGGACGTCCTGCCCCTGCTTCGGAACCGTTCCGGCTATTTCATCCGGTCCATCGACGGAAAGGCGCATTTTTTCTCGTACATCCGCTCCTCCGACACCGGCTGGACCTACATCAACCTGACCCCTTACAACGTCATCTTCCAACGCGTGGTGCTGGTCAAGCAGCTGGCCGTGGCGGTGTTCGCCCTCCTGTTCGTGCTCCTCTTCCTGTGGGGCATCCGCTTCTCGCGCGGGCTTACGCGCCCCATCGAGGACCTGATCGGACGCATGAAGCTGGTGGAGAAGGGCAACTTCTCGGAAGCCCATCTGCTCCGGGACGCGGCGCCGCCGATGGACGAAATCGGGCTGCTCCACCGGACGTTCCGCCGCATGGTGGAACGGATCAACACGCTGATCACGGAAAACTACGCCAACCGGCTGCTGCTCAAGGAAACGGAATTCAAGGCGCTGCAGGCGCAGATCAATCCCCATTTTCTCTACAACACGCTGGAGTCGATCAACTGGCTGGCCCGCGTGAACGGCCAGGCGGAAATCTCCCGCATGGTGGAAGCGCTCGGGTACCTGTTGCGCAACGCCGTCAGCATGAAGCAGCCCCTCATCCCGCTGGCCGACGAGCTGGAAATCGTGCGCCACTACGTGACGATCCAGAAATACCGGTACGAGGACCGGCTTGATTTCTCGCTGCAGGTGCCCAAAGAGTTTCTCCACCGCCGGATTCCGAAGCTTTCGCTGCAGCCCCTGCTGGAGAACGCCTTCAAGCACGCCCTCGAGCCCGGCCTGAACGGCTGCCGCATCGCGGTCCGGGCGTACGAGACGGAAGACGCCTTCTGCGTGGCGGTGGAGGACGACGGTCCGGGCATGCCCCCGGACATCCTCGACAAGCTGCGCGCGGGAACGCTGCGCACCCGGGGCCAGGGGATCGGGCTGCGCAACATCGACGAGCGGATCCGGATCGCCTTTGGCGAAGCGTGGGGGCTGCAGGTGGAAAGCGGAGCCGGGCGCGGCACGCGGGTCATCCTCCGGATGCCGAAAGAAGCGAAGGAGGTCGGCGGCCTTGTACAAAGTGCTTCTGGTTGACGACGAACGCCTCATTCTGGACGGCATTTCGCGCATGGTGGACTGGGCGGCCCTCCGCACGGAGCTCGCCGGCACCGCCCGCAACGGCCTGGAGGCGTATGAGCTGATCCGGGAGCGCGCGCCGGACATCGTCATCAGCGACATCCGCATGCCCGGCATGGACGGACTGGAGCTGGTCGCCAGAGCACGCGCGTCCCATCCGCACATCCGCTTCATCATCCTGTCCGGCTTCGGCGAGTTCAAGTACGCCAGCAAGGCGATGCGGTACGGCGTCCGCCATTACCTGCTGAAACCGACCAGCGAGAAGAAAATCGCCCGGGCGCTCCGCGAAGTCGTCGCGGAACTGGACCGCGGCGAAAAGCGGGAAGCGTTCGTCCGGCAGATGAAACTGCGCCTCGAAAAAGTGCTGCCGCAGGTCAAGGAACAGGTGCTCCGGGAATTCGTGGTGAACAAGACGTACGGCAGCCGGGACTGGGACGATTACCGGCGCCTGTTCGGTTTTGACCACGACGGCCCCGTGCGCCTGGTCCTGCTCCAGCCGGACGGAAAGGCCGAGTATGAGCATCTTTTCGCGCTGAAAAACATCGCCGAAGAAACGCTGGGGTCGGTGCTGCTCGGCACGACCATCGACGATCACGCCCTGCTGCTCATCCGGGACCCCGGCGACACGCGCGAGCTGCACCGGAAAATCGGCCTGGTCCTGAGGACGTTCCGCGAGTATTACAAAACGGACGTGACCGCCGCGCTGAGCGACGCCGGCGACATCTCCCGCGCGCGCGCCCTGTACCAGCAGACGCTGCGCTGTCTGCACCACCGGTTTTTTCTCGACGAGGGCGGCCTCATCACCTGGCAGGACACGCAGGCCGCGCCGGCGGACCCGGACGGCGCCTTCGAGTTCGATGAAGAGCGGCTTTTGCTTCCGGTGCGGTCGGGCAACCTCGCGGAAGCGCAGCGGGCCGTCGCGGAGTTTTTCGCCGAACTCCGGCAGGCGCAGCTGGACATTGATCTCACCCGCTCCTACGTCATCCAGCTGTACGTCTCGCTGCTGAGGCTCATGCCGAAACGGATGTCGGACGGATACCGGAACATCGCGGCGATCGCCGGCATGCAGTCCCTGCAGGCGATGCGGTCGTTTCTGGAGGAAGAAGTGCGGAACATCGCCCGGCACCATTACGAGCAGAAGGCGGTCCGGCATACCGCCGTCGTCCGCAAAGTGCTGGACATCATCGAGGCGAACCTGGCCAACGCCGACCTGTCCCTCGGCATGGTCGCCGGCGAAATGCTGTACATGAACGCGGACTATCTCGGCAAGCTGTTCAAAAAAGAGACGGGCTGCAAATTTTCCCACTATGTGATGAAGCGGCGCATCCAAAGGGCGGCGGAACTGATGGCGGAGCGGCCGGACATCAAGATTTTCGAGCTGGCCGAACTGGTCGGCTTCGGCGACAACCCCCAGTACTTCAGCCAGGTGTTCAAGAAACAGATGGGCTGCACCCCTTCGGAATACATGCAGGCGTTCGGCAAATCGGCTTTTTGAACAATCCGGTCTGATTTTTGCATTCCCCTCGCTTCCCGCGGCACGGATAATTACTGGTAAAATATGATCATTCCAAAAGGGAAGGGAAGCGACATGCGAAAAGCGCTGCTTATGACGATGGTCCTGGTGCTCGCCCTGGGCCTGGCGGCATGCGCCTCGGGCGGCGGCAGCGGCTCCGGACAGACGCCGTCCCCCTCTTCGGCAAGTCCGGGCGGGTCGCAGGCGCCTTCCGGTTCCTCGCCGGAGCCGGTCACGCTGCGCATCGCCTGGTGGGGCAGCCAGCCGCGGCACGATTACACGCTGCAGGTCATCGAGATGTACCAGCAGGCGAATCCGCACGTCCGGATCGAGCCGGAGTACGCCTCGTGGGACGACTACTGGAAACGTCTCGCGCCGCAGGCCGCCGCCGGCAATCTGCCGGACATCCTGCAGATGGACCTGTCGTATATCACGCAATACGCCGGCAACGGCCAGCTGGAAGACCTCACGCCGTACCTGAACCGGGAAATCGACGTCAGCGACGTGAGCGAAAGCGCCCTCTCGGGCGGCCGGCTGGGCGACAAGCTGTACGGGTTCAACCTGGGCGTCAACGCGCTCCAGGTGCACTACGACCCCGCCTTGCTGCAGAAGATCGGGCTTGACAAGCTGCCCGACAACTGGACGTGGGACACGTACAAGGAACTCGGGCAAAAGGCGAAAGACGCCGGGCTCTATTTCGAAACCGGCCTGCGGCCGGAAGTCTTCTTCGCCTATTACCTGCGCCAGCACGGCCAGCGCCTGTACAGCCCGGACGGCACCTCGCTCGGCTATGACAACGACCAGCTGTTCGTCGACTACTTCACGATGACCCGCGACATGGTGCTGATGGGCGCCTCGCCGACGCCGGACGTGATCGCGCAGATCAAGGGCATCGAAGACGACCTGCTGGTCAAGCAGCAGGCGATCTCCGTCTGGCAGTGGTCGAACCAGTACGTCGGCCTGCAGACGGCGGCGGGACGGCCGCTGGAAATGCACCCGCTGCCGGGCCCGAACGTGAAGCAGGGCATGTTCCTCAAGCCGAGCATGTTCTTCTCCATCGCCGCGAACTCCAGGCACAAAGAAGAAGCGGCGAAATTCATCAACTTCTTCATCAACGACATCGAGGCGAACAAGCTGATCAAGGGCGACCGCGGCGTGCCGGTGGCCGGCAAGGTGAAAGACGCGCTGAAACCGCTGCTTCCGCCCGAACTGCAGAAGGTGTTCGAGTACATCCAGTGGGCCGAGCAGAACAGCAGCCCCGCCGACCCGCCCGATCCGATCGGCGCCGCCGAAGTGATGGCCCTGTTCAAGACCTACGACGACATGATGAAATTCGAGCAGATTACGCCCGAGGAAGCGGCCAAGCGCTTCCGGGAAGAAGCCAACGCCATCCTGGCGAAAAACAAATGAGGCGGGGTACCCGCCCTTCCACCGGCAGCCGGCTGCGTTTCGGCTGCCGGTTTTTAGGCCCCGCGACGGGAGTTGGAGATCATGAAGGCGCGCCAGTTGCGCAATCACCTGGCCGGATACGCGTTCATCAGCCCTTTTGTCATCGGTTTCCTGGCGTTCACCCTCATTCCGATCTGCGCCTCGCTCGTGCTTTCGTTCACCGATTACGACCTGTTCAGCCCGCCGCGCTGGGTCGGCCTGGACAACTTCCGCAAACTCTTTTTCCAGGACAACAAGTACTGGAAATCGGTCAGGGTCACCCTGACGTACGTGCTGTTCGCCGTGCCGCTGCGGCTCGTCTTCGCCCTGCTGGTGGCCATGGTTCTCAACGTCCAGGTGCGGGGAGTCGGCGTGTACCGCACCCTGATCTATCTGCCGTCCATCATCGGCGGCAGCGTGGCCGTCGCCATCATGTGGCGCAACCTGTTCGGCGACCAGGGCATCATCAATCTGGGACTCATCTTTCTGGGATTTGACCCGGTCCGCTGGTTCGGCAATCCGACCGCCGCGCTGTGGATGCTCATCCTGCTGGCCGTCTGGCAGTTCGGCTCGTCCATGCTCATTTTTCTGGCCGGACTCAAGAACATCCCGGTCACCTATTACGAAGCGGCCAGCGTCGACGGCGCCGGTCCGCTGCGGCGGTTTTTCCGCATCACCCTGCCGCTGCTCAGCCCGGTCATCCTGTTCAACCTGATCATGCAGACGATCTCGGCGTTCATCACCTTCATTCCGGCCTACATCATCACCAAGGGCGAAGGCGGTCCGCTGGACGGCACGCTGCTGTATTCGCTCTATCTGTTCCGCCAGGGATTCGTCTATTACCACATGGGCGAAGCTTCCGCGATGGCCTGGATCCTGCTCGTGGTGGTCGCCCTGCTGACCGCCCTGCTGTTTGCGACTTCGCGATTCTGGGTCTACTACGAGTCGAAGGGGGGCGCGTGACCGGTGCCGGGCAAAACGCTCCGAAAATCGCTCATCTACCATTCGTGCGTCGCCGTTTTCACCGTCCTCATGCTGTACCCTGTCATCTGGCTGCTCATGAGTTCGTTCAAGCCGAGCAACCTCATCTTCGTCACGGCGGATTCGCTGGTTCCCGAACCGTGGATCTGGGACAACTACACCATCGGATGGCAGGGCATCGGGGGATACACCTTTGGGACCTTCATCCAGAACACCTTTGTCATCGTCGCCCTGGCCACCGTCGGCGCCGTGCTCTCCTCGGCCTTCATCGCCTTCGGCTTCGCGCGGATGCAGTTTTTTGGGCGAAACTTCTGGTTCGCGATCATGATGGGAACGCTGATGTTGCCTTACGAAGTGGTCATGGTGCCGCAATACATCCTGTTTTCCAAACTGGGCTGGGTCAACACGATCCTGCCGATCGTCGTGCCCGCCTGGTTCGGGCAGGCGTTCTTCATTTTTCTGATCATGCAGTTTATCCGCACCATCCCGGCCGAACTGGACGAGGCGGCCATCATCGACGGGTGCGGCCGGTTTCGCCTGTTCACCCGGATCATCCTGCCGCTCACCGCGCCGGCGCTGGCCACGGCGACCATCTTCTCCTTCTATTGGCGGTGGGAAGACCTGCTCGGGCCCCTGCTCTACCTCAACCGGCCGAAGCAATACACGGTGTCCCTCGCGCTCAAAATGTTCCTGGACAACGAAACGATCTCGAACTGGGGTGCGATGTTCGCCATGTCGGTGGCCAGCCTGGTGCCCGTCCTCGTGCTGTTTTTTCTCGCGCAGAAATACATTGTGGAAGGCATCAGCACCAGCGGCCTGAAAGCCTGAACCGGAATATCGGAGGGAAACCGCCATGACGCAATGGGTCATCGACGAAGAACGCGTGCGCGATGCGATGGACCGCGTCGTCGAGCGCACGTTCCGCATGGATTTCGAATGGGACTGGCCGGCGGGCGTCGCATTCTACGGCGTGTGCGAAGCGTATGCCGCGACCGGCAAGGCGGAATATCTGGAACGGGTAAAGCAATGGGTGGACGAAAACCTCGAGGAAGGCCTGCCCAAGCTGTCGGTGAACGGCGTGTCCGTCGGCCACACGCTGCTCACGCTGCATCGGGAAACCGGAGAAGAACGGTATCTGGAGACGGCGGTGCGGATGGCGGAATATCTGCAAAAGGAAGCGCCGCGGTTTGGCGACGGCATCCTCCAGCACACCGTCAATTCGGAAACACACGTCTTCCCGGAGCAGGCGTGGGTCGATACCCTGTTCATGGCCGGGTATTTTCTGCTGCGCATCGGCGCCCATCTCGGCCGGACCGAATTTTTCGAGGACGGGCTGCGGCAATATCACGGCCACGAAGAACTGCTGCAGGATCCCGTGACCAATTTGTACTATCACGGCTGGGACAACATCGGCCGCAACCACATGTCCGGCGTTTTCTGGGCGCGGGGCAACGCCTGGGCGGCCCTGACGATGGCACGGGCACTCGCCATCGTGCCGGTCACGCATCCGTCGTTCATGATCATCGACGGTTCGCTTCGCGACCAGCTCAGCGCCCTCGTGCGGCTGCAGGACGAATCGGGCCTGTGGCACACGGTGCTTGACGATCCGACTTCGCCGCTGGAGACGTCGGGGTCCGCCGGCATTGCCGCGGCGCTGCTGACGAGGGGCCGCCTGTACCGAAAACAAGCCCGGCGCGCCCTCGACGGCATCCTCTCCCGCATCGCCGACGACGGTTCGGTCACCGGCGTGTCGGCCGGAACGGCGGTCATGAAGGACGCGGAAGGATACAAAAACGTGCCCGCCAAGCGCGTCCAGGGCTGGGGCCAGGGACTGGCGCTCACGTTTCTGGCGGAAGCGCTGCGCGCGAAGAACAACCCGTATTGATTTGGGTCGGCGGTGACGGCATACCGGAACCCAACCGGAACGCAGGGACGCGGAAGGCGTCCCTTTTTCCTTGAAGCGCACCCGTTTTCCATGATATAAACATAGATGAACGAAAATAAACTCAAATGAACGAGGAGGTTGCCCCATGGACATCCGTCACGCCTCGCATCCCGCGGAAGTCAAGACGTTCGACACCCAGCGCCTTCGGCAGGAATTTCTCATCGAGACGCTGTTCGTCCCGGACAGGCTCATCCTGACCTACTCCCACGTGGACCGGTTCATCATCGGCGGCGCCGTTCCGGTGAACGGCACGGTCAAGCTGGAAGCCGATCCGAAAACGATCGGCGCGGCCACCTTCCTGGAGCGCCGGGAAGCGGGCATCATCAACGTCGGCGGCAAAGGCACCGTTACCGTGGACGGCACCGTGTACGAAATGGAGAACAAGGACTGCCTCTACGTCGGGCTTGGCGCCAGGGACGTAACCTTCGCCAGCGCCGATCCGAAGAATCCGGCGAAATTCTACCTGAACTCCGTCCCCGCCCATCAGACCTATCCCACGGTCAAAGCCGCCATCAGCGAAGCGACGCCGCAGCATCTGGGCAGCATCACCAATTCCAACGAACGCACCATCTACAAATACATCCACCCCGGCGGCATCCGCAGCTGCCAGCTGGTCATGGGCATGACGCTGCTCAAGCCGGGCAACATGTGGAACACGATGCCCTGCCATACGCACGTGCGCCGTTCGGAAGTGTATTTCTACTTCGACATGCCCGAAGACGGCGTGGTGTTTCATTTCATGGGAGAACCGCGGGAAACGCGCCATCTGGTGGTTCGCAACGAGCAGGCCGTCATCTCCCCCAGCTGGTCGATCCACAGCGGCGTCGGCACCTGCAATTACACGTTCATCTGGGGAATGGCCGGAGAAAACCAAACCTTCGAAGACATGGACCCGGTCGCCATGAAAGATTTGCTGTAAGCCGGTTTGGACCCAAAGGATGAAACGAATGAACGCCTTGCGCCGCTCCGAAAAAATCATGGAAGCCCTGCTGGCGCGCGGGGAAGTCACCGTGGCGGAACTGAGCGAAAGCCTCGGCGTGACCGGCAAGACGATCCGGGCCGATCTGGCGATGCTCGAACAAAAGGGCCTGCTCGTCCGCGTCCATGGCGGCGCCGTGCTGGCGCAAAAGGACCAGTTCGGCATTCTCTCGCCCCGGGAACCGCTGAGGCGGAACCTGAAAGAAAAGGGCGAAATCGCCGAGCTGGCCGTGCAGCTCATCGAACCGGGCGACATCGTCGCCCTGGATGGAGGCAGCACCACCCTGGAAATCGCCCGCCGGCTCGAAAACATGCCGCTGACCGTGGTGACCAACGACCTGAACATCATCGCCGAGCTGGCCCGCAAGGACGAAATCCGGCTGGTCGTGCCCGGCGGCTACCGGGTGCGCAACCTGCTGGCCGGTCCGGAAGCGGTGTCCTTCATCAAAAAACTGAACATCCGCAAAACGTTCCTGTCCGCCACAGGCGTACACCTCGAATACGGACTTACAGTCTACACCAGCGATCTGGTCCCGCTGAAACGGGCGCTGATCGAAGCGTCCCAGACCGTCTACGCGGCGGCCGACCACACCAAGTTCGGGCGGTACGCCCTGCTGACCTTCGCCCGGTTGTCGGAGCTGGAGGCGATGATCACCGACGGCGGCATCCCGCCCGAAACGGCTGAACAATTCCGCGCGGCGGGCGTCCGCCTCCTGTGCGGAACCGGACCGAAATCCCCCGATGCGGAAAAAGGAGGATCCGAATGAAACTGTTCGACTTGACGGGCAAGGTGGCGATGGTCACCGGCACCTCGGGCGGAATCGGCCAGGCGCTGGCCATCGGGCTGGCCGAAGCCGGCGCGTCCGTCGTGTGCGTGACGGCCACCAACAGCGATGAGACGGTGGCAGCCATCCGCAAGCTTGGCGGGAAAGCCGAGCAAATCTCCGCCGACCTGGGCAACGCCGACATCCTGGAAGACGTCGTCCGCCAGGCGATGGGCTTTTTCGGCAAGATCGACATTCTCGTCAACAACGCCGGCATCATCCGCCGCGCTCCGGCGGCCCAGCATTCCTGGAAGGACTGGCAGGATGTCCTGGACGTGAACCTGAGCAGCGTCTTCTACCTGTGCCAGCTGGTCGGGCGCCACATGCTGGAACGCGGCAGCGGCAAAATCATCAACATCGCCTCCATGCTCTCCTTCCAGGGCGGCATCAACGTGCCGGGCTACGCGGCCAGCAAGCACGGCGTGGCCGGCATCACGAAGGCGCTCGCCAACGAGTGGGCGGGCAAGGGCGTCCAGGTCAACGCCATCGCCCCCGGGTACATCCGCACGCGCAACACCGCTCCCCTCATCGCCGACGAAAACCGGTACCGGTCCATCACGGAGCGGATTCCCGCGGGCCGCTGGGGAGAGCCGGAAGACCTGAAAGGCGCGGTCATCTTCCTCGCCTCGCCGGCTTCCGACTACGTAAACGGACACGTGCTGTGCGTTGACGGAGGATGGATGGCGCGATGAACGGCGCATCCCCATTCGTCGAAAACGCCGAAAACGGAGAAACCCGCGCGAAAAGCCTGGACGTGGTGACCTTCGGCGAAACGATGGGGCTGTTCTTCCCGCAGGGGTCGCGCGGGCTCGGTGACGGCGGGCTGCTCATGCAATCGTTCGGAGGCGCGGAGAGCAACGCCGCCATCGGACTTGCGAGGCTCGGCCGCAGAGCGGGGTGGTTCAGCCGGCTCGGCGACGATCCGATCGGGCGGCGGATCCTGCGGGAGCTGCGGGGGGAAGGCGTCGACGTCTCCCGGGTGAAGCTTACGGACGCCGCGCCGACGGGCCTCATGCTGCGGGAAACGGTGCGGGGCAGGCTGTCGGTCTATTACTATCGCAAATATTCCGCCGCCAGCACGATGACGCCGGACGATCTCGACCCGGACTACATCGGGCGGGCGAAAATCCTGCATATCACGGGCATCACTCCCGCGCTCAGCGCGTCCTGCCGCGAAACGGTGCGGGAGGCGGTGCGCATCGCCCGCCGGGCCGGCGTGAAGATCAGCTTCGACCCAAATTTGCGCCTGAAGCTGTGGACGCTGGACGAAGCCCGTCCGGTGCTGATGGAACTGGCCGCCGCCGCGGACTATTTCCTGCCGGGGTACGACGAACTGAAGTTGTTGTACGACACCGATGACCCGGCGGAAATCCGGGCGCGCATCCGCGAGTTGTCCGCCATCACCGTGGTCAAAAACGCAAACGGCGCCAACTGGCTTTATGACGGCAACGATTTTCGGGAATTTCCGTTCGAACCCGTGCGGATCGTGGACCCCGTCGGAGCGGGCGACGGTTTCGCCGCCGGCTTTCTCGCCGGCGTCTTGAACGGCGGCCCGCTGGACAAGGCGGTCGAACTGGCGGCCATCGCCGGCGCCCTTGCGGTGCAGGCGGAGGGCGACTGGGAATCGCTGCCCCACCTGCGCGAAGTCGAACAGGCGCTTGGCCGCACCCGCCACATCGAGCGCTGAAACCCTTAAGCAGGAGGCGTCCCATCATGAAAAAGTACCGGCTTCTGCTTCAGATCCGGAATGCGGGCGTCGTCGCCGTGCTGCGCGGAAACTCCGCGGAAGAAGTGGTGAAACTGGCGGAAAAGGCCATCGAAGGCGGCATCCGCGTCGTCGAGGTGACCATGACGGTGCCGCGCGCGCTGGAAGCCGTCAAAACGCTGTCCCGCCGCTACCAGAGCGAGGATCCGGAAGCGGACAATTACGCGGTCATCGGCGCGGGCACGGTGCTCGACCCCGAAACGGCCCGGGCGGCCCTCATGGCCGGGGCGGAGTTCGTCGTCTCGCCCAGTCTGAACCGCGAAACGGTCATGCTGTGCAACCGGTACCGGGTGCCGGTCATGCCGGGCGTGATGACCATCGGGGAAATCACGGCCGCGCTGGAGCTGGGCGTGGATGTGGTCAAGCTGTTTCCCGGCAACCTCTTTTCCCCGTCGATCATCCCGGCGATCCACGGGCCGCTGCCGCAGGCCAACCTGATGCCCACCGGCGGCGTCAGCCTGGCCAATCTCGCCGACTGGATCAAGGCGGGCGCATTTGCCGTCGGCATCGGCTCCGATCTGACCAGGGAAGCCCAGAAAACCGGCAACTTCGATCTGGTGGCCGAAAAAGCCCGCGCTTACGTCCAGGCGTTCCTGGAAGCGTCCGGCAAACGTTAAGATCGATCGGTGCACACGGCAGGGTGCTCCGCCGCGGTGTTCCCTCCATGGCGGTACCCCTGCCATTCTTTTTGCGTAAAACAACCCTTTCCCCGTCCCTTGCCATCTTCTCCCCTTCGCTCAGGAACGCGTTTTGGCCCTCCCTCTGCCGCCTTTGCCCCCTCGGTTGAGGGAATATTTCGGCAGCCCCTTTGCAATCTGCTCCCCTTCACTCAGGAACACATGATCGGCCAGCACCACGCAGCCTCATGCCATCCGCTCTCTTTCGCCCAGGGGAGCGTCTCGGCCAATCCCTTGCAATCTGCTCCCTTTCGCTCAGGAAGATTCCGGGCGGCTGCCCGATTTCCGGCGCAACCGCTTGCTCCAGGCATATGGACATTTTGCGCGATTCAACAGATCCCTTTCCTGAGCCAAGGGGATAACATTGCAAGGAAGCGTCCGGTGTACCGGGTGCAGCCAGGAAAAAGCCTCGCGTGACGTAAGAAGCAAAAGATGCGGCATGTTGCAGCAGCCAAGGAAGCGCTCCATGTACCGGGAAAGGCCGTCTGGAGAAGCTGTTTTCAGGACAAGCCGCTTCAGCGGATCTCTCCTGAGCGGAAGGGATAACATTGCAAGGGAACGCATTCGAGGTAGAGGATATGGCTGCCAACCAGGCGTACCTTCCCGAACCGAGGGGATAACATGACAGACAAGTCGGAGAAAAAGCGCCGCGGGCGGCCGGGCGGCATTTACGGGGATGACAGGGCCGGCCGCCCGGAGCGTTGACGTGAGGGAGATTACAGAACGCCCTTTTTCAGGATGATGCAGCCGTAGAGGGCGGTTTCGCCCGTCGCCACGACGGCATAGGCCTTTTTCGCCCGCTCGTAGAACGCGAAGCGCTCCACCATTTCGAACGGGTCTTCGAAACCGGCCTTTTCGGCGATGATTTCCCGGAAGCGGTCCCAGATGGGCGTCTCCACGTTGTGGCCCGGCACCTTCTGCATGAGCGCCGCCGGCTTCTCCGCGAACGCGTCCAGCGGCATGAGCGTCAGGACGGCTTCGAGCACGTCCGTGGCCTTGTGGCCGTCGCAGCGGATCAGGCGCTGCGCCGTGCTGGCCGCCGGGAAATTGGCGTCCGCGATCACCAGTTCATCGCCGTGGCCCATTTCCGCGAGCACTTTCAGAAACTCCGGGGACAAAAGAGGGGGAATGCCTTTCAGCACGCTTCATACCTCCATTTCTTTTCCTCCCGGCTATTTTCTCCAACCGGAGATCGGGTTCCTGCTTTGCGGAAAAAACTGAGACTGTCGATTAATTCTCGCCATTTGCTTGGCGAATCCTTATTGGAAACTCATTTATGACCGTATTCGTTTGTTTTTTACGAATATGGTCTTTTTATTTGATATTATCAATCATTCTTTCGTTAGAGTAAAATTTGCGTGGGGGTAAAGTCTGGAAAAAGCGAACATAGAAAAAGAGCTTCTCCCCTGGTAATGTGAAAATGTGAATTTGCTGAAACACGCACCAAGAGGAGGAAGCTCCTGTGCAGCAC
>DATCLN010000155.1:0-4874 GCA_036563895.1 Paenibacillaceae bacterium
TACTTGGGTTCGGTGCACAGCGCGGATCTCATTTGATTTTGACCGGGGCGGCGCCGCGCGTCCGTCCATCCTGGTCCGATTCCACGAAATTTTTCAGGCTAGCCAGCTTTTCGTCCCAGTACCGGTCGAAATAGGCCAGCCACCGCTTCAGTTCGTCCGGTGGCTCCGGCCGGAGCACGACCGCCCGCCGCTTCGAGAAAAACGTTTCAATAACCCGTTGACAGCATCCATCTAATCGTTTAGAATTACAATCAGAATAAGATGAAAGCGTATACATCGCTTGTTGTCATCGTCGCTGGATAGGAGATCAAACATGGCCACCATCAAAGATATCGCAAGAAAGGCGGGGGTATCTGTCGCAACCGTCTCCTACGTCATCAACAATACGCGTTGGGTGCACGAGGACAAAAGGAGACGCGTGCTGGAAGCCATCAAGGAACTGAACTACGTTCCCAACGCCGTGGCGCGGGGGTTGCGCATCCAGAAAAGCAACGCGATCAGCCTGATCGTTTCCAACATCACCAACCCGTTCTATCCCGACCTGGCCAGAGCCTGCGAGCAGGTGGCGCTGAAACACGGCTATACGGTCAACATCGTCAACACCGACGACGACCGCGTGAAGCTGCACGAAGCGCTCAAACAGCTCCGCGGCGGCCGGGTGGACGGCGCGGTCATCACCTCGGCGCTGCCGGAGAACCGGGACGAAATCGAACAGCTCCTGAAGGAAGGCTATCCGCTCGTCCTGGCCAGCCGTCTGCTCGAAGGGCTGAAGGTGGATTCGGTGGCCGCGGACAACCGCAACGGCGCCATCATGGCGGTCCAATATCTCATGAGCCTCGGCCATCGCAGGATCGCCTTCGTCAGCGGCGTGAAGCATTCCTACATCAACGAGACCCGCGTGGAAGGCTACCTCCACGCGATGAAAGAGGCCGGGATCCGGGTGTACCGGGAATGGCTCACCTCGGGGCAGGGGCTGTACGAACCAAGCTACCAGGTGGCGCGGATGCTGCTTCAGCTTCCGCCCCGCAAGCGCCCGACCGCCATCCTCTGCCTCACCGATCTCGGTGCCTACGGCGTCCTGGACGCGGCCAAGGACATGGGGGTCTCCGTTCCGGGAGACCTGGCGGTGATCGGGTTCGACGACCTGTTCTTCTCCGGCCTGCGCAACATCCAGCTGACGACGATCCGCGTGCCGAGGCACGAAATGAGCATGCTGGCCACGGAAATGCTGTTCAGCCGGATGGCCGACCGGAACCTGGAACCGCGCACCGTCATTCTTCCCGTGGAGCTGGTCGTGCGCAAGACCTGCGGCGGTTCCGCCGCGGCGGCGGGGAAACCCAAGGCCAAAAACTCCGTTTGATACAACCCGGCGTTTTTTCCCTTGCGATCTATCTAATCGATTAGACACCGGCGTTTTCTTGTTCCCAACAATCTAAACGATTAAACCATCCCTTGCGATCAAACCGATTCATTCGTGGCCATAAACCCTTCCCGTTGAAAACGCATCCAAACCCTGCAGGGATGTCAACGTCAAGGAGGTGACGGCGCAAGCGGAGAGCGGGCCCTGTCTCAGGCGTTCCCGGGCGTTCTGGCGTGAGTTCGGTCGGTTCAAAGAGTCGGCACAAAGGGGAAAAACCTACAGGGAGGAGATGTTGCATGAAGGTCAGGAAGATGATTGCCGTCCTTTCCGCTCTGGTGCTCATCCTCGGCCTGCTCGCCGCCTGCGGCGGGTCCGGATCGGGCGGCGGCGGAAGCGGAGGCGGCAGCTCCGGCGGAAGCAGCAGCGGAAGCAGCAGCTCCAGCAGCAGCAGCGGCGGAGGTGGCGGCGGCAGCAGCGCCAGCACCCAAAAGCCCGACAAAACCTACGTCCTGAAGTTCAACCACGTGCTTTCCGAATCGGAGCCTTTCCACCAAGGGTTCCTGAAGTGGGCCGAACGGGTGAAGGAAAGAACCAACGGCGGCCTGGTCATCGAAGTGTTCCACAGCGCGCAGCTGGGCGTTGAGGAAGACATCATCGAACAGATCAAGTCCGGCGTCAACGTCGGCCAGAACACCGACTCCGCGCGCCTGGGCATGTACGTGCCGGACATCGCCGTGATGAACGGCCCCTACTTCGTGGAAACGCTGGAGGAAGTGCAAAAGCTCAAAGAGCTTCCGACGGTCCAAAACTGGCTGAAACAGCTGGAAGACGAACACGGCATCAAGGTGCTGTCCTTCAGCTGGGTGCAGGGCCTGCGGCACATGATCACCAACAAGCCGATCCGCACCCCGGACGATCTGAACGGCCTGCGCATCCGCACCCCCGGCGCGCCCATCTGGCAGGAGTCCGTCCGCGCCCTGGGTGCGACGCCGGTGGCGATGTCGTTCGGCGACATGTACGTCGGCATGCAACAGGGTGCCGTCGACGGCGCCGAGCTGGTGTACCGGAACGTGACCGGCGGCAAGCTGTGGGAAGTCGCCAAGTATATCAGCGAAACCGGCCACATCCTGCTCATCAACTTCGAGATCATCAGCAAGGAATTCTTTGACAGTCTGCCGAAAGAATATCAGGATATCCTGGTCGAAGAAGCGGACCGCGCCGGCATGGAAACCTCCCGGCTCATGGAGCAGGAGGTCGAACAAATCAAGCAGGAAGTCCAAAGCAAAGGCATGGAAATCATCACCGACGTTGACGTTGCCGCGTTCCGGCAAGCCGGCCAGGCCGCCTACGAAAAGCTCAATCTCGTCCAGGTCAAAGAACAGCTCTACAAAGAACTCGGCAAATCCTGACGGCTGCCTTCGGGCTGCCACGGGGTCGCCTGCGCTTCCGTCCCCCCCGGGGGAGGAGGGGCGGAAGCGCAACCCCCGCATGACCGGTCCGGCGGCTGTCAAACGGGAGGTGGACGGTAGTGTCGGTCATCATGAAAATCTACGAAGCCATCGGCAAGGCCGAAATGTGGATCGCCAAATTCGCGCTGGCCGTCCTGACGGCGCTGGTGTTTGCATCCGCCGTGGCCCGGACGCTGGACCATCCGATCGCCTGGGCGGTGGACATGGCGACTTTTCTTTTTGCCTGGGCCGTTTTTCTCAGCGCCGACGCGGCCATGCGCAAAGACCGGCTGATCAGCATCAACGTGCTCATGGATCGTTTGCCGCCGAAGTATCAGTTGTATCTGAAAATCCTGAACTACGCCATTATCATCGTTTTCCTGGCGGTCATGATCGTCTACGGTTTCTACCTTTCCTACACCACCCGGCTGAGAACGTTCCAGGGAATCCCCGGCTTCAGCTACACGTGGGTGACCATAAGCGTGCCCATCGGCTGCATGCTGATGCTTACGACGGCCGTTCTGAAGATCAGGGAGCTGATCAAGGGCGGAGCGGCCGGCATCAAAAAGCCCGAAGGCAGCGACGGCAGCGGGGAGCTTCTGTGACACGCATCTTCGGCTCGTGGAGGACTGAATCATGACACTCGTCATCATCCTGTTCTTTTTGTTTATGCTCATGGGCATGCCCGTCGCCTTTGCCATCGGGATTTCGGCCTTTGTTTTTTTCCTGCAGCAGCCCACGCTGAAGCTGACCATGCCCGTGCAGATCGTCCTCTCCCAGACGCAAAGCTTCGTGCTGCTGGCGATCCCGCTGTTCATTTTCGCGGGCAATCTGCTCAATGAAACGGGGATCACCCACCGGCTGATGAAGCTGGCATCGGTGCTCGCCGGCCATCTGCGGGCCGGGCTGGCGCAGGTGAACATGGTGCTGGCGACCATGATGGGCGGCATCACCAGCTCCGCCATCGGCGACGCCACCATGCTGGGCCGGGTGCTCGGTCCGGGCATGATCGAACGCGGATACTCGAGGGGGTTCTCGGCGGGGGTCATCGGCACCAGCGCCCTGATCACCACCATGATCCCGCCGGGCATCGGACTGGTCCTGTACGGCAGCATCGGCGAAGTGTCCATCGGACGGCTGTTCGCCGCGGGGATCCTCCCGGGGCTGCTCATGACCCTGTTCCTCATGACCGCGGTGGCCATTACCGCCCGGGTGAAAGGCTACAAGCCGGAACGGGAAAAAATGGCCCCGCCCAAGGAAATCGTCGTCACCTTCTTCGATTGCATCTGGGCGTTTCTGTTTCCCATCATTCTCATCGTCGGTCTGCGCTTCGGCATTTTCACCCCGTCGGAGGCCGGCGCCTTCGCCTGCGTATACGCCATCGTCATCGGCCTGCTCGTGTACAGGGAACTGACCTGGAAAAAGTTTGTGAAAACCCTGGAACACACGGCGATGGACATCGGCATGATCATGCTGCTCATCGCCATGACGGGGCCCTTCAGCTACGGCCTCACCTGGGAACGGATTCCGCAGCGGATCGCCGAATTCGTCGTCGGCATTTCCGACATCCCGTGGGTCGTCATGCTGGTCATCGTGGTGTTCCTGCTCGTCGCCGGCATGTTCATGGATTCCACGGTGCTCATTTTGCTGCTGACGTCCATTTTGATTCCCGTGGCCAAAGCGCTGGAGATCGACCTGGTGCATTTCGGCATCGTCATGGTCCTGACGCTGACCATCGGATTGCTCACGCCGCCCGTCGGCGTGGTCATGTATATCGTCTGCTCCATTTTTGACACGAAAATCTGGAATTACCTCAAGGAATCGTGGCTGTTGCTCCTGGCCATCGTTCTCGTCGTGGTCGGGGTCATCTTCGTGCCGGAACTGGTGCTGGTGATTCCCGATTGGATCTTTGGAAAGGGATGAGCATGGGATGAATTTTGCCGATAAAGTTGTGCTGGTGACCGGGGCCGGAGCCGGCATCGGGCGGATCACCGCCGTCATGTTCGCAGAAAAGGGAGCCAAAGTGGCCGTGAACGCCCTCACCGCGGAACGCGGCCGGCAAACCG
>DATCLN010000156.1:0-6172 GCA_036563895.1 Paenibacillaceae bacterium
CCAAATCCTTCAACAAATTCCCAGTTAAAATCTGGAAATCATCCTGATTTTCGACTGGGTTTGGTTTGGTGTTGCCAATTTACCTGACTCGAGCGCTTTAAGGCCAAAAAAATTTCCAATTTTCACGAATCAGGGACTTGACATCTTACCGCTGGACTTCTTTGGATTCCCATTGTAAAAGTTTTGGAGCGTCCGGCGGAGGAGAGGATTTTCGGGTCAGGGGGACGATTTTCGGTTTTTGTGCAAAAAAAATGCCCGCCCTTTCGGCGGGTGCCTCATCGTCCGGTGGTTCAATCGGCAGGTCCTCGTCGTCAGGTGCGTCGTCGGCAGGTGCCTCGTCTCATTCGCCCAAGGTCCCGATCCGCTGGCGGTACTCCGAAGGGAGCAGGCCAAAGTGCTTCCTGAACTGGCGGCTGAAATGTTTCACGTCCCGGTAGCCGACCGCGGCGGCGACGTCGCCCAGCCTGCTTCCGGGATCGGCGAGCAACCGGGCCGCTTCCTCCATGCGCAGGCGCGTGACAAAGTCCAGCACGGTTTCCCCGGTATGCGCCTTGAACCATTCGCTGAAATAGGTGGGGTTCATCGGGATCTGCGCCGCGATCGCCTGGATGGTGAGCGATTCCGACAGGTGCAGGCGGATCCAGTCTTTCACCCGTTCGACCGGCGGCCGGCTGCGGTCCTCCCGCCGTCCCCTCATCGCGGCGCCGGCGAGGGCCGTCACCCGGTTCAGCCGCTTTTCCAGCCATGCCAGGTTGACCGCCCCCCGCTGCAGCTCCCGCGCCAGCTCCGAGATTTCCCGGGATGCGGTCCGCTCCAGCCCGGCTTCCAGGGTCAGGCCGGAAAGCAGCGAGACCAGATAGGAAAGGGCCTGACGGACGGCTTCGGGATGATCCAGGGTCCGAAGGGCGTCCAGATATTCGTGAAGCAGCCCGGCGGTCACTTCCTCGGGATCCCGTCCGACGGCGAGCCGAAGGCGATGCCCGATGCGCACCAGCCCGGAAGGAACGCCCCGGTCGGAAGCGGCCGGCAGGCGGTCGGCGAGGAACACCCGGTTGCCGCCGCGGGAAAGGCGAAGGTACAGCAGGGAGAGAGCCCGGCTTCGTTCCTCGGACAGCCGGTTCAGATCGTCTAACGCGCCGCCGACGGCCACCGTCACCGTGAGCCCAAGGAAGCGCAAAACGGCGGAACGGACGAACTCCGCCAGCGCCTCCGCGTCGACCGGCTCCCGCACCAGCATCCAGATCCGTTCCCGCTCCTCCTCCCAGACCCAGGCGTTTCCGGCTCCCGCGTGCATTTCCGCGGACTCTTCCGCGATGTTCTGCAGCGCGTATCTCACCAGGGCCCAGTCCCGCGGCGAATAGTTCCGCATCCTGAGGGGCGGTTCGTCCGGCGAGACGAGCAGGAGCCGGTAAGTCCCCGCCGGAAACAGCGCGGCCGCGCCTTCCTCCGCCGTCCGGCCGGCGCCGCCCGCCAGGCTTCTCAGGGCCGCCAGCTCTTCCTGCCGTTTCTGCAGCGTGATTTTCCGCTCGATTTCCTTCATCTGCTCCCGGAAAAGCCCCCGGTTGACCGGTTTCAGGATGTAATCGATGGCGCCTTCCCGCAGCGCCGTGCGGACGTATTCGAAATCGTCGTAGCCGCTCACCACCAGGGGCAGGAACCGCTGGTACCGCTTTGCCTCCTTGATCAGGGTGAGTCCGTCCATCATCGGCATTTTGACGTCGGTCACCAGGAGGTCGATCCGGACGCCCGGCGTCTTGAGGTATTCCAGGGCTTCCCCGCCGTTGGCGAACGTGCCCGCCACCGTCCAGCGGCCGCCGCACTCCGCCACCATCCGGGCGATGCCGCGGCGGATCATCGGTTCGTCTTCCACCACCACCGCGCGCAGCTCTCCTGTCATGCCGCCACCTCCTCCATGGGCAAAGCCGGAATTTCCACGATCACCGTGGTTCCTTTGCCTTCCTCGCTTTCGACGCTCAGCCCGTACGGCTTGCCAAACCGGCTCTCGATGCGGGAATGCACGTTGGCGAGCCCGAAGTGGGCGTCGCGCCTCACCACCGCCGTCTCGGCCAGGAGCCCGCGGATTTCCGCCAGCCGTTCGGCGCTCATGCCGATGCCGTCGTCCCGGATGACGATGCGGATGCCCCCCGGATGGCCGTCGGCGGGGTCCAGCTGGGTGATGATCATCTCGATGCGCACTTTTTGCCGATGCTCCAGACCGTATTTGATGCTGTTTTCCAGAATCGGCTGCAGGATGACCTTCAGCGTGCCGTAGCGGGCGGATTCCACGTCGCAGCGGATGTCGTACTCCAGCGCGTCCTCGAACCGGTATTTCTGGATTCGCAGGAAATCCTCGGCGTGCTGCAGTTCCTCGGCGATGGGCACGATCCGCCGCCTGTTGTCCAGGGAGAACCGCAGCATCCGGCCGAGCAGCGCCACCATGTCCACCACCTTTTCCTTTTCGCCCAGCTCCACCGCCACGGAAATGGTCTCCAGCGTGTTGTACATGAAATGCGGGTTGATCTGGAACTGCAGCGCGTACCACTCGGCTTCCCGCTGCCTTAGCTCCATCTGGTAGTTTTCCAGGATGAGTTCGCGGATTCGTTTCACCATGGCGTTGAACCGGTGCGCCAGAAGCCCCACTTCGTCCCGGCTGTCGATTTTCATGTCCACTTCGAAATTGCCCCGCTGCACGTCCACCATCAGCTTGCTCAGCCGGTTGAGCGGACGGGTGAACCGCCAGGCGATCAGGAGGGAAATGGCCCCCGTTACCGCCGCGAACAGGACGAAGGCCACAATCGTCGCCTGGCGGACGCCTTCGGTTTCAGCGGTGAGCCCCCGGACCGGAATGCGGTAGACGAGCATCCACCCGTTTTCCGGCGACTTGCTGACGCCGTACAGCTCCTTGACGGGCCGGTCCCGCTTGAAGCTGCCGTCGGTCAGGGGAAACAGGGCCGCCTCCGCGTAGCGGGTGCCGATCCGGGAAGAATCCGGATGGTATACGATCAGGCCCGATTCGTCCATCAGCCACAGCTCGGCCTGTTCGCCGCCGTCCAGTTCGTCCAGTACCTCGCCGATGAACGACAGGGTCACCGCGATGACCATCGTGCCAAGGGTCGTGCGGTTGTCGAAGTCGCCGATGTCCCGGACGAGCAGCAAATAGGGCGGGTTGCCCTCGAACCGCAGGTTCGTTTCGTAGGGCAGGATGATGCGGTCGTGGCCGCGGTCGTTTTCCCCGACGCCCCGCAGAATCGATTCCGGTTCGAACCCTTCGTACGCCAGCTTGGCCTGCTGGAAGATCCGGCCCTTGGACAGGATGAACACGCCCAGAATGTCCTTGTAGTTGCTGCTCAGATAAACCCTGGACAGGTAGTTTTCCACGGTGTAGCGGTCCTGCAGCAGGCGGGACTGCGGGGACTCCGCAGACGGGGGACCCAGCCGCAGAATCGAGACGATTTCGTCGGAATTGTAGATCAGGTCGACCGTGTTCTGGAATTCTTCCAGCTTCAGGTCGATCTTGTCCATGGCCTGCCGCAGCAGACCGGGAATGTAGCGGCCCACCTGGTTTTCGATGGACTGGGTGTATTGCCGGTACGAGATGTAGCCGAGCAGGGACATCGGGATGACCGTCAGCAGCAGATAGGCGATCATGAGCTTGGATGTAAAGCGGTAGCGGGTGAAAAACGATCTAAAAGTCATATTCATCCACGTTGTCCTTTGTAAAATCCAGCGGTTCGCCCATGATCACCATGTCATCCTTTACGCGAATGTTGCCGACTTTGGGAACCCTTTGGCCGTCGTACGGCATGTTGCCGAGGAGCAGCTCCCTGGCCATGTACACCGTGAGATACCCCAGCTTCTTGGGACTCCACAGGGTGACGATCTGGGCCGCCCCTTCCTTCAGATACTCCCGCATCAGGTTCGGGGTGGAAACGCCGACGACCTTGACCTGCCCGGTCTTGCCCAGCTCCTTCACCGCCCGGGCCGCGCCCGGCGGACTGATCGATCCGATGCCGATGATGCCGTCCAGATCCGGATGGCGGATGAGCAGTTCTTTGGCCAGCATATACGCCCTTTCCATGTCCTCGCCGTTGGCCACGATGTCGACCAGCTTCATGTTGGGGTAATATTCCTGCTGCTGGACTTTGATCCAGTGGACCCATTCGTTCAGGTTCGCCGCCGTGTTCGATCCGGTCAGAATCGCGAATTCTCCGCGTTCTTCCAGAAGTGATGCGAGAAGATCCATCTGCCGGCGTCC
Source organism: Paenibacillaceae bacterium (assembly GCA_036563895.1). Lineage (GTDB taxonomy): Bacteria > Bacillota > Bacilli > Paenibacillales > Paenibacillaceae > ZCTH02-B3. Next base: position 4,256 of record DATCLN010000156.1, read on the forward strand.
GAGGGTTTCCCCGTCGACCTGGTTGACGAACAGGGTGCGCGCCTCCGGCACCGTGTCCGAATCCCAGGTCATGACGAGGATGCCCTTTTCCCGCGCCTCCCGCAGGACGGGCAGGAGGGCGACGGGATCGTTGGCCGCCACGGCGATGGCGTGCACCCCCTGGTCGATCAGGGCCCGGATGGTCGCCTCCTGGTGCGGGCCGTCCGCCACCTCCGGTCCGGTGGAAATGAGCTCCACGCCCAGATCCGCCGCGGCCTCCCGGGCGCCGTCCTCCGCCACCTGGAAGTAGTGGATGGTGGCGATTTTGGATACCAGGGCCACCTTGAACCTTTGCGGCTCGGCCGCCGGATCGGCCTGTTCTTCGGATTTGGCCTTTACTTCATGGATCACCTTGAACGGGGTGCCGCCGGATGCGTTGCAACCGCTTGCAATAAGGAGCGCCGCCAGCGGCAACAGCCACAGGAACCGTCCCGGCCTCCGTCCGGTCCGACTTCGTCCGATTCGCCCCTCCAAGCGCGCTCGCACCGTCACTCCTCCTTTCGCCGTTTCCGATTCCGCGCCAAGACAAACAAGCCGCCTTCCAACGCCGGCATGCTGCGGCATCCGTTCGGCTTCGGGCGTCGGCAGGTCGGCAGATATTCCCGGATTTGCAACGGCAAGCGGCCCGCATAGACGCGGACCGCGGGATGCTTCATGGACAACGCTGGTTCCGCATCTATTGCGTCCTCGGAATAAGAAACGCCCTGTCGCATTTGTCGAAGCCGATGCGGGGATAGTAGTCCACCGCTTCGGGCGCGGACACGAGGATAATGGCGACCTTTTCCCCCAATCGTTCCCTGAGGAGCCGGACAAGCTCCTTTCCGATGCCCTGTTTCTGGTATTCCTTCCGCACGGCGAGATCGGAAAGATAGCAGCAATAGACAAAGTCCGTCAAAGCCCTGGCGATCCCGACCAGCCTCCCGCCGTCCCAGGCGGTGAGGGTCAGATTGGCATGCTCGAGCATCGTGCGGATGCGGCCGAGGTCGTTCACCGGGCGGCGGATGCCGGAGCTTCTGAACACGTCCGCCACGTCTTCCGCGCGGACGTCCGCGTTGATCCGGTAGGATATGGCCACGGAATCTGCCCCCTTCGGACGAAAAGAAATTTATTCCCGGGTGCGCTGAAACCGGCCAAAAACGGAAAAATCAGGCTTATTTGAAATGGTACCACGGCGCTCCATCCGCATCAATCCGTTACGTTTTTTTGTCCTCTTTCCGCAGGGAAACCGGATGTTCGAGGTGCCGGAATCTGTCGTCCATACAGATATTCACCGGCATTCCCCCAACATGGACTTCCCCCGGGCCGCTCCATCGTGTACAATGCTAGAAGTGCAAACAACCCGACAAGCGGCCCGGGCGGAAGCGCCCTTGCGCCGCCGGAAAGGAGACCGTATCAACCATGCACTATGTAGCCATTCTCACCATCGTTGACGCGGAATTGAACGCCAAGGTGCGCCCGGCCCATCTCGAGTACATCAACCGGCTGTACAAGGAAAACAAGGTGGTCATGGCCGGCCCGTTCACGGACGGAAAAGGCGGCATGGTCATTTACCGCGCCGAATCCCCCGAGGAAGCCCGGCGCCTCGCCGAGGCCGACCCGGTGGTGGCCGAAGGCGCGCGTACGCTGGAACTGCGCGAATGGAATCCGCTGCAGCTCCCGCTCTCCTGAGCGGAGCTGACAGGCAAAAAAGTTCCGCCCGCCTTCAGGAGCCGGGCGAAAATCGAGTAGAAGGGGGCGGCTAGCCCCCGTCCTCTCACACCACCTGGCATGCGGGTCCGCACCAGGCGGTTCCGAAGAGTTGAAGAGTTAACGAAATGCCAGGTAACATTCAAGCATGCTGACCAGCCCTTGCGCCTGAAAATATCGGGTGTCAAGGGC
>DATCLN010000157.1:0-3577 GCA_036563895.1 Paenibacillaceae bacterium
TCAGCCCGCCGAGGTCAGCGTGAGCTTCACCGTGTCCCCTTCGACGTTCCACCGAAGTTCCGGCGCCCATTCCGCCAGCGTCCGGATGTCGAAGGCGCTGACGCCGTTCTGTACGTGAAGGCGGCTGTCATCGATACGCAGCGCCAGAGTCTTGCCGCCCCGCGTCAGGTGCACCGTCCTGGAGGCCGCGTCGTACCGGATTCCGGCGCCGAGCATCGCCGCGGCAAAGTGCCCGTTCACATACCACGTGCCGTTGTGGTTGTAAATGGCGTTGGTTTGCCTCGTGCGCACGCCGTTGATCGTGACGCTTCCCTGGGTGTAGGCGATTTGCAGCGTCTTGCCGCCGGCGGCCCGAAAAGCGGCGGCCAGCTGGGACGCGGAACCCTGGACCGGGATGTCGGGCATGAGCCCCACGCCTTCCACTTTCCGATTGTTCGGCGTCAAATATTCCTGGGTGGTCACCTTCAGCACCCCACCGCCGCTCAGCGAAATCAAGAGCTGCGTGACCCCCTTCCCGAAGGTCGGCCGGCCGACCAGTTTGGCGACGCCGTAATCCTGCAGGGCTCCGGCGAACAGTTCGGCGGCGCTGGCCGTCACCTCGTTCACCAGCAGGACCACCGGATAAGACCGCGGGGTTCCGCTGACGGTAAGAGGAGTATCCGCTCCGTCGCGGTTGATCATGTGGGCCAGCACGCCTTCCCTGACGAAATGGGAGGCGATCTTCTGCGCCGCTTCGATGTAACCGCCGCCGTTGTTGCGCAGGTCCACGATGAGCGCCTTGAGCCCGCCGCTTTCCAGCTGCTGGAGCCGTTCCGCAAACAGCGCCGGCGCATCGCTGGTAAATCCGGTGAGCGCCAGATACCCGACGCCGTCCCCCATCGGCTGTCCGCTGACGGAGGCCAGCCGGATGAGCTGCCGGGGGACGCGGATGGTCAGCTCCCGGCCGTCCCGCAGCACCTTGACCTCTACGCTCGTCCCCGCTTTCCCGAGCAGCCGGTTTCTCGCCTCATCCGTCGTGCGCACCGCTTCCCCGTCCACTTCCAGGATGGTGTCGCCCGGCCGGATGCCCGCCTTCTCGGCAGGAGAATCCGGAATGACATCGGTGACGTAAACGGCCTGGTTGTGAATCGTCAGATAGACGCCGATCCCGACATATTCCTGTTCCAGGTCGTTCTGGAACGCTTCCCACTCCTCCGGGGACAGATACTCCGTGTACGGGTCGCCCAGCGCCAGGATCATGCCTTCGATGGCCGCGCGGTTCAGCGCGGACTCGTCAGGCCGGCTCAGATGGTATCTTTCGAGAAGCTGGCGAACTTCCTCCACCTGCTGCGCCGTTTCGGCATGCGCCGCCGGTGCGCCGGCCGCGGCGCCGGAAAACAGCAGCGCCAGGATCAGCGGCCATGCGGCCAGGCGCGTGATCAACCTCCGTGTCATGTTCCATCCCCGCTCTCCGTGAGTTCGTTTTTCGCGTCGTTCAACCATGCCAGGGCCTCCAGCGGCGTCATGCGCAGCACGTCCAGCTTGCGAAGGCGCTGCAGAACCCGCTGCTCGCGCGGGCTCAAGGCCTTGCGTCCCTTCGGTCCGGACGCCGGCACGTCCGCGAACATCGCCAGCTGCACCGGTTCCGCCGTCCCGGACCCAACCGCGGGACCGTCCAACGCTGCCGCTTCGTTCCACACGGCCGCGGCACCGTCCCGCACTGTCGCCGTTTCGCCGGTCGCGGTACCATCCTGAACCGCCGCTTGTTCATTCCACGCGCCTGCGGGTCCGTCCCGCGAAGCCGCTTCGTTCCACGCGGCCGCAGTTCCGTCCCGCGTTGCCGCCGCTTCGCTCCGCGCGGGCGCGGTTTCGTCCGGCGCCGTCCGCCACGCTTCGGCCGATGCGGAGCCGTTCGCCGCTTTCGCCGCGTTCGACCCCTTTTGCCGCAGCAACTCATAGGCCCGGCTTACGATGGATTCCGGCACGCCGGCCAGGCGCGCGCAATAGATGCCGTAGCTGGAATCGGCCGCGCCCGGCACCAGCTTGCGCAGGAACGTGACGGTGTCCCCGCTTTCCTTCACCGCCATGCGCGCGTTGCGCAGCGCGGGGAGGCTTTGCTCCAGCCGGGCCAGTTCGTGGTAATGCGTCGAAACGAGGGCCTTGCAGCCGATCCTGTCGTGCACGTATTCGATAACGGCCTGGGCGATGGCCATTCCTTCGTCCGTCGACGTGCCCCGGCCGAGTTCATCGATGATGACCAGGCTTTGCCGGGTCGCCTGCTCGGTCATCACCCGGATATCCTTCATTTCCACCATGAAGGTGCTCTGTCCGCCGGTGAGATCGTCCGCAGCTCCGATCCGCGTGAAGATCCGGTCGATGATCGGCAGTTCGGCGGATTTCGCCGGGACGAAGGAGCCGATCTGCGCCAGGATACAGATGGCCGCCACCTGCCGCATGTAGGTGCTCTTGCCGGCCATGTTCGGCCCGGTGATCAGCAGCATCCAGCCGTCCTTCTCCGTGAGCACCGTGTCGTTGGCGATGAACGGTTCGTTTTCGGACAGCGCCTCCACCACCGGATGCCGGCCGCCTTCGATGCGCAGGTCGAACCCGGACGACCAGCGCGGCCGGACGTATCGCCGTTCGCCGGCCACCTCGGCGAAGGATTGCAGCACGTCGAGGGCGGCGATCTGCTCCGCCAGGCGCTGCAGCCGTGGTATCTGCCGCGCCACTTCCTCCCGGATGGCCAGGAAGGTCTCGTATTCCAGGTCGACCAGCCGCTCTTCCGCCTCCAGGATGCGGGCTTCCATTTCCTTGAGCTCGGGCGTGACAAACCGCTCCGCGTTGGCCAGCGTCTGCTTGCGCTCGTAACGCCCTTCCGGCAGCGCCGCGAGATTGGCCTTGGTCACTTCCAGATAATAGCCGAACACCTTGTTGTAGCCGACCTTCAGCGATTTGATGCCGGTGGCTTCCCGCTCCCGCCGCTCAAGGTCGGCGATCCATTGCTTGCCGCTGCGGCTCGCTTCCCGCAGCTCGTCCAGCTTCGGATCGAAGCCCGGCCGGATGAGCCCGCCTTCCCGAAGCGTCGCCGGAGGATCGTCGGCGATGGCCTGCGCGATCCGCTCGGCCACGTCCGCGCACGGGTCCATCGTCTCCGCCAGGCGCGCCAGCGGGGATCCTTCCAGCGAGGCGAGAATTTCCCGCACGGCCGGAATCCGCTCCAGCGAATGCCGCAGCGCGTTCAGATCGCGGGCGTTCGCCGTCCCGTAGGCGACGCGGCCGACGAGCCGCTCCAGGTCGTAGATTTCCGCCAGTTCCCGGCGCAGCTCGGCGCGCTGCAGCCAGTTGCCGTGCAGGGCTTCGACGGCGTCCAGCCGCTCGTCGATGGCCTTCGGGTCGAGCAGCGGCTGGTCGAGCCAGCGGCGCAGCATGCGGGCCCCCATCGCCGTGCGCGTCCGATCCAGCAGCCAGAGGAGGGACCCTTTTCGGGAGCGGTCGCGGATCGTCTCCGTCAGTTCCAGGTTGCGGCGGGTGTAGGGATCCAGCCGCATGTACCGCTGCGTATCGTACGCCTTGACCGTGCGGATGTGGGCGAGGGAAC
>DATCLN010000158.1:0-4251 GCA_036563895.1 Paenibacillaceae bacterium
GTATGTATGTATGTATGTATGTACCATGCCATCCGGGCGTTTTCGCCGTCCGTCCTACCTTTCCAGCCGGCCGTCCTTGATCCAATCCAGGATGAGCGAATAGGACACGCCGCTCCTCTTGCTGACCTCGTAGGCGTTCAAGCCGGGATTGGACAGGATGGTTTCCTTCACCTTGCGCAGCATTTCTTCATGCTCCTGGATGCAATCGGGACACAGTTTGATGGCCAAACCTTCATGCCGGAACATTTTGCCGCACCCGGCGCAGTTCGCAAGCTCGAGTTTGTAGGTCATCAAGTCGAGATCCAACCCTTGCACATCGGAAACACGGCAGCTGGCAATGCCCGCATGGGCCCTGTCATTGCCTTATGAGACTATATTACCATATTTTTTCCCGCCTTTGACAGGCAAAGATATGCAAAAAGTACCAAACATCCGACGGAAACCGTGATCAATTACCTAATCTCGCCGTCTTACGAAGCCGGGAACGCGATTTGGTCAAAAAATAAAAAAGAGGAACCGCCGCGGAATGCGGGGCTCCCCTTCCTCACATTTCGTCGATGTTTTCCTTCACGTAGTCGTCGACGACGTGGACTTCGATTTCCCGGTCGCCCTTGATGAACTTGAAGATGCCGTTGTTGAAGTCCGTGCCGACTTCCTTGTAGAAGATGCCTGCGTGCCAGTCCACGTCATGGTGCGTGTGGTTGAAGCACAGTTTGTACCCTTTGTCGTCCCGCACGATGTAGGCGCGGATTCCCTTCTCGTAGAAGCCTTCCCGGTTCTTCAGTTCCCGGGAGATCGACACGATGTGCAGGTCGACGTACGGAATTTCGTTCAGCAGGGTGTTGATGAACGATCCCTTGGTGATCTCCTCCCAGCGGCTCTTCGCCGTCTGGCCGATGATCACCTGGGTGATGCCCTTCTGCCGGACGACTTCGCCGATCACCTTGGCCACGGGGCGCTTCTCGTTGTACTTGATGATGAACTCGGCGCCGTGCTCGTCCGCCAGTTGCTTCCACCGGGTGACGTAGTGGATTTTCTCGATGTCCCACTCGTCCTTCGGATTCGGATCGATGGTCAGAATGTACAACGGGCATTCCAGCATGTCGGCTAGCTTGCAGCCCCTGGTGATGAGCCGCTCCCCGTTCGGCCCGTAGTAAACGCATACGAGGATGCGTTCATCCATTTTCGTGCTTTTCAATTTATCGGTTCACCTCATTGCCCGCATGCCGTGAGACGGGGTAGATCCACGGACGGGGTCGGTCCTCGTTTTCGTTGATGCGAGCATTAAATATAAGGTACAATTACCACGGTGGGTTGTCAACGGCGCCATGCCGCACGCACATTGCCGACTCGAAACACTTCATATAGAATAGCACGTCGCTCAGGGGGGTGCAAGGTGTCGCCGATCATTGTCGCGATATTCCTTCCCTTCGCCTTCGCCACGATCGTTCCGATACTTTTCAAATACCTGCACCGCGTGCACACCGGCTGGTTCGTGCTGGCCGTACCCCTGCTATTGTTCGGCTTTTTTGTCCGATATTATCCCATAGACGCTCCGGAAGACATCGTCGTGCAGTCGGCGGCATGGATCCCCCGGCTGGACATCGAATTCGCGATCGTGCTGGACAGCCTCTCCCTCCTGTTCGCGTTGCTCATCACCGGCATGGGATGCCTGGTGGTCCTGTATTCCATCTTCTATTTGTCCAAAGAGCGGGAAGCCCTGCATAATTTCTACGTCTATCTCCTGCTCTTCATGGGCTCCATGCTCGGGGCCGTCCTGTCGGACCACATGCTGGCGCTCTATACGTTCTGGGAACTGACCAGCATTTCGTCGTTCCTGCTGATCGCCTACTGGTACCAGCGGAGAAATTCGCGTTACGGCGCCCTCAAGTCCCTGCTCATCACGATGACCGGCGGCTTCGCGATGCTGCTTGGCATGCTGATGCTTCGGGCGGCCACGGGCACGTACAGCATCCGCGAGACGATCGCCCTGGCCGATACGCTGGCGGAACATCCCCTGTTCCTGCCTGCCATGGCGCTCATCCTGCTGGGCGCATTTGCGAAATCGGCCCAGTTCCCCTTCCACATCTGGCTGCCGGACGCGATGGAAGCGCCGACCCCGATCAGCGCCTACCTGCATTCGGCCACCATGGTCAAGGCCGGCATCTACCTGGTCGCCCGCCTGACGCCCATCTTCGGCGGACATCCGGAATGGTCCTGGAGTATTGTGATCGTCGGCCTCCTGACGCTGCTTTGGGGATCGTTCACGGCCATCCGTCAGGTGGACCTGAAGGCCATGCTGGCCTTCTCCACGGTCAGCCAGCTGGGGCTGATCATGAGCCTGCTCGGCATCGGTTCGATGGCCCTGACCCCGCACATGGAGCACGGACGGGCGATCCTCCTTTCGGGGGCCGTCGCCGCCGCCCTGTTCCATCTCATCAACCATTCCGTCTTCAAGGGCTGCCTGTTCATGGTCATCGGGATTCTGGACCACGAGCTCGGCACGCGCGACATCCGCAGGCTCGGCGGGCTTGCGGCCATGATGCCCGTCTCCTTCACCCTGACCGTGATCGGCGCCTTCTCGATGGCGGGCCTGCCGCCGTTCAGCGGGTTCCTCAGCAAGGAAATGTTCTTCACCGGCATGCTGGCCGCCTACCGGACGCTGGAAGGCTGGACGTTGCTGCTTCCCGCCGTCGCCTGGCTCGCCAGCGTGCTGACTTTCGTCTACTGCATGATTCTCGTCTTCCGGGTGTTCACCGGCCCCAAGCCGGAAGAGCTGCCGGACAAGCCGCCGCATGAGGCGCCCATCGGGATGCTCATATCGCCGTCCGTTCTTGCCGCGGCGGTCGTCCTCCTGTTTTTCGCCCCAAACATCCTGTCCGGCACGATCCTGGAGCCGTCCATGCGGGCGATCCTGCCGCAGACGGCGGAGGCGGCGGACGGGTTCCACGTCCATATCGCCCCGTGGCACGGCTTTACCGCCGAAGTCGGAATGACCGCGGGCGTCGTCCTCATCGGGGCGTACCTGTACCGCCGCCGGCGGTGGCTGGAACGGGTCCGGGATTTCGTTCCCTGGAGATGGACGCTGAACCGGCTTTTCGACTGGACGCTCGCCGGCATGGAGCGGATTTCCCTGAAATTCACGCGTTTGTACATGACCGGGTTCACCGGGCACTACTTCGCGTATATCTTTGGCTTTCTGATCCTTCTGGCCGGAGGCGCGCTGATCGCCCTGCAGGCCCTTCGGTTCGACTTCTCGGACCTGTCGCCGATCCTTCCGTACGAGTATGCGCTGGGCGGCTCCGTTGTCGCTTCCGCCGTCTATATGCTGTTCGCCCGCTCGCGGATCGCGTCCATCATCGCGCTGAGCGCCATCGGATTCCTGGTGGCTCTGTTTTTCATCATTTTCCGCGCGCCGGACCTGGCGCTCACGCAGTTCGTGGTGGAAACGATCTCCACCGCCCTGTTCCTCTTGTGCTTCGTCTTCTGGCCGAAGCTGAAAGAGGAAGACGGCCGGTTGCCCTTCCGCGTCACCCGGCTCCTCATCTCCGTTGGCGTCGGAGCGGTCGTGACGCTGATCGGCCTCGCGGCGATCGCCCCCCGGCCCTTCGAATCGATCGCCCGTTTCTTCGAAAATTCCTATGAACTGGCGGGAGCGCGCAACATCGTGAACGCCATTCTGGTGGATTTCCGCGGATTCGATACGATGCTGGAAATCGTCGTGCTCTTCATGGCCGGCCTGGGCGTCTACTCGCTGATCCGGTTCGGCCGGGAAGGGAGGAAGGACGGTTGAGGTTCACGGACGTCATCCTGCAGACCGCAACCAAGGTGATCGTGTTCATCATCCTCACTTTCGCGCTGCAGGTGCTGTTTTCCGGACACCATAACCCCGGAGGCGGCTTCGTCGGCGGCCTGGTCACCGCGTCGGCGATCATTCTGCTGATGCTCGCCTACGATTCCCGGACGGTCCGCGACGTGCTGCCCGTCAATTTCAGGCGGCTCGGGGCCTTCGGCATTCTGGTCGCCGTCCTGACGGGCTGTGCGGCGATGCTGACCGGGTACCCGTTCCTTGACCAGGTGTTCTCCCGCGCCGAGCTGCCGCTGGCGGGAGACATGGAGCTGGCTACGGCGTTCCTGTTCGACATCGGGGTCTTCTTCACCGTCATCGGCACGACGATGACCATCATTTCGGCCATAAGCGAGGACGAATAGCCATGGAAGCCTTCATCATCGTAATCGCCGGCATTCTGG
>DATCLN010000159.1:0-4932 GCA_036563895.1 Paenibacillaceae bacterium
GAAACAGATGGAGCAATTCGAATTCCTTGGCGGTCAGTTCCAGGCGCCGGCCGCCCCGGTACACCTCCCGGGCTTCGACGTCCATCGCCAGATCCTCAAAGCGAAGCATGCCGTCCTCCCTGCGCTCCGGCCGCCGGCGCAGGAGCGCCCGCACGCGCGCCAGAAGTTCCTCCAGGGCAAACGGCTTCACCAGATAGTCGTCGGCGCCGAGGTCCAGCCCCTTGACCCGGTCGCTCACCTCGTCCTTGGCCGTCAGCATCAGCACCGGCGTGGCGACGCCCGCTTCGCGCAGCCGGCGAAGGACTTCCCAGCCGTCCAGTTCGGGCATCATCACGTCCAGTATGATCAGGTCGGCCTCCCTCTCGGCCAGCAGTTTCAGCCCTTCCCGCCCGTTCGGCGCCGTAGCCGCCTCGTACCCTTCGAAGACGAGGCTGCGCCTCAGCAGCGAGGTGATTTTTTCATCGTCGTCGATGACCACCACGTAAGGTCTCATGCCATGCCCCCATTGTGCCCCCATTGGATCGGAAGCCGGGAAAACGTATCGGTTCGAAAGCCGGGAAAACGCGCAGCGGAAACGCCGTCCCGTCCGCCGCGGACGGGAGGTCGTTTCCGCAGGTCCATCACGGCTCAGCGTCTTTCGTATTCGTTGCGGTCGCCGATTTTCACCTGGACGTCGATTTTCTTGCCGGCCCGGATGATGTGCAGCGTCACGGTTTCGCCCACCTTGCGGCTCTGGATGGCCTTGATGAGCTCTTCCCGGGTCTTGTAGGTTTTGCCGTCCATGCCGGTGATGACGTCGTATTGCCGGATGTCCGCCTCATAGGCCGGCGACCCGTACAGCACGCCCTGCACCAGCGCCCCTTCCGTGCCTTCCAGGCCGAGGCGTTCCGCCAGCTCGGGGGTCAGGTTCATCAGGTTGACCCCGATGAACGGCGCGGGCGGCTGCTCGTTGTTTTTCAGCTGCTCCAGCACTTCCAGGATCGTGCTGGTGGGAATGGCGAACCCGATCCCCTGGGCCTGTGCGCTGACCGCCGTGTTGATGCCGATGACTTCGCCGTTCAGATTGAGCAGCGGTCCCCCGGAGTTGCCCGGGTTGATGGAAGCGTCCGTCTGCAACAGGTTTTCGTACTGCCGAATCCGGCCGCCGTCGTTGATCGGAATCGGCCGCTCCTTCGCGCTGATTACGCCAACCGTCAGCGTATGGTCGAAGCCGTACGGGTTGCCGATGGCGATCACCCAGTCGCCGATTTTCATCTTGTCCGAATCGCCCAGCGGCAGGGTCGGGAAGTTCTTCCCTTCGATCTTCAGCACCGCGAGGTCCAGCTCATAGCTGGAACCGAGCAGCTGCGCCTTGAACGGCTCCTGGTAGCCGATCACCTGCACCTGGATCTCGTCCGCTCCGCTGATGACGTGCTGGTTGGTCAGGATGTAGCCGTTGGAATCGAAGAAGAACCCGGACCCCATGCCCGTCTCCCGCAGCGATCCGCCGTTGTCCTGGCCGCCGAAATAGTCCTCGAAGAAAAACCAGAAGTCATCCAGAAACGGATTCAACGGGCGGCTGGTCGTCCTCGTGTAGGTGACGATCTTGACCACGGCGGGATTGGCCTTCTCGAAAATTTCGGCGATGGTGTTCGGCCGGACGACGTCTTCGACCAGGGCGCTTCCCGAACCGCCGGACGAGTCGACCACCGGGCGGACGTCGTTTCTCCCCTCCGTCGTCTGCGAAGGGCCGGCGGTCTGACTGGTGAACCAGTTGAAATGATCCGCCGCGAACATGAGCCCGCCGACGAGGATCGCGCCGGCGAGGAACGAGGCGAAGATGGTGCGGAACAAACCGCCTCCGCGTCTGGCGGGAGCCGGTTCCCAGTAGCGCACGCCTCCCGACACGGTGAACGGACGCGTCTGCGGTCTTTCCCTGTAAGGATCGTCCGCTCCCCCGCCGGAGCTTGTGCCGCTTGTCACCAGGCTCCTGCCGGGAACCGACGCCGGGCTGAAGGAAGGCTGCGCATCGGAACGGGATTCCGTTTGGTCGGAACGGTACTGCCAGGTGTACCAGTCGTCCGGTTTCCGGTTTTGATCATCCATGGCGGATTCCCCCTGTCCCTTGCGAAGTGGATGCCCAGTTCCACATTGTTCACCACAATTTTCGGACACTTTCCTTAAAATCATCTTAAACCCAAATGAAAGAAAAGTAAAAAAAAGCCACAAAAAGTTCGGAAACAAAAACCCCGGACGTGCCGGGGCGGTCGGCTCCGGACCGGGCCGTGCGGACCGGTTCGCGGAGCGTTGTCTTTCATGCGGTTTGCCGGGCTCCGGACGGCGCGGGCGCTCAGGAGGGACAGGCCGCTTCCGCTTCCCGCATCTTGTCCTTGGCCCGCTCGATCCAGTGCGGCTCCACGGGGGCGTCCGGGTCCGCCGGCTTCTGGAACTGGTCCGCAAGCGCGTTCCCGAGGGCCACCATCGCCCCGGGGTCCGGACCTTCGCGATACAGGTGTTTCAGGACAAACGGCTCGTCGAAACGGATGCGGGTGCCCTGATCGTCCGCTTCCCCGTCCAGAACGCCCGCCGTCACGCGAAAGGGAAGGCGCAGCCACACCTTGCGCGCTTCATCCAGCGGACAATCGAACGAACCGTGGTCGTACTCCCAGTTACCTCCCAGGACGAATCCGCATCGTCCAAGCGCGTCGCGCGCTTCCGTGAAGGACAACTCCCGGTCCGACAAAGCCGAGGGAATGGGGTGCATCGGACATCCTCCTTCCGCGTCCGCGGAGATTCGCGTCCGCGGCGATGGTTCCGCCCTCATTCTTCCCCGCGCGCCGGACCGTTAACCGCCGTGCGGATCCGTTTATCCGCCCGATCCGCCGGAGCGGATTTTCTTGACCCAGCCCTTCCGGTGGGCGTAAATGGCCAGCTGCGTGCGGTCCTCCAGGCCGAGCTTCATCAGCAGGTTGCTCACGTGGGTCTTGACCGTTTTGATGCTGATGAAGAGCTCTTCGCCGATTTCCTTGTTCGATTTTCCTTCCGCGATGAGCATCAGCACTTCCCGTTCCCGTTCCGTGAGGCCCTCGGCTTCGTCTTCCGCGGTCCGCCGCCTGAGCCCGCGGGTGAGGGCCTGCGAAACGTCCCCGCTCATCACCGGCATGTTGCGCATCGCGCCCTGCATGGCGTAGATCAGCTCTTCCGCCGACACCGTCTTCAGCACGTAGCTGACGGCGCCGGCTTCGATGGCCGCCACCACTTTGTCATCTTCCAGGAAACTGGTCAGAATGATGATCCGGATCCCGGGAAAACGCTCGAGGATGGCCTTCGTCGTCTCGACGCCGTCCATCTCCGGCATCATCAGGTCCATCAGGATGATGTCGGGGACGCCGCCGTAAGCGCCGGCAACGAGCTTCTCCAGCGCTTCCCTGCCCGAGCCGGCTTCCCCGATCACCCGGAAACGGTCGTCCAGCATCAGGTACGTGCGCAGCCCGGTCCGCACCATTTCGTGGTCGTCCACGATCAGCACGTTCCAGACGGGTTTGGTTTCACTCATCGGGATTTGTGCTCCTTTCTCCTTCCGGTGCTGCTTCCGGTTCAAAAAGGGGAAACGTCACCCGAACCCTGGTGCCGGAACCCGGCTTGGTGACGATCTCCGCCTCTCCTCCCAGCTTGCGGGCGCGCTCCCGCATGGTGGACAACCCGTGGGAACCCACCCGGATCTCGTCCGCCCGAAACCCCGTGCCGTCATCTTCCACCGTGAGGACCACCTGACGGCCGGTTTCGCCCAGGAACAGGCGGACGGTGCGGGCGTCGGCGTGTTTGACGACGTTGGCCATCGCTTCCTGGATGATGAGAAAAAGCTGATGCTCAATCGCTTCGGGCAGCCGTCCGGAAAGATGGATATCCAGGGTGCCCCGCAAGCCGTTCTGGCGGCAATAATCGGGAAACCAGCGGTCCAGGGCGTCGGAGAGGGTGCGTCCCTGGAGTTCAAGGGGCCGCAGCTGGGCGATCAGCCCCCGCATCTGCCGCTGGGCGGCGGCGGACATGCCGATCAGCTGGCGGATGACTTTTTCCGCCTCTTCCCGGTTGCGTTCCAGGAGCACCGGCAGGGACGAAGCCGACATGTGCAGCGCGAACAGCTGCTGGCTGACGGTATCGTGCAGATCGCGGGCCAGCCGGCGCCGCTCCTCCAGCACCGCCGCCTCCACGGCGGACGCGTCTTCCAGGATGTCCTTTTCCCCGAGCTCCTGCAGCAGCTTCAACCTGCCTTCCAGCTGCGCCAGCAGGCGGTTGAAATCGCGGTGCACGCCGGCGAAGGCGCCCTCTTCCTGCTCGGGAAGCCGGACGCCGAGGTTGCCGGCGGCGGCCTGCTTGATCGCCAGATGCACCTGGTCCAGCTTGCGCTGGATGCGGAGCCCCACCACATAGGCAACGGCCGTGTTCACCATCACCAGCGCGGCGAACCAGCCGAACCGCTCTCCCGCGGGGGACGGGTCATCGGCAAACCAGACAAAGTAGACGATCAGCAAAACAATGGCGGTGGACGCCGCGGCAAAGGACGTCCACTGCCATTTCGCGTTGCGAAACAGCCGCCTCATCCGTCAGCCCACCTTCGTCACGCGGACGTCGCCGATGAAGGCGCTGACCACGAGGGCGATCTTTTTGGGCACGTCGTGATATCCCGGCGTCTCCACCGTCATCTGGTTGAAAAACCCGCCCTCGTTGCGGTTGAGCACCGTTACGCTGCCGATCAGGCAGCTGGAAGTCACCCGGACGCCGACGGAAGGGTCGTTCGGCAAAAACACCTTGACGTCTCCGATAAACGAGGAAACGTGGATTTTTGTTTCACCCACCGGAATGTGCGCCTTCGTCAGATCCAGCACCGTGTCGCCGATGAAATGGGAGACGTTCATCGGCCTGAGCTCCCAGTGGTCGTGCCCGATGTACGTG
>DATCLN010000160.1:0-7885 GCA_036563895.1 Paenibacillaceae bacterium
CTTGGCCCGTGCGTTTGCCTCCGGCTTCCTTCAGATCCCGCCTCGCGACAGGCACCCTCGCCTTCGGCTAATGGTAGGCGCTCGCCAGCCCCCATTCCGGACTTTCACCGTAGAGATGACGCCCATGCTGGGCGTACAAGCGCAAAGCGCCGGTTCCCCGCGAACCGGCGCCCGTTTTTTCGCCGCGCTGCTTGTATTCCGCGCTGTCAGAGGAAGAAAAACAGGTACTCAAACAGCACCACCGCCGCCAGAGTCAGCGCCGTATACCGCCAGTTCCAGCCAAGGGCGATTTCGACGGGGGATTTTCGGAACAACCCGCTTATCATGAGCGTGGTCGAGGAAAAGGGAGAAAAGACGATGGTCAGCGACCACGAAGCGATGAGCGCCGCCGGCGCCGCCATGGGCGGAAGGCCGAAGGAATCCGATGAGAGCAGGGAAATCATGACGGAAGTGATGACGATCGGATGAAAACCGACCACGGCGAACGCCAGCATGAACAGATGAATCAGGATCAGGGCCGCCAGGCCGACGTGGACGCCTCCGCCCGCCGCCCACTCCACGAGGTGTTCCGACGCCCCCGACTGCTGGATCGCGTATCCGAAGAAACCGGCGGACAGGATGAGCAAAATCTCCTTTCCCATTTCCGGCAGCCGGGAAGCCCAATAATGCTCCCGGAAGGCGGGCCAAAGCCGGTTCATCCTGCCCATGGCGGCGAAGCCGATCACGGGAACGGCCAGCGAAAGGACGCAGACCAGCGTGACCATCGGATAGTGCGTTACGGTTTCGGCGACCAGCAGCATCCCGATGAGCAGCACCAGGGCCAGCGCCAGCACGGCCAGACGCTTGCCGGCCGTCCTGCCGTCCGGGAGCTCCTCTTCCGGCGGCGGGGCGGCCGTTTCCGCGTCACCCCCGTTCCCGCGCGCCATCCGGTAGCATTCCGCCAGATGCAGACCGACAAAAATGACAACCATGATGGCGGTGACGGAGAAAAATTCCAACCAGCCGATATCGAAATTGGACACGATCATCGGCACGGCGATGGAATAGGGGGACACCAGCATCGCTGCGGCGAATCCCCGCGCAAGGGACAGGCACTGGACGCGAGCCCGTTTCCCTTCGCCGCGCCCCGTCAGGGCATGGATGAACCCCAGGCTTCCAAGGTTGAGAAATATGCCGGTGAAAAACGTAAGCACGGTGGAAATCGCGGCGTATCCCACCGAATTTTTCCCCACCCTGCCCAGCACCGCTTTCATGGCCCGGTCGAAGCCGCCCTGCTGGACGGGCAGCGACAAGAGCGGCGTCAGCAGAAAGAGCGCCGCCAGATTCCCGTAGAACCTGAAGGCTTCGGCCAGCTCCCCGATTCCGGCTCCCCCGGCGGCCAGCAGCACCGCGCCGGCAATTAGCAGCAGGGCGCTGGTCCTCTGCACCGCCCCCCTGACAAGGGCGAGCATGAGCGCCACGATTGCGGCGGCCGCCGCGCTCACCAAAGTGTCCACAAATCCGCCCGAAACAAAGAAGGCAGCCAGCTGGAGCAGGGCAAACAAAAAAAGCAACGGAGCGATCCATTGCCGGATGTTCATGTCTCCGCTTCATCCCGCTTCAGGTACGGCCTGAGCCTGCTTGCGATTTCCGGTTCGAGCGGCAGGGAAGTTTGCGAATCCTTGTCATAGCGGACCATGACGGTTTCCGCCCTGGCGGCGACGGTGCCGTCTTCGGTCAGCATTTCGTGCTTCATGGTGAAGCTTTTGTTGCCGATGCGGGTGACCCAGCTTCGGATCCGGACGGTCTGCCTGGGGTAGAGCGGACGCAGATAATCGCAGCGGACGGAGGCGACGACGAATTTGACCGGCTCGCCGTCCCTGGTGATTCCCGTGTCATGAAAAAAATCGGCCCGGGCCACTTCCAGATAACCTATGTAGCTCGTGTTGTTGATGTGGCCCATGATGTCCGACTCGTAGTAACGCGTCTTCAGCGATGTTTCATGAAACACGCGCAGGAGCCCCCTTGCCTTAATCGCCGTGACACTGGATGACCAGGAGCTTCCTCCATGTTTTATATTTTATATGCCCCATTATATCTTAGCGTCCCCCTTGTCCGTAAAGCGCCGAATCCGCTGGCCCCGGCACCGCGCGCCCCGAAAAACGCCGTTTCCCTCCGCCTGGACGCGCCATGCTCCCCGATACGCCGGTTCAGAAGTAATACAACTGTTCAATCAGCACGACCGCCGCCACGGAGAGCAGGATGCAGCACCAGTTCCAGACCGGGGAGACGACGCAGCCGGTTTTTTGCACCAATCCTCCCGTGATGGGTGTCCCCGCGGAAAACGGCGAAGCGGTCCGGATCGCGCATCCGAAATGGCCGGCGGACAGGATCCGCGGGTAAGCATGAAATACCGCGTTCCGGGAACGCCAACCCGCATTGCCGCCCTCGCGACGCGGGCAGGCATCGGATTTCCTGCCTGTGGTAAAATATCGGTTGGGTTTTTTGCTTCAAAAATAACGCGGTGGGAGTGAGCAAACGTGAGAATCGGCATACTGGCCCCTGTCACCTGGCGCACGCCGCCGCGCAAATACGGCCCCTGGGAGCAGGTCTGCGCCAATCTGGCGGATGGCCTGGCGGAGCGGGGACATGAGGTGTATCTTTTCGCCACCGGCGATTCCGTCACGAAAGCCCGGCTCGAATGGGTGTGCCCGGCGCCGCTGGGAGAGCATCCGGAGCTTCCCTCGCGCCCCTGGGAGCTGATCCACATCGGGTTCGCGCTAAAGAGGGCCGACGAACTGGAACTGGACGTGCTGCACAACCACATGAATTACCTGACGCTGCCGTTCGCCCGGCTCATCCGCACCCCCGTCGTGACCACCCTTCACGGCGCGGCCTTGCTGGAGGCCGACTCCCGCGAGGCATACCGGCAGTTCCCGGACATGCCCTACGTTTCCATAAGCTACGCGGAACGGGAAGGCTGCCCCGAGCTCCGGTACATCGCCAACGTCTACAACGGCATCCGGCTGGAGCAGTTCGATTTTGTCGACCGGCCGGGCGATTATCTTCTGTTCATCGGGCGCATCTGCCCGGACAAGGGGACGGACCTGGCGGTGGAACTGGCGCGCCGGACCGGGCTGCCGCTTGTCATCGCAGGGTTGGTACCGGGCGGGGAAGAGGCGTTTTTCGAGGAAAAAATCCGTCCCTGGATCGACGACAACCGCATCCGCTTTGTCGGCGAAGTGGGGCCCGTGGAGCGGAACCGCCTGATGGGCGGCGCCCTGGCGCTGTTGCACCTCGTCCGCGCGCCGGAACCCTTCGGCCTGGTCATGGCGGAGGCGATGGCCTGCGGCACGCCGGTGATCGGCTTCGGCCGGGGCTCCGTGCCGGAGGTGGTGGAACACGGGCGGACCGGCTTCGTCGTGTCCGACCTGGACGAAGCCGCCGCGTGCGTCGGCCGCCTGTCCGACATCCGGAGGCGGGACTGCCGGGAACGGGTGGAACGCCTGTTCACGGTGGAGCGCATGGTGGAGGGATACGAAGCGGCGTACCGGTCCCTTCTGTCCTCCCCCGCCGGTCCGTCCGCATAATTTTTGCGCCACGGCGCCATGATTGCCAACCGCGGCTTTCATCCCGGCAAAACGGCAAGCCGCTCCGCCGAAGACGGCGGGACCCGGACGCTTACGCGGCTTGCCGTTGTTTCCTTTTCCACCTTTTTGCGATGATGCCGTGGCGGGGAGATAACAGGATGCTGACGAGGAAAATCACGCCCGTGGTGAACGCCATCGTGCCGGATACCGATGTGTCCAGCAGGTACGCGACGTAATAGCCCGGGAAGGCGGACAGCACGCCGAAGGCGCAGGCGAGCGCCATCATGACGGACAGCCGCTCCGTCCACAGATACGCCGCGGCGGCCGGGGTGATCAGCATCGCGAGGGCCAAAATCGCGCCCACCGCGTCGAAGGCGGCGACGGCGGTCATGGAGGTCATCGCCATCAGGATATAGTGCATCAGCGCCACCGGAAAGCCCAGGCTGGCCGCCAGGGCGGGATCGAAGGTGGTGATTTTCCATTCCTTATAAAAAAGCAGGATCAGCACCAGCACCGCCGCGCTCACGACCGCCAGCAAAAACGTCGCTTCCGGCACGCTCCCGAGCAAAGGCAGCTCGATGCGTTCCCAGGGGATGAACAGAATCTCCCCCATCAGCGCGTGCTGCACGTCGAGGTGCACATTGCCGACCCGCGTCGCGATCAGGGCCACGCCGATGGCGAACAGCGTGGTGAACACGACGCCGATGGACGCTTCCTGCCGCACGCCCCGGTCGTGGAACCATTCCACCAGCAGCGCGGTCAGAAGCCCCGCCGCCATCGCGCCGATCAGCATATGCGGCCCGCTCAGCTGGCGGGTGAGAAGATAGGCGGCGACGATGCCGATCAGCACGGTATGGCTGATGGCGTCCGCCATCATCGCCATCCGCCGCAGGATGAGGAGCGTCCCCACGAGCCCGCAGGAAAGCCCCACCAGCGCCGCCGTCAGCAAGATCCAACCGTCGTAGCTCATCGCGGATCGTCCTTTGCGTCAAGATGTGCCGGTATTTCCGTCAAAAGCCGATGTGTCCGTCAAAACGCATCGGGGGTTCCGTCAAGACGCGCCGCGGGTTCCGTCAAGACGCTCCGGGAGCGGGCCGGCGGCGCATCCGTCTTTTCCGGAAGTACCGCTGCAAAGCGCCGGCCAGCACCCCTTTCCTCCATCCGAAGGCCAAAGAAACAAGGAACAGGACGGCCGCGGCGATGACGATGAACGGCCCCGTCGGCCAGCCTTCGCCCATCGTGCTCACCAGCGTTCCCGCAGCCCCCGACACTCCTCCAAACACCGCCGACAGCGCGATCATCCGGCCGAAGGAATGCGTCCAATAGCGGGCGCTCACCGCGGGGATGATGAACAGCGCGGCCATTAGAATGACGCCGACGGCCTGGATGCCGATGACGATGACCAGCACCACCACGGCCAGATAGGCGGCGTCCATCAGGCGCCCCGGCAGGCCGAGCCCCCTGGCGAACAGCGGGTCGAACAGCCAAAGCTTCCATTCCTTGAAGGAGATGATCGTTACGATCAAGACGAGGAGAGCCAGGCCCGCCATCGTGTACACGTCCCTGCGCACCATGGAGGCGGCCTGGCCGAAAATGAAGCTGTCCAGCCCGGCCTGGTTTCCTCCCGGCAGACGGTTCGCGATGGTGAGCAGCATGATGCCGAGGCCGAAAAACACGGACAGCACAATGCCCATCGCCGTGTCTTCCTTCACGCGGCTGTGGTCGCGAATCCCCACCACCAGCCACGCGCCGAGCAGGGCGCTGGCCGCCGCGCCGCCGATCATGAGCGGCAGGCTTTTCGTGCCCGCCAGGGCGAAGCCGACAACCACGCCCGGCAGCGCCGCGTGGGAAAGCGCGTCGGACAAAAGGCTGTGCCTTTTCCAATAGGCGAGGCATCCGACGATGCCCGAGGCCGCGCCCAGGATCAGGGTGCTGAGCAGCACCCATTGCGCGTTGGGCGAAAGCGCGTAAATCACGGGACCACCGCCTCCAGCCAGCGCAGCGTCCCGCCGTAGGTCCGGGCGAGATTTTCGCGGTTAAACGTCTCCTCCGTCGGACCATGGGCAATGACCGTGCGGTTGAGCAGCAGAACGTGATCGAAATAATCCCGCACCGTATGCAGGTCGTGGTGGACGACCAGCACGGTCTTGCCCCTGTTTTTCAGGTCGCGCAGCGTCTCCATGATCGCCCACTCCGTCGCCGCGTCCACGCCGGCCAGCGGTTCGTCCAGAAAATAGAGGTCCGCGTCCTGCACCAGCGCGCGGGCGAGGAACACCCTCTGCTGCTGTCCTCCCGACAGCTGGCTGATCTGCCGTTTGGCCAGATGTTCGATGCCCATTTTCTCCATCGCGGCCAGGGCCAGTTCCCGGTGCCGCCGGCGCGGCCACCTCAGCCAGCCGATCTGGCCGTACAGCCCCATCATGACCACGTCGAGGGCGTCGGCCGGAAAGTCCCAGTCCACCGCCCCCCGCTGCGGCACATACCCGACGCGGGATTTTACCTTTTGATAGGTGGTCCCGAAAAACGACACCGTCCCCGTCAGCCTCGGGTGCAGGTCCAGCATCACCTTCAGCAGCGTGGACTTGCCCGCCCCGTTGGGACCGACGATGCAGGTCAGGGTGCCGCGGCCGACGGAAAAATTCACGTCCGCCAGCACCGGATTTTTCCGGTAGGCGGCGGACAGATCGCGGACCTCAAGCACCGGTTCCGCCGGGCCCGACCCGACGGTCCGCCGCGCCTGCCCCGTCTCCTCCAACCACTGTTCCGTTTTCACCCCGTCCGCCTTCCTTTCGTCAGCCTTCCCCGCCGCTCAGCGCGCGGGTAATGGTCTCCACGTTGTGGCGAAACATCCCGAGATACGTGCCTTCTTCCGTCCCGGCCGTTCCCATGGCGTCGGAAAACAGCTCCCCGCCCGGCCGGACGTTAAGTCCCCGCTCCTTCGCGCCTTCGATGACGGCCCGGATGGCCGCGGGATTGACGCTGCTTTCCACAAACACCGCGGGAACCTGATACTCGGCCAGGAGTTCGATGGTGTTGTCAATATTCGTCAGGCCGACCTCGTCTTCCGTGCTCAGCCCCTGCAGGCCCACCACCCGCAAGCCGAGCATGCGGCCGAAATATCCGAAGGCGTCGTGCGCCGTCACCAGCACGCGCTGTTTTTCCGGAATTTGCGCCACCATTTCCTCCGCTTCCTTCCGCAGCGCGTCCATCCGGGCAAAATAGGCCGCCTTGTTCGCTTCGAAATACGCCGCGTCCCGCGGGGAAATGCGCTTCAGCTCCTCGACCGCCGCCGCGAGCGCCTTTTTCCACAGGCCGATGTCAAACCACACGTGGGGGTCGATCGCCCCCTGCTCGTCACGCAGCAGCTCTTCCTCCGGAATCGTCTCTGCGATGGCGAGAACCGGAACGGCTTTGCCCAGTTCCTCGAACACCCTGAGCATGTTGGCTTCCAGATGCAAGCCGTTGTAGAATACCGCGTCGGCGTTCGCCAGCTTCCGGATGTCGCTCGGCGCCGCCTGGTACAGGTGCGGGTCCACCCCCGGTCCCATCAGGCTTTGCACGGCGACCCGGTCGCCCCCGATGACCGACAGGGGTTCGGCGATCTGCGCGATGGTGGTCACCACGCGGATTTTGTCTTCCGACCCGCCGAAGGTTTGATCCCGACCGTTTCCCACGAACCCGCACGACGCGGCGAGAAGCAGAACCGCGAGCCACGCGGCGGCACGCGCGAGACGCCGGCCCGTTCGTCCGAACCGATCCCCGAAGCGATCCCTCCCGGACATGTGATTTCCCTCCGCTCCGGTCTGTATGCCGGATTTGCAAAATATGACGCTCTTAATTTATGCTCAAGGCCAAATGTTTTTGCATAAGGCAAACTTTTTTTATTGATTAAAAATAATGGCCCCGGGCCATTTTGTCAAGCGAAAAAAGCCCGCAAGCGGACCTTCTTCCGCTTTTGCGGGCTGATCTTTTCCATTTGCCGGCCGATTATACGGCGCCACAGGCTGCTTTTCGCCGATGACGGCTTTTTTCACCTCACCGGCCGCCCAGCCTATGCGGGGCCGTCCTCACCGGCCGCCCTGACCGCCCTTCGCCGGTTGCGCCTCCCGCATGCGCACGGCGCTCCAGTCGTTGCGGTAGTAGCGGATGGTCACCGCCAATCCCAGCAGCGTGACGAACGTGTACAGCGCCACCCAGGCGCCGATGCTTCCCCAGCCCAGCACCTGCACGAACAGCCACGTCACCGGCACGAAATACGCGAAGTTGAGCAGCAGCGACACCTTCATCAGGAACGACGTGTCGCCGATGCCGCGCAG
>DATCLN010000161.1:0-4802 GCA_036563895.1 Paenibacillaceae bacterium
CCGCTGGGTAGCCAAGTGCGGAAGGGATAAGCGCTGAAAGCATCTAAGCGCGAAGCCCGCCCCGAGATGAGATTTCCCACTCCGTCAAGGAGGTAAGACCCCTGGGAGAACACCAGGTGGATAGGCCCGGGGTGGAAGCGCGGCAACGCGTGGAGCTGACGGGTACTAATCGGTCGAGGGCTTATCCTTGCCTTGCCCTGCTTCAAGCTTCCCATCCGGTTTTCAGGGCGCAAGACGTGCCCAGACATATTCCGGCAGAGGGCCGGAAGCGGTATAATAAATATAGTGGCGGCGTAGCTCAGCTGGCTAGAGCGTACGGTTCATACCCGTGAGGTCGGGGGTTCGAGGCCCTCCGCCGCTACCAGAATGCATGGACATTTAGCTCAGCTGGGAGAGCACTACCTTCACACGGTAGGGGTCGGCGGTTCGAATCCGTCAATGTCCACCATTTTTTTGCGGAGCTGTGGTGTAGAGGCCTAACATGCCAGCCTGTCACGCTGGAGATCGCGGGTTCGAATCCCGTCAGCTCCGCCATTTTTCCTTTTTGTGGCTCGGTAGCTCAGTTGGTAGAGCAGAGGACTGAAAATCCTCGTGTCGGCGGTTCGATTCCGTCCCGAGCCACCATTTTTTTGTTTCCGCATGGCGCTGGCCGCCGGGAATCGTCCCGGCGGTTTTGTTTTGCGCGCATGTCCGCGTCCGGAGGGGCCGCGGTTCCCCTTCTGCGGAACATGAAGGGGACGGGAAAAAAGGCGTGTGTTACAATTGTGTTACAATAAAAAAAGCAATTGCGGAAAAGAAAGCCTGTCGAGGACGGAACGGGAAATGGACAAGGAGAAGGCGCGGCAACTGGAAGAAATCCTTGGCGTGCGAGTCCGGCTGGTTTCGGTCTCGCCGCAGGCGTGGGCCGGGCGTGGCGGCGGGGATTCGCCGGAGCCGGGCGACGTGGCGGAATTTGACCGGGGGTGCTGGCTGCTCGTCGAAAGGAACGAAACCGGCCTGCGGGTGCTGGAGATCGGAAAGCGGCTGTCTCCCGTGGAGTCCCGGCTGATTCGCTGGGCGTTTTTGCAGCGGACGGATGACGTTTCGCCTTCCACGGAAAGCGAGGCGCTGGCGATCCGGCTGGGCGAGTGGATCGAGGCGCGGCTGGAAAAGGACGAGCTTCATGCGCCGTTGCCGGGGGAATGGGCCGACAGGCTGAACGGCGGCGTCATTCCGATGCTGCTCAGCTACGAACATGGCGGGGCGGACACGGGGCAGATTCTGAATGTGGCGCGTTCTTTTCTGTCCGATCTGTCCGACGATACGATCATCGTTCCGCTGCGTCAGGCCGAATGGCTGATCCTGGCGCCGGACCGTCTGCTCGTGGAGATGGAAACCTTTGATCCGGAGGAGGAGGATCCGGACGGGGTCCGGGAAGAGCTGGTTTCCCTGGCCGAGGGGCTGCAGCAGGCGATTACCGGCGAGTGGGGAGGAGACTGCCACGTGGCCGTGACGGAGCCCGTCCAGCCAAGGGAGGAGCTGGCTGCCGCGGCGGCGATGCTGAGGGAAACGATGGAACTCGGGCGCCGTTTCCATCCCGAGCGCCGCGTCCATTTGCCCTGGCGCATCCATCTGGAATGGCTCATCGGCCACCTGCCCGAGCCTGCGCTGCGCAGAATCGCGGGGCGCATGCACGGGGCGATGGAACCGTTCGCCGATCCGGAAACGGCGGCGATGCTGGAACTGTTTTTCTCCCTTGACTGCAACGTGAGCGAAACGGCCAGGCGAATGTACATCCACCGCAACACGCTGCTGTACCGGCTGGAAAAATTCAAGCTGGAGTCCGGCCTCGACGTGCGAAGTTTCAACGACGCGGTTCGGGCGCGGATCCTGCTGCTATTGTACAAAATGACGAAAAGAAAATGATTTTTTTGTATGCGGTGTGCATGGTCATCCGTTCCCCTCTGAAGTAAGATGGTGTTGGATTGCAAACCAACTGCTGGGGGGGAACATGCGTGGCAAGCGTTCGTCTGGAAAACGTGACGAAGAGGTTTCCCGGGTCCGACAAACCCGCGGTGGACAACTTCACCCTGGAGATCAAGGACAAGGAATTCCTCGTCCTGGTCGGTCCGTCCGGCTGCGGCAAGTCCACCACGCTGCGGATGATCGCAGGCCTGGAGGAAATCACGGAAGGGAAGCTGTACATCGGTGACAGGCTGGTCAACGATGTCGCCCCGAAGGACCGCGACATCGCAATGGTTTTCCAATCCTACGCGCTGTATCCGCACATGAACGTGTACCAGAACATGGCCTTCGGCCTGAAGCTGCGCAAATTCCGCAAGGAAGAAATCGACCGGCGCGTGCGGGAAGCCGCCCGCATGCTGGAAATTGAGCATCTGCTGGACCGCAAGCCCAAGGCGCTGTCCGGCGGCCAGCGGCAGCGCGTCGCCCTCGGCCGCGCCATTGTCCGCGAGCCGCAGGTGTTCCTGATGGACGAGCCGCTGTCCAACCTGGACGCGAAACTGCGGACGCAGATGCGCGCCAACATCTCCAAGCTGATGAAGCGGCTGGAGACGACCTGCATCTACGTGACCCACGACCAGATCGAAGCGATGACGATGGGCGACCGCATCGTCGTCATGAAAGACGGCGTCATCCAGCAGGCGGCCGACCCGGACACCCTTTATCATCATCCGGTCAACCTGTTTGTCGCCGGCTTTATCGGTTCTCCGGCCATGAACTTCATTCCGGGCATGTTCGTGGAAGAAGGCGGCAAGCTGCGCTTCAAGGCGGAAGGCATCAACGTGGTCATGCCGGAAGGCAAAGCCCAGATCATCCGGAAAAAAGGTTACGTCAATCGCGAAATCATTCTCGGCGTGCGGCCGGAAGACATCCATGAGGAACCGGTGTTCCTGGAGGCGTCTCCGGAAACGGTCATCTACGCGGGTGTTGAAGTGGCGGAAAACCTCGGCCATGAAATGTTCCTCTATCTGGCCGGCCTCGGCAAGGAAAACGTGATTGCCCGCGTTGACGGACGCGCCGGCATCCAGGAAGGGCAGAACGTGAAGCTGGCGATCGACATGAACAAGGTGCACGTGTTCGACAAGGACACGGAGCTGAACATTTTCGAAAACGACTGATATCGCCCGCCGCACTTGCGGGGAGAGGGCACGGGCCGTCCGGCTTCCGACCGGACGGCCTTTCCGCGTTTTGTTTAGATTGATTTCAAAAAAAGTTTCGGATACGATGGAAAAGAATACGGCAGGGAGCGGCGCGGGAGGGAGCGCGGCACGGTGGCCAGAAAGGTGAAAGTTTCCGAGCTTGTAGAGCAATTCCAGCTGGACGTGGTCGCGGGCGGAGGCGGCCTGCGCCGCCAGATCGGGACGGACGACCTTTACCGCCCGGGGCTGGAGGTGGCCGGCTATTTCGCCTACTATCCGGCCGAACGGGTGCAGATCCTGGGCCGGACCGAACTGGCCTTCCTGGAGACGCTGACCGAAGACGTGAGGCGGGAACGGATGGACCGCCTCTGCACCGACGTCACGCCCTGCTTTATCGTCACACGGGGGCAGAATCCGCCGGTCGAGCTGGTCGAAGCGGCCGAGCGGCGGCAGGTGCCGGTGCTGCGCAGCGCCATCGCGACGACCACGCTGCAAAGCCGCCTCACCAACTTCCTGGAGAAGCGGCTCGCGCCCAAGGTGACCATCCACGGGGTGCTCGTCGACGTCTACGGCGTCGGCATGCTGATCACCGGCGGCAGCGGCATCGGCAAGAGCGAAACGGCCCTGGAGCTAGTCAAGCGCGGCCACCGGCTGGTGGCCGACGACGCGGTGGAAATCTGGCAGACGGCGGACAATCTGCTCTACGGCACCGCGCCGGAGCTGATCCGGCATCTGCTGGAAATCCGCGGGCTGGGCATCCTGAACGTCATGACGCTGTTCGGCGCCGGCGCCATCCGGACCAGCAAGCAGATCACGCTGGTGGTGCGGCTGGAAGCCTGGCAGCAGGACAAACAGTATGACCGGCTCGGCCTGGACGAAGAGACGACGCGCATCCTCGACACGGAAGTGCCGATGATCACGGTGCCGGTGCGGCCGGGACGGAACCTGGCGGTCATCCTGGAAGCGGCGGCGATGAACTTCCGCCTCAAGCGAATGGGGTACAACGCGGCCCTGCAGTTTACGAACCGGCTGACGGAAACGATCGGGGACGAAGACGGGGAGTGAATCCGCAAGCGGGACGACGGTGCCGCCGGGCGCGGATTTCCCGATATACCGACGGGGAGGTTGGGCCATTTTGCCGGCGATCATTGATCCGGTTGCGATTTCCATCGGGGGGTTGTCCATCCGCTGGTACGGCCTCATCATCGCCTTCGGCGCGCTGGTCGGGCTGCTGATGGCGATTCGCGAAGGCAGGCGGTTCGGATTAAGCTCCGACTTTTTCCTCGACCTCATCCTGTTCGGAACCCCCGCCGCCATCATCGGGGCGCGGCTGTACTATGTGGCGTTCCAATGGGATTATTACCGGGAAAGGCCCGGCGAGATCTTCCGGATCTGGGAAGGCGGCATCGCCATCTACGGGGCGCTGATCGGCGCCATTCTGGTCGGCATCTGGTACGCGCGGAGGAAAAAGGTGCCCTTCCTGCGCCTTGCCGACATCTGCGCGCCCTCCCTGATCGTCGGCCAGATGATCGGGCGGTGGGGCAATTTCGTCAACCAGGAAGCCCACGGCGGCCCCGTGACGGAAGAGTATTTGAGGGAGACGCTCCATCTTCCCGGTTTCATCGTCGATCAGATGTACATAGACGGCCAGTATTACCATCC
>DATCLN010000162.1:0-15466 GCA_036563895.1 Paenibacillaceae bacterium
CTTGGCCCGTGCGTTTGCCTCCGGCTTCCTTCAGATCCCGCCTCGCGACAGGCACCCTCGCCTTCGGCTAATGGTAGGCGCTCGCCAGCCCCCATTCCGGACTTTCACCGTAGAGATGACGCCCATGCTGGGCGTACAAGCACGAGCGCCGGCCCGGATTGCTGCCAATCCGGCCGGCGCTTCGCTTTCAGCTTCGGGAATCGCCGTCCGCTTCCCCTTCCTCCGTCTCCCGCCCGGCTTCGTCCGCGGCGCGCGGACCCGCTCCGGTTCCGGCGCCGTACTGCTCCAGGAACTCCCGCGTCATGCGGTCGCGTTCGCGGCTTTTGGCCTTGAGCCGTTCAATGGCGGGCATGATGAGCAGGTCGATCTCCGCCTGGACGACGGCGGCGAGGTCGTACCGGTTCTGCGACTCCAGATAATGCCCCACTTCCATCAGGGCGTTGTAGCGGTCCAGCTCCTCGCGGGTGAGCAGTCCCCGCACCTGCACGCTGCAGTGCCGCATGTCGGATGACCTGCCTTTTTCAGATGAACCTGCCTTTGCGGAGGACGAGCATGATGCCTCCCAGCACGAACAGATAGCGAAGGTCGTTGATCTTCTTCAGCCAGGCGGCCACGCGGCCGCGGTATTTCCGCCCGAAGACGATGCCGATGGCCTCGCCCTTGCCCAGCGAAGCCAGCGTCCCCTTGTGCTGGTACTTGAACGGTTTCAGGGCCTGGTTGCGGATGCACGCCACCAGGTTCTGCGCGCAGTTAACCCCCTGCTGCACCGCGATCTGGGCGGTGGGAGGATATGGTTTCCCCTCCTCGTTGAACACCAGGGAACAATCGCCGATGACGAAAATATTGTCGTATCCGGGCGCCCGGAGATATTCGTCCACCTTCACGCGGCCGCGGACCGTCTCGATGCCGGCTTCCTCGACAAGCCGGTTGCCGCGGATGCCCCCCGTCCAGATGACGGTGGCCGCCTTGATTTCTTCGCCGTCGCCGACGATCACCCCGTCCGGCGTGCATTCCCGGATGGGCGTGCCGATCCGGAAGGTGACGCCCTTCCGCTCAAGCACCCGCATGCCGTATTCCACCAGCTCGGGATCGAAACCGGGCAGCACCGTCGGCGCCGCCTCGATGTTGATGATTTTCACCAGCGAAGGATCCACGTCAAACTGGCGGCACAGCTCCGGCACCCGGTCGGCCAGCTCGCCGACGAACTCGATGCCGGTGAAGCCGGCGCCGCCCACCACGATCGTCAGATAATCCGTCCGGTGCGGTTCCCGCTTGAAACGGGCAAACTGATACTCGATATGCTCGCGGATCAGGCGGGTCGAGTTGATGCTCCGGATGGTCAGGGCATATTCGGCCAGCCCTGGAATGCCGAAGGTTTCCGATTCGCCGCCGAGGGCGATGACGAGATAATCGTACGAGAGCGTGCCGTCTTCCAGGATGACCCTGCGGTCCTGCGGCCGGATCTGGACCACCGTCGACTTGACGAAATCGATCTTGAACTCGTCGATCAGCTTCAGGATGCTGACGCGGTTGTTGTCCGGATTGTCGGTTCCGGCCGCGGTCATGTGCAGCTGCGTGGTGAAGTAGTGGTAATCGTGCTTGTTCACCAGCGTGACGTCCGCCTCGTTATAGTTCAGCTCCTTCTGCAGGCGCAAAGCGGTCATGATGCCGCTGTAGCCCGCACCAAGGATGACGATCTTTGGAATGCTGTTCATTTCCATCCCATCCAATCTCCGCTGTCCTCTGTGATAAATTTTTTTGTTTTCTCTTACCGGCGGTCATCCCGTTTGTGAAAAAAAACACAATGAAGATGACATCTCATTGAACGCCGGTTCTCTAACAAGCATTGTAGTCCCACCGGAGGGAACTTGCAAGCCGGGTTTTGCGAATTGCAGGGAATTTCGTCACAAAAAATAAATAACGTCCAAAAAGGAAATCTCCTGCTTCTTCCATGGCATCCCGTGGAACGGGAGGCTATAATGAAAACCGGGGGGACAATTTTCATAAAGACAGAGGTGTGCCGCAGTTGAACAACCAACCGAATGACAAGACGGAAATATCCGACATTGTGGACATCGTCATCGTCGGGGGCGGACCCGCAGGCATGTTCGCGACCTTCTACGCCTGCATGCGCCAGCTGTCCGTGCGGCTCATCGAGAGCATGCCGCAGCTGGGGGGACAACTGGCCGCCCTTTATCCGGAAAAATACATATACGACGTGGCCGGCTTCCCGAAGGTGAAGGCCGGGGAACTGGTGGAAAACCTCAAGAAGCAAATGGGCCACTTCAAGCCGGACATCCGGCTGGAAGAACGGGTGCAGCAGGTGACGAAACTCGAAGAGCGCCTGTTCAAGATTGTGACCGACAAGGGCACGCATCATGCGCGCTCGGTCATCATCACCGCCGGCATCGGCGCCTTCGAACCGCGCAAGCTGGAGCTGGAAGGCGCCGAAAAATACGAAAAAACCAACCTCCATTACTTCGTGAGCGACATGGAGGCGTTCCGCGGCCGGAAGGTGCTCATCTGCGGCGGCGGCGATTCCGCCGTGGACTGGGCGCTCATGCTCGAGCCGATCGCCGCGGAAGTGACGCTGGTGCACCGCCGCGACAAATTCCGCGCCCACGAAGCCAGCGTGGCGCAGCTGCTTAAGTCGCGCGTCCGCGTGCTGACACCCAAGGAGCCCGCCGCCCTGTACGGCAAAGAGCGCATCGAGCGCGTGGCGATAAGGGACGTGAAGTCGGGAGAAGAAACGATCCTCGACGTCGACGACGTCATCGTCAGCTTCGGCTTCGTCAGCTCCCTCGGGCCCATCGCCGACTGGGGGCTCGAGCTCGAGGGCGGTTCGATCGTGGTCGATACCCGCATGCAAACGAATATCCCCGGCATTTTCGCCGCCGGGGACATCGCCACCTATCCTGGCAAGATCAAACTGATCGCCGTCGGCTTCGGCGAAGCGCCGATCGCCGTCAACAACGCCAAGGTCTATCTGGATCCGGAAGCGCGCCTGTCTCCCGGCCACAGCAGCAGCATGAACCTGTTCTGACCGGACGGCGGCGCGCCAAGCGCCCCGTCGATTCCCTCAAGATCCGTTCGTTCAGGCAACGGGGGAAGCGACGGCGGCGCTTGCGCTTTCCTCGGGCGGATGCAGGCGCCTGCGGCGGATTTCCGCCATCAGCATCTGGACGAATTCCCTGTCCAGCTGCATCCGGACCGCGTGCCGGTACGCATCCAGCAGCAGCTCGTCGGACAAAAGCGGCAGCAAGGTTCTTCACCCTCTCCCAAATCCTTCGGTGACCGCATCATAGCACGGCTTGGGCGGGGAGACAAGATTTTCCCTTGTTCACAGCCGAATGTGGACAAGTTGTGGGCAAGTTGTTGAAAACCGTCGTTGAGCCCGGTCGGAACAGCGTGAAAAATGTGGATGAAGTTATGCACAGGCCGGCGCAAGCCCGATCCCATAAAAATGTTTCATTACCGCGCATTTTCTGATTAAAGGCGTGAATAGAAAAAGTTGTAAAACGATGCAGATTAGTGCGGTCGAGTATTGACTTCCAGAATCCAGATCTGTCCGTTCCGGTCGATGCCGTAGTCGTATCCGAGCTGCGTCAGGCCCGGAAAGCGGCTTTCCAGCAGGCTTGTCGCCGTTCTCGTCAAATTCCGCATCTGCCGCTTCTTCACACCGACGAGCCGCGAGGACAGCGACATGCGGATGCCGCTGGCCGCCGTGAGCAGCTTGCCGCCCCGGCACAGATTGGTGACGAAAAGCCCCTTGCGGGCGAGACGCCCCACCATGGACCGGAACACCCACTCGCCGCCCGCCGTCTTCACCACCTTGACGCGGTAGTCGATGGGCCTTCCTCCGACGGTGGCCAGCCGGACATCCTTCTGGATCAGATAGGCGCGGCCGCGGCGCTTCGCATCCACCGCCCTGCGCAGGCTTTCGAACGTCGGGAAGCTCCGGGCGGCGGACAGATACCGCAGCACATAACGGGGGCCTTCCCGCGAAGCTTTCAAGACGCCCAGGCCGCCGGTCCCCCGCACAGGTTTGAGCACCACCGAACCGTACAGGTGCAGCATGCGCCTCAGGGCGGCGGAGCTGTACAACGACGTGGGCGGTATGTGGGGGGCGATGTCCGGATGCGACCGCAGGGCGTTGGTTTTGAGCCATTTGTTGGCGAGCTGCCTTCCGCTCACCGTCACGGTCTCACCCATCCCATCAGGCTCCTTTCCGGAGGGTATACTTATACATACTCGTACATGCGGACAGGTTCCTGGATGGATGCCGGCGGCGATACACCCATTTCGATTTCGGGCCGGCCTTGAAACGTACGGGTTTCGTTGACACGAAAAAAGCGCCCACCGAGGGCGCGGTCAACATCGAAGCTGTCCCTGAAATTATACTTCACAAATGCCAATTATCGGAAATGAAAAAACGCCTCCCTTGCGGGCGCATCGAACATGCGCCGCCCGGAAGGCGATTCGGCAATCGCAACGTTCAGCACTGCTCCGGCTTGCCGGCTTCGGTGGCGGTGCGGAAGGACTGGCCGCAGCCGCAGGTGGCGATGGCGTTCGGGTTGTGGATGGTAAAGCCGCCGCCCATCGCCGTCTCGCGCCAGTCGATCTCGACGCCGTCGAGGAAACGGTAGCTGTTTTCGTCCACGACCACCTTCAGGCCGTTGATCTCCAAAAGCCGGTCGTCTTCGTGGCGTTCGTCGTCAAACCCCATGCCGTAGGAAAAACCGCTGCAGCCGCCCGGCCTTACCCCGAGCCGCAAAAACAGATCGGGCGAACCTTCCTCCTCCAGGAGCTGCCGGATCTTTTCGCTCGCCGCTTCCGTGATGCGAATCATTGACGGTTCCCCCTTTCGCCCGGGCAAAGCCTCCTTGCCCGAAGTATACCGCCTGCTCCCAGTATACTGCACTTCGCCGCATGCCACAAGGAACGGCCGAAAAATTCGCAAATAAGGACAAAAAGCCGGCCCGCGGGCCGGCGTATGGAGCGGATTTCAAGCCCCGGCTTCCTCTTCGCGCATGGCGTCCTCCGCGAATTGGGCCTGCGGCAGCGCCCGCAGCTCGATGCGGCAGCGGAAGCGGCCGTTCTCGTTGTACAGGAAGTCGGCCAGCTTGCGGAACACCTGGGACAGCTCGACGCCCGTCGTTTCCGTGTCCAGGCCGTAGCGGAACTGGTCCGCCGGCACGCCGGCCGGCCGTTCCCGCCGCTCCGCTTCCTTCAGCCGCCTCCACTCCTTCGACGGATCGAACTTGTCGGCCCGGCGGACGACTTTATCGTAAAGTTTGTGCTTTTTCAGCCACATGTAGTATTGGATGGGGTTGGACAGGCCCCATTCGCGGGTCAGTTCCTTGATCGTGTAGAACGCCCGGTATTGCTGCAGCGCGGACAGCCGTTCCTCTTCCGACATCCGCTCCAGTTCTTGCAAAGGCAATATTTGCGGTTTCATTCTATACGCTTGCTCCTTCTCCTTTTTTATTTTTTATTATTATCTTATCCATATTTTTCTTATAATACAAGTTGATGTCGAAGCAGGGCCGATTTTTTTCATGTTGCCTGGATGGAAAAGCAAAGCGTATAATCGATTTATGATCCCGATCGGCAAAGGAGGAACCGGGGGCATGCTCGCCGCCATCGCAACGCAGGACCGACGCATGGCCGAGATCGTGGACAAGGTAATGAGCGGAAAACGGCTGTCGTTTGAAGACGGCGTTTTTTTGTACAAGTCCGATGACATCCTGACCATCGGCCAGCTGGCCGACGTGGTCAACCAGCGCAAGAACGGCAGGAAGGTCTATTTCATCGAAAACATGAGCCTGTACTTCACCAACGTGTGCGAAGCGCACTGCTCGTTTTGCCACTTCCGCCGCGATCCCGACGAAGAAGGCGCCTATACGCTCACGCCGGAGCAGATGTTCGAGTACATCGACCAGCATATCCATCCCGGCGTGCGGGAATTCCACATCACGGGAGGCCATAATCCGAACGTTCCCTTCGAATACTATGTGGAGTGCATCAGGGCGCTGAAGAAGCGTTACCCGAACGTCACGATCAAAGCGTACACGGCGGCGGAGATCGACTTTTTCTCCCGGATTTCCGGGCTGAGCTACCGGGAGGTGCTGGAGCGGCTCATCGACGCGGGGCTGGAGACGCTGACGGGGGGCGGCGCGGAAATCCTGTCGGCGGAATACCGGAAAAAGATGCGCGTGGAAAAAGCGGGGGTGGAGCAGTACCTGGAGGTGCACCGGACGGCGCACAGGCTGGGGATGAAAACCCACACCACGATGCTGTACGGTCCGGTCGAGTCCGTCGAAGAACGCGTGCAGCACCTGATTTACCTGCGCGAACTGCAGGACGAAACGGGCGGCTTCCTGGTGTTCATCCCGCTGTCCATGCAGCCGGCCAGTCCCAACGCCAGCATCCGCCGGAGGAATTCCGCCATCGAGGACCTGAAGGCGATCGCCGTCAGCCGGCTCATGCTGGACAACTTCCCGCACATCAAGGCCTACTTCATCAACATCGGCACGCAGCTGACCCAGGTGGCCCTGACGATGGGTGCCTCCGACGCCCACGGCACCATCGTGCGGGAGCGGATCAGCCACTCCGCGGGCGCGCTGACGCCGGCGGGCATCACGCGGGAAGATCTGATCTGGCTGATCAAGGGCGCGGGGCGCATCCCGGTGGAGCGGGACACGTTCTACAACGAGATCAAGGTGTACGACTGACAGCGTTGGCGGCGTTTCGGCGGTTCACAGATCGTCGAGCAGCCGGTCCAGCGCGGCCTGTTCGTCCTCCTGCTGCCGGATGGCCTCCAGAACCTTTTCGTGGAGTTCTTCCGCCGTCGCGGCGGCCACCATTTCCCCGTTGACCAGCACATACGGAAACAGCGCGCAGTCGCCGCAATGGTCGAGACAGTCGTATTCCATCACTTCCACCCCGGGCATCTCCGCCAGCCGGCGCAGTATGTCCCCGGTGCCGTGCGCCAGATTGCTGGCGCAGTACTCGATGATGTGCATCGCCACCATCCTTTGAACGGCGGGATTTGCTAGTTTGAAATCAGTTTAATTTGTAATATAATATAGCTATCCTGAAAGCGAAAGGAGCGGCGGAAACCATGAGCAATCAGTCGCAATCCCTGTACGACGAAGTCCAGGACGTGCTTGACAAACTGCGTCCTTTCCTGCAACGCGACGGCGGCGACGTCGAACTGGTGGACGTGGAGGACGGCGTCGTGAAACTCCGCCTGATGGGCGCGTGCGGCAGCTGCCCGAGCTCGACGATCACGCTGAAGGCGGGCATCGAGCGGGCGCTGATGGAAGAAGTCGAAGGCATCCGGGACGTCATCCAGGTGTTCTGACGCCTGCGGGAAAAATATGGATCCCGCCCTTTCCCGCGCGGGATTTCCCGGTTACGGGAATTCCCCGCGCGGGAGGGCGGGATTTTTTCGTGTCCGTTCAAGGTTGCCGGAGCAGGGCGCTCAGCTTGGCGATGGGATCGAAGCCCCCCGACACCTCGATGGCGTTCCCCGTCACGAAATCCGACTCCGGCTGGCAGAGAAAGGCGACCACCCGGGCGACATCCTCCCCCGTTCCCGGCCGGACGCCCGGCGAATCGGCGTCGCCGCCCCCGCCGGCGGCTTCCCCGATATCCTTCTCCTTGAAGTCTCCCCGGATGTCGCCGGGACAAACCATGTTCACCGTGATCCCGTTGGCCGCTTCCTCCGCCGCCAGCGTCTTGGTCAGGGACACCAGCGCCACCTTGGCCGCGGCGTACACGGACCGGTACGGCCAGGCGGGCGCTTCGGCGGCCCGGCTGAAGCCGAAATGGATGATCCGCCCCCAGCGTTTCCTGCGCATGCCGGGAAGGACGAGTCGGTTGAGCAGCATCGGGCCGATCAGGTTGCCGGCGACCAGCCGGCGGATTTCCTCCGGGGCGTAATCCCCGAACAACCGCCGCTCGGCGATGAACGGACCCGCGTTGTTGACCAGGATGTCGACGGGCCCCAGGGCCTGCTCGGCCGCGCGGATCAGTTTTTCCGCCCCGTCCGGGTCGGCCACGTCCGCCTGCACGGCGATCGCCCGGCGGCCCAGGCTTTCGATCTGTCCGCGCACCTCTTCCGCTTCGCGGCGGCTGGTGACGTAGTTGAGCACTACGTCGCAGCCCATCCGCGCCAGTTCGAGGGCCGTCCTTTT
Organism: Paenibacillaceae bacterium; assembly: GCA_036563895.1. Taxonomy (GTDB): domain Bacteria; phylum Bacillota; class Bacilli; order Paenibacillales; family Paenibacillaceae; genus ZCTH02-B3. The sequence goes on from DATCLN010000162.1 coordinate 8,202, forward strand.
GCCCAGCCCTTTCGCGCTTCCGGTCACCAGCGCCGTTTTCCCCAGCAGTTTCACGCGCCAGGCTCCTTTCCAGCCCTTGTATCTTCCATCTGCTTCACCAGGTAGGAAAGCGAATGCCGCAGCGAGTGCGACACCATGGCAAACCCCTCGCCCAGATCGGCGATGTTGGCCTCCAGGTCTTCCAGCGGCTCTTTTTCCCACAGGGTCAGGTATCGCACGTCGTCGTAAAACTCCGCGTTCATGTAGTGGATTTCCATGTTGCGCCGCGTGCGCAGCCGGTCCATCGCGTCCCGGTGGCGGTCCTTCACCTCGCCCAGCCGCCAGGCCAACTCGGGGTGCAGATGGTTGTTACGCATGTTTCGCAGCACGGTAAAATATGAAAATCTCGTCTTGACGCGTTCCGTTCGCAGGCGCAGCATTTCGTTCATCAGGCTGCCGAGCTTGTCGAGGATGGCGAAAATGCGAATGTAAGCGTTTTTGTCAAAATAGATGTACCGGTCGTAATCCAGGCGTTGCTCCGGCGACAGTTCGTGCACGTGCTTGCCGGCGGCAAGCCGGGAGGCGAAATGTTCCGCGGCGAAACGGCTTTCCACCAGCTCCACGTAGGAACGCCTGAGTCCCTGCGCCCAGAGGGCGTACTTGCGGAACGACGCCTTCCGGACACCCGGGCTCGCCGAATGGCCGGCGTGCTTCCACGCCATGGCGATGAACAGGTCCAGCTCCTCCAGGGTCCGGACCGTGTCGGCGGCGAACGGATCCGCTCTGTTTCCGTTTTCCCCGACACCCAACAAGGCGCGCAGCATTCGGTCTCTCCCCCCGCTTCGGCCGTTCAAGCCTTTTTCCATTGTAACGTAACGGACCCGCCCCCCTCAACCCGAAGGCCGGCAGGGAGCGGGTCCCGCGGTGCGGACGGCCGGATGGCCGATGCCCGGATCATTGGACACCCGAATATCCGCTCAGGAGCCAAAATATTCACGCCAACGCCGGTCCACCAGGCGGACGGTGGCTTCGTCCGGTTCCACCTCGGCCGGATAGCCCGGCTTCATCCGCGCGTCGATAACAACGGGGAGGCGGTATCCGATGTGGTGGCGGCCGATGTCCCTCACGGCGTGGATGTCGTCCGCCGGATTGAACCGGGTGAACACCGTCCACAGAAAAGGCGTCTGGCCGTCGGCAATGGACGCGTCATCGGCCAGCACGACCAGCGGCCACGGCGAACGGCGCTCGTGCAGATGCGCCGCCAGCCGTTCGGCAAGCTGCGGATCTTCCCGGTAGGAGGGGCCGGCCGCCACCAGGCAGCCGCGGCAGTAGACCCGGACGTCCCGCACCCCCGGCAGCGGACCGTCTTCGTAGACGCCCGGCAGCTCCCGGACCGGGTCCCCCACGCCGACGAGCACCGCCTTGCTACCGTGGTTGAGGCGCGGGCCGGTGTAATCCAGCGTGTCGTTCGACGTGTGGTCGAACACCATGAGGTCCTTGGCGGGATGAAACCGCTCCAGCACCGTCTCCAGCAGCCGCGGGAAATCGCCCAGGTCAAGGGATTGGTCGGTCAGCATGAGAAACTTGGTGAGGGACAACTGCCCCTCGCCCAGGATGCGGAACGCGGTGCCGACGGCTTCCCGCGCATAGCTTTCCCGCACCACCGCCGCCGCCAGCGGATGGACGCCCGTCTCCGGATAGGTCCACAGCGCGCGGACGCCGGGCATGACGAGGGGGAAGAACGGCGACAGCAGGCGCATGAGAAACTCCGCGATATAGTAATCCTCCTGCTTCGGCTTGCCGACGACGGTGGCCGGATAGATGGCGTCTTTCCGGTGCCAGACGTGGTCCACGTGAAAGACGGGAAAATCGTGCTGCAGCGAATAGTAGCCGTAATGGTCGCCGAACGGCCCTTCCGGGCGCCGTTCGTAAGGCGGCACACGGCCCGCGATGGCGAACTCCGCCTCCGCCGGGATGGGGTGTCCGCCGCGCGGGTCGGGCGTCATCGGGAGCTTCCCGCCCAGGATCAGCGAAGCAAGCAACAGCTCGGGGACATTCTCCGGCATCGGCGCGATGGCCGCGGCGATAAGGGCCGGCGGGCCGCCGAGGAACACGGTGACCGGCAGCGGCCTTCCCTTTTTCTCCGCCTCGTGGTAATGGAAGCCGCCGCCCTTGTGGATCTGCCAGTGCATGCCGGTGGTGCGGTCGTCAAACACCTGCATCCGGTACATGCCCAGATTGTGCTGCCCCGGCCGGTCCGGATGCTCCGTGTAGACCAGGGGCAGGGTGATGAACGGGCCGCCGTCCTCCGGCCAGGAGGTGATGGCCGGCAGGCCCGCCAGGGGGCGTTCGCCTCGGAACGTCTCCAGCACCGGCGCCTTGCGGGGCGCAACGGTGCGGGTTCCCGTCCGCAGGAGGGAAAACAGCAGGTCCTTTTCCCGCCACAGCGCGGACGGGCGGAGCGGAAGCAGCGTCTCGAGCAGCGCCGCGATGCGGGCCGTCAGCTGTTCCGGACGCGGCCCGAAGGCCCTTTCCACCCGCCGGGCGGTGCCGAACAGATTGGTCGCCACGGGAAAAGGGCTGCCCTTCACGTTGGTGAACAGCAGGGCCGGTCCTTCCTCCCGGATGACCCGGCGGTGGATCTCCGCGATTTCCAGCGCGGGGTCGACGGGCGCTTCCACGACCCTGAGGTCGCCGTCCCGGCGAAGCGCTTCCAGATAGGCGCGCAGTGAAGCGAAAGCCATCGCGTTCCCTCCATCCCCTGCCGTCCGGCATCCGATGTCGCGGGTGTCCGGCGCCCGGCAGGCGTTTCAGATCCGCCGGACGTCCGCGGCCGGCGCCGGCGATCGGGCCAGCTTGAGGGTCCGGGCAAACAGCAGGGTCAACTGGCCAAACAGCAGGGAAATGAACAAGGTGTGAAGCATCGCCGTAAAAACATAGATCGTATCTTCATGGATGGTCAGCGCCAGAACGCCGCCGCTCAGCGCCTGCAGCAGCACCAGCACCAAGGAGGCGCGGGCGGGGGCGACGAGCTCTTGCCTTCCGTCCGTCAAGCGGCTGACAAAGACCGCAAGGGCGCTGATTCCCGCCACCAGGACCAGCGCCGCCATCCGGTGCAGGAATGCGATGCCCGTTTCTCCTGCCAGGTCGGGAATGATCTCGCCGTTGCACAAGGGCCAGCCGACGCAGCCGCCCGCCGAACCGGTGTGGCGGATGAAGGCGCCCAGGTAGACCACGATGTAGCAATAGGCCAGCAAGGACGCGGTCAGACTGACCATGGCGCGGGAAACGGGCCGCAGCGAAGGACGTCCCGCCGCTCCTTTTGCTTCGTCGCCGGATTTCGCCGCGGCGATCGTTCGGCCGTAGTCGGCCAGCAGCCACGAAAATGCGAAGGCGATCAGCGAAATGCCGAAATGCAGCGCCATGACCGCCGAAGACTGGGGCCGCATGACCGCCGCCGCGCCGAGCGCCGACTGGAGCACCGTGAAGCCGGCAAGCCCCCACGCATAGGTGAGCGACTCCGCCGAACGGTACGGTTTTAGCCAGGTGGCGGCAAAGGAAACGATGATCAATAAACCGGTCAGGCCGGTGGCCAGCCGGTGGCTGTATTCGATGATCGACTCCGGCGTCGGGTCCGGCAGCAGCTTCCCGTTGCACAGGGGAAAATCCGTGCCGCAACCAAGTCCGGAATCCGTGTTGGTGACCAGAACACCGCCCAGGAGAACGAGGAACATTCCAACCCAGGTCCAGAAGGTCAACCGGCGGTAGATTTTGGGGGACATGTCCATCACCAGAGTGTCCGTTGTGTGCCATGCTGCAAACAATCCCATTATACCGAAGCCGGCCCCGCAAAACCATGTTGAAACTGTGAACAAGCAAAAACGGCGGCTTCCGGACGCCCGCGCGCCCGGAACATCCGCCGCATGCCGCCTCTCCGTTCACGGCTGCTCCAGCATGTCGATCCATTCGTTGAACTCGGTCTTCAGCTTGGCGTATTCTTCCTGGAGCGCCGCATGTTTCTTCCGCTCCTCCTCCAGTTCCCGCTCGAGGGTTTCCGCGCGTTCCCGCAGCGCCTCCGTTTCCCGCAGCCGTTCCTCCATCCGCCGGTGGCGGTCCTGGCCTTCCCGTTCCATGGCGCGCAGCGCCAGTTCCCGCTCTTCCGCAAGCCGCCGGGCATCGGACGCTTCCCGGCCGAGGCGCTCCACTTCCCCTTCCAGCCACCTGCGCAGGGCGGTCCATTCCTGCTCCCGCCTGGCCAGCTCGTCGCGCTCGGCGGCAAGTTTGCCGATTTCCTCGTCGCAGCGGGATTTCAGCTCGCGGATTTCCGAGGCGTGGGCGGCCTGCAGTTCTTCCAGTTTCCGCTCGTACTCCGCCCGGACCCGCGCGGTTTCCTCTTCCAGCCGCGCCCTGAGCGCGTCCGCCTCTTCGGCCGCGCGCCGGGCCGTCTCCTCAAGCTGCCCCCGCAGGGTCCGCACTTCCTCCTCCAGCCGGCGGCGTTCCAGATCCGCCTTCTGCAGCTGTTCGTTCTCCCTGGCGCAGCGGAGGTACTCGTCCGCGAAATTCACCGCCGTCAGCACGGCCACCCGGGGCAAATCCAGCCGCGGCGAGATTTCGGCGATTTTCCGCATCCGGTCGTCCACCCGTTCGGCCACCTGGCGCATGTATTCCGCGCTGGAATGGCCCGCCAGTGTGTACTTCAGGCCAAAAATCTCGACCGTCACGCGGGTTCGTGAATCCTTCACGGCATTCCCTCCATTCCCGCCCCGTCCGGATCCTGCGCTCGCATCACCTGAATAATTCGCCGCGAATTTGCAGGTTTCCTCCCTATTCGCGCAGTTTCGCGCCGAACGTCTTCTCCAGGACGGCGAGGACGCGGGCCTGGGCTTCCGACGCCTCCTCGTCGGTCAGCGTCCGGTCGGGATGGCGGAACACCAGCGACAGCGCCACGCTCTTTTTCCCGGCCCCCAGACGCTCGCCGGTGTACACGTCGAACACGTGCACCGATTCGAGCCATTCTCCCGCGGCGTCCGCCGCCGCGGAGGTGAGTTCGGCCGCCGTCACGCCGCTGTCCACCACCACCGCCAGATCGCGTTCCACTGCCGGGAAGCGTGGCAGGGGACGGTATGTGATGCTCGCGTCCGCCGCTTCGTAAAGGGGCGCCAGTTCCACCTCGGCCACGAAGGTGTCGGCGAATTCCCACTCCCGTTGAAGATCGGGATGCAGCTGCCCCACGTAGCCGATCACGGCCGCCCCCTGTTCCGTCCGCAGTTCGATGGCCGCCGTCCGTCCGGGATGGAAGCCCGCCGGCGAAGCGGCGCGCCAGGCGATGCGTTCGGACAGGCCCAGCCGCGCAAACAGCGTCTCCAGCAGCCCTTTCGCATCGTAGAAATCATAGGGCTCGGCGGGACCGTGCCATTCGGCGCGCCGGCGCAGGCCGGTGAGCAGCAGCGCCAGGCGCTGTTTTTCCTCCGGCAGACGGGTCAGCGCCGCTTCTTCGGTATGGAAGACGTGGCCCATTTCGAAGAGGGCGATGTCCCGGGTGTGGCGCGCGCGGTTGTTGGCCGCCGCTTCCATCAGGCTGGGGATGAGCGACGTGCGCAGGGTGCTGCGCTCCTCGCTCATCGGCATGGCCACCCGGATCGGCCGGACACCGGCGGCCAGATCGGGGAACAGCGCCGCCCGTTCCGGCGAGGTAAGAGCGTAGCTCACCGCCTCGTGCAGCCCCGCGCCGGTCATGACCCGGCGGATTTCGCGGCGGATCGCCTGCGCCTTGGTGAGCGTGCCGGTGGTGGCCGGTCCTTCGATCGGCGTCGCCGGAATCTTGTCATACCCGTGCAGTCGGGCCACTTCCTCGATCAGATCCACATCCAGCGCAATGTCGAGCCGCCGCGTCGGCACCCTGACCCGCCAGGCCGGACCCGGGAGCGGCTCATGCTCGAATCCCAGCCGGGACCAGATGGTGCCGACCTCCAGCGCGTCCAGCGACGTGCCGAGCACCCGGTTGATCCGCTCCAGGGACAGCTCCACGACGCGGGGCTCCGGCGAATCCGCCCGTTCCTCCGCCACGCCCTTCGACACCCGGCCGCCCGCCAGGCGGACGATCAGGTCCGCCGCCCGGTCCAGCGCCGCGCGCACCCGCCAGGGGTCCGTGCCTTTCTCGAACCGCTGGGACGCCTCGGTCCTCAGCCCGAGCCGGCGCGACGTGATGCGGACGCTGGCGGCGTCGAAACGGGCGGATTCCAGGATGATGTCCGTGGTGTCCTCCGTCACTTCGGAATTGGCGCCGCCCATTACGCCGGCGATGGCGATGGGGCCGCCAGCGTCGGCGATGACCAGCATGTCCGCCGCCAGCTCCCGCTCCTGCCCGTCCAGCGTGACGATCTTCTCGCCGGGCCGCGCCCGGCGCGCCTCGATGCGTCCGCCGGCCACCTTCGCCGCGTCGAAGGCGTGCAACGGCTGGCCGTATTCCAGCATGACGAAGTTGGTCACGTCAACCACGTTGTTGATCGGCCGGATGCCCGCCGCCATGAGACGGTTTTGCAGCCACAGGGGAGAAGGCCCGATGCGCACGCCCCGGATGTGCCGGGCCGCGTAGTGCGGGCACAGGTCCCGGTCGGGCACGGAGACGGTCACCGCCCCCGCGATGTCGTCCCCCTCTTCGCGGAGATCCGTTTGCGGCAGCCGCACGGAACGCCCCGTCAGCGCCGCCGCCTCATAGGCGACGCCCAGCATGCTGAGGCAGTCCGCCCGGTTGGGCGTCAGCTCCAGCTCCAGCACCGTGTCGTCCAGTTCCAGAAGCTCCGCCACGTCGGTCCCGATTTCCGCGTCTTCGGGAAGCACCAGGATGCCATCCTGCTGCTCCTTCGGAAAGAGCTTGACATTGAGGCCGAGTTCGCGCGCGGAACAAATCATTCCCTGGGATTTGACACCCCGGATTTCCGCCTCCCCGATGCGGACGCCGCCGGGCAGCGCGGCGCCGGGCAGCGCCACGGGCACCTTCTGGCCGGCCGCCACGTTGGGAGCCCCGCACACGATTTGCAGATCGGCTCCCTGGCCGACATCGACGGTGCACACGCTCAGCTTGTCGGCGTTCGGGTGCCGGTCGCGGTTTTTCACCAGCCCGACCTTCACGCCGCTTACGCCTTCATTGCGGGAAGTGAGCGATCCGACTTCGATTCCCCCGCGCGTGAGCCGTTCGGCCAGATCTTCGGGGGAAACGCCCGTGAGATCGATATATTCGTTCAGCCACCGATAGGATACGTTCACCGGTCAACGCCTCGCTTTCC
>DATCLN010000163.1:0-2824 GCA_036563895.1 Paenibacillaceae bacterium
TGCACGAGGCCGATCAGCTCGGCGCCGATCTGCAGCAGGAACATGATCACGCAGATGACGATGAACGTCACCCAGGTGCCCACGCCCGATTTCGAGATGAGCGACTGCACGATGGCGCAGACGCCGAAGAAGGCCGCGATGCAGTAGATGATCAGCACCGTCTGGCGATGGCTGAAGCCGAGCTGCTGCAGGCAGTGGTGCAGGTGGCCCTTGTCCGGCGCGAAGATCGGCCTCTTGTTCACCACGCGGCGGACAATGGCGAAGAACGTGTCCGACAGCGGCACGCCGATGATGAGCAGCGGCGTGACGAACGAGACGACGGTGACCTGCTTGAATTCGTGCAGCGACAGCATCGCCAGGGTGAACCCGAGGAACAGCGCCCCCGAATCCCCCATGAAGATGCGCGCCGGATGGAAGTTGAAGAAAAGGAACCCGGCCACCGCGCCGATCAGGACCGCCGCCAGGAGCACCATCGTTTCGTTGCCCATGAGCGCCGCCATCACCAGAATCGTCGCCAGCGAAATGCCGGAGACGCCGGCGGCAAGGCCGTCCAGTCCGTCGATCAGGTTGATGGCGTTGGTCACCCCGACGATCCAGAACAGCGTCAGCGGAATGCCGATCCACTCCCCGACCGGCTGCATCGCCGAGCCGAACGGGATGTTGACGAACTCGATCCGCACGTCGAACCCGAACACGACGAGGCAGGCGACGGCAAGCTGCACGGCGAATTTCAGCCCGGCGGACAGGTCGAACCGGTCGTCCAGCGCGCCGAGCAGGGCGATCAGCGTGCCGCCCGCCAGCAGCGCGGCGAAAAGGTTGCCTTCCTCCGTTCCGGGGGTGATTTTATAAATCCACAGAAAAAGAGGCAGCGCGACGGAAAGGAAGGCGGCATAAACGGCCAGACCGCCCAGGCGCGGCATGATGGTCGTATGCACTTTCCGCCGGTTCGGAACGTCCACGGCGCCGATGCGCATCGCCAGCTTCCGGACGGCGGGCGTCAGCGCGGCCGAGATGAGAAGCGCCGCTGCAAACGCGGCCAGTCCCGTTCCGACAAGCCATTCCGTCGGCATGGTCAACTCTCCTTGCAGGATAATGGTGCAGATATGCATACCGCATTGAATTATACGCCTTGCCGGCGTCCCGCACAAAGCGCCGCACGGGCGCCTGCACGCCGCATTCGGAAGAATACGCCGTTTTCAACCGTTTTCATGGACAATTTTCCAGTGCGCATGAAAAAATTTTCATGAAAATTGGCGATTTTTCCCTTAAGGCTTACAATTGACGGTCATCGCCGCCCGGTTTCGGATACCGCAGCGCCTTCTCCCCGTCCCGGAGCACCTTCAGCGCAAACACCGGCAGTACCGCCATCCGGCCGATCCGGCGCGGCTCCTGCAGCAGCCGGAACAGCCATTCCAGGCCGAGGCGGCGGAACGCGGCGGGGGCACGCTTTAGCTTGCCCGCAACCACGTCGAAACTTCCGCCCACGCCCATCATGACCGGCACGCCCAGCCTCTCGCCGTGGCGGGCCAGCCAGGGCTCCTGCTTCGCCAGGGAACGCGCCACGAAAAGCAGGTCCGGCGCGGCGCGGCGGATTTCCTCCACCACCGCGTCGTCGTCTTCATCGGAAAAATAGCCGTTGCGCCACCCCGCGATATGTACGCCGGGATACCGCCGGGCCAGATTGGCCGCGGCCGCTTCCACCACGTCCTGCGCCGCTCCGAGCAGATACACCCTCCAGCCGCGGGAATCGCCGACCTTGAGCAGCTCGTGCATCAGGTCGTAGCCCGCAACCCGCTCCGGCAGGGGTTGTCCCGCCCGCCGGGCGGCCCACACGATGCCCGTGCCGTCCGGCACCACCAGGTCGGCGGTGGCGATGGCCCGCAGGAACGCGGGATCGCGCAGGGCGGCCATCACCATGATCGGGTTGGCGGTGACCACCCGGTGGGGCCGGCGCGTCTCGACGGCCCGCGTCAGGTATTCCACGGTCCGGTGCATGTCCATTTTCGCAAACGGCACGCCATAAAGCGTGACCGTCTCAAAGGGGCGGCCGTCGCCGGGTTCCATCGGCAAAAAAATCACCCTTTGCCAACAATCGCCCAATGATTTAGACGAAATATGCCGCAATTTGTTGCGCGGGACGGGTGGCCGCTTCCGCCAGCCGCCCGATGGCGGGCTCCGCCGCCCGGCGCCACCCGTCCGGATCGTCCAGCAGCCTCGCCGCTTCCCGGGCGAAACGCTGCGGGTCGAGCGCTTCGGTGGTGCCGGCGGGCGACTGGCCGATGCCGGCCAGGAACCGGTCGATCTTCGGGTCGTAGGAAATCCCCAGCATCGGCACCCGGCGGTTCGCGGCGTAAATCAGGGCGTGCAGCCGCATCCCGATCAGCAGCCGGCACGCGCCGGCTTCGCGCAGCATCTCCCGCGGATCGTCGTGCGCCGGTGCCAGTTCAAGCCCGGGGGCCCCGTGCGACGGCGCTGCTTCCTGCGGGATGCCCGCCGTGGACGCGCCGTCCGGCGTCCCGCCGTCCATGATCCGTTCCAGCCGGTCCATGACATATCGGGACGCTTCCTCGTCCGATCCGCGGTGCATCGGCAGGAACCGGTACCTCACCGGGCGCATCCGGGCCAGGGCCGCGAGGGCGTCGGCCACGCGGTCGAGATCGGCCCGGTCGTCCCGCCAGAACCGCACGGATACGCCGACGAGGGCGGGTTCGCCTCGGTCCGGCTCCGCCCGGTTTTCAGCCGCCCGGCTGTCCGTCTCCTGAAACCCTTCGCCATCCGACAACCCCATCACCGGATCGGGGACCACCTCGATCCGATCCGGTTC
>DATCLN010000164.1:0-36939 GCA_036563895.1 Paenibacillaceae bacterium
TTCCGGGCCGTTCATCGCCGGCTGGCTGAACGAATGGGGCGGCCTCACCGCCGGCTTCATGTTTGGCGCGGGTCTCGGACTGGCGGGCGGACTGCTCGCCGCCGTCTGGAACGGCCGGCTGCCCCGTTTGCTGCGCGCGGCCGGCGCGGAGCGGAGCCACCGGCTCGACGCCTGAAGTTCACGGCTCACGGGCATGGGTCCCGGACTTCCCACGGATTACGCGGAAGTCCACCACCAGAGGGCGGCCGCCGCCAGCGCCGCACCCGCCGCGAGGACGGTGTCACCCGTTCCCCATCGCAGCCGGACGGGCGCCGGACCCGGCCGGCCCCGCCCGACGCCGCGGCTCTCGAGGGCCGCGGCGGTTTCTTCCGCCAGCCGCAAGAGCGCCAGCAAGAATGGCAGGGTCTGTTCACGCAAAGCGCGCACGAACGCCCCGGGGGCAAGGCGCGGCGTTTTCCCGCGGGCCAGGGACAGCCTGCCGAAGCGCTCCCATTCCGCCAGGAGCAGCGGCACGAAGCGCAGCGTCATCGCCGCCGCCAGGGCCGCCCAGCGAAGCGCATCCGGCGCGCGGCCCCGGAAGGGGACCGGCCGCTCCAGGGCCAGCTTGAGCCGGTAAGGCGAAACCGCCGTCAGGATGCCCAGGCCCGGCAGCATGGCGATCAGCGTGGCGGCGAACACCCGCAGCGTCCGGTCACCCTGGGCGGCCGCCGCCGTGATGTCCGTCCCGCCCGCCGCCAGGCCGGCCGCCGCCGACACCAGCAGCGCCGCCAGGGTCCAGCCGGCGATCAGGCCGCGCCAGCGCCACACCGGAATGCGGCCCAGCACCGCCAGGGCGGCGACGATGACGGCTCCCGCGGCCAGTTCCCGCCATTCCCCGAGCCGCGCCAGGCCGGCCGCCAGCAAGGCGTAAGCCAAAAGCAGGGCGCGGGGATCAAGCTGCGCCAGCCCTTTTCCGTTTTTCATCGGGCGGTTTTCGGCTTTTTTTCGGCGTTCCGGTTCCACATCCGGAACGACTGGTGCGGTTTCCCGCTTTGACGCGATCTCCCGCTCTGCCGAGATCTTCCCCTCCGGACACATCGAACCGCCGCCGGGGAGCAGCCCGTCGAAAGCAAGGCCGTTGCGGGCGGAAAGTCCGAGGACCTTCGCGTGATGCGCCAGCTTGCCGGGCTCCCACACCTCATGCTCCGGAACGCCCTTTAGCCACGCTTCCCTGGCCAGGAAGAACCATTCCGGCGGCTCAAGCCCCGCTTTCGCCAACAGTTCCGGCCTCTCGAGCAGGTCCCGCCGACTGCACCACACCGGCGGCCTGTCCGGCCCCGGGAGGAGGAGCAGGCGGTCCGCCAACGGCAGAGCCCATTCCCAATCGTGGGTCGCCACCACGACGCCCCGGCCTTCCCTTTTGCACCGCGCCAAGGCGGCGGCCAGCGCCCGCTGTCCTTCGCCGTCGAGCCCGGCGGTCGGTTCGTCCAACAGCAGCCAGGGGGCGGGCGTGGCCAGCGCGGCCGCCAGCGCGGCCCGCCGCTTTTCCCCTTCGCTCATGCGAAACGGATCGCGGGCAAGATCGGACGCTTCCCAGCCGAACACCGCCAGCGCCTCTTCGATGCGCCGGTCCCGCTCGCCGGACGGAAGCCGGTACGGACGCAGCGAATACCGCATTTCCTCCCCCAGCGTCCGGAGGAACAGCTGTGATTCGGCGTCCTGCGGCGCATATCCGTATTGAAGGAGCGCCTCCCGCCTCGGCCGCCGCCGGCCGAAAAGACCACCCGGACGCCACAGCGGCCGCCCGTTCCATAAAATGGCCAGCTTGCCGGGGGGACGCAGTCCGGCCAGCTGCTCAAGCAGATGGGTTTTGCCCGCTCCGTTGGGACCGGCGATCACCGTCACCGTGCCCGGAACCAGGCGCACCGGTCCGTCCGGAATCAGGCCGCGGACGGCGATTCCCCGTTCTCCGTCCATCGTGTCCGGCGTCGGGACCATCGAAGGAATCCCTTCCTCCGCGGCGGTCGCTGATACGGCAGACGGGATCTCCTTCCGGCGCATCCCGGTTGCAAGAGCGGCGGAGAACGGCGGACGCAGCCCGCACCGCTCGCAGGGAGACCGGCCAAAACCTTCGCGGTCAGTGCCAAAAAACCCCCGCACCGGACCGTCATACAGGATGCGGCCGTCCTTCAGCGCGATCACGCGTTCATCCGGTCCAAGTTCATCCAGCCGCTGCGTCACCCAGACGACGGCCGTTCCCGCTGCATGCCGCCCGCGGGCGATCTCCAGTACCTTCCGCCTGCTCCGCTCATCCAGCCTGGAAGTCGCTTCGTCAAAGACGATCAGGGGCGCTTCGCCCGCGATTGCCGCCGCCACCGCCGTCAGCTGGAGCTGTCCGCCGGAGAGCCGCTCCCAAGGCGTGTCCGCCAGCGCCTCCAGACCGACCTCGCGAAGCGCTGCGGAGGCAGCCCACTCCGCTTCCTTCGTCGGATGCGGCCGCCCCTCCAGCGCGAGGAGCACTTCTTCCCGGGGAGTCGCCCCGAACAGCTGCGCTTCCGGCCGCTGCAGGACGACGGGCGCCGGCCCGTGGCCGGCAAAACCCCGTTCGATCCGGCCCAGCGTCCCTTCGCAATGCAATCCGGCCAGCAGGCGGGCCAAGGTCGATTTGCCGCTGCCGTTGACGCCGGCCACATTCAACCACTCGCCGGGCGCCAAGCGGACATGCACGTCTTCCAGCAAGACGTGCAAATCGCCGTCCGCGCCTTCCCGGATCACGGTCACCCCCAGGAGTTCCAGGTCCCGCCGGTTCCCGGCGTTTTCCCGGTTCGCCGAAGCCGCGGACCCGTCAGGAATCTCCGCAACCTTCGGTCCGCCCGGGGCTATTTGCCTTTCCGAAACCTCGGACCCGTCCGAAGGAGCCGGTCCGCCCAAAGATTTCTGCCGAAATTCCGCCTCCGCCAAATGTCATCCCTCTTCAAAGCCGGATGATTTCATGGTAGAATCCAAAATGGTTAACCGCGAATCTAATTTTAGGTTAACATTAAGGAGGAGTTTTGCCAATGAAAAAAACAGACGTTCCCGCGCCACATCCCGGCGAACCGGCGGCCGCTCCCGCGCCGGCCCGCGCCCTGCGGGCGGTGGTGTTCACGGCGCTTTTCGCCGCGTTGTTCGCCGTGTTGAGCAGCATCGCCATTCCCGTCGGACCCGTGCCGGTGACGCTGCAAACCTTTGGCGCCATGATCGCCGGCGGCCTTCTCGGCGCCCGCTACGGGTTCGCCAGCGTGTTGCTGGCCGTGGGGCTGGCCGCCGCCGGATTGCCGATCTTTCACGGCAAAGGCGGCTTGGCCTACGTGCTGGGTCCCACGGGCGGATACATCTTTTCCTTTCCCCTCGCCGCGTTGCTCGTCGGCTGGGCTTCGGACCGGCTGTTTCCGGGCCGCGTCCGTCCGGCCCGCCTGACGCCGTCCCGGCTCTTGCTGCTGTTTGCGGCCATGATCGCCTTCGGCGTGGCCGTTCCCTACCTCTTCGGCGTACCGTGGCTGGCCTTCCGGGCGGACATGGGCCTGGCGGAAGCCGTCGCCGCCGGCCTTGTGCCCTTTCTTCCCGGGGATGCGGCCAAAGCCGCAGCAGCCGCCCTCGTCGTAGCCGCGCTGCGCCCGTATATGCCGAAGCTGGGCAACTTGAACCTGCGCGCCGCAGACCGGGGCCAAACCTGAACCCTGTACGCAAGCCCCCCTCCTTCACGGCAAGACTTGCCCCGCCCGCCGCCGGCGGACAATCATCCAGACCGCGCAGGCGGAAGCCGCATATGATAAAGCACCCGGGCCAAATGAAGGAGGGCGGGCTGCACGACCATGCTGGGCGGCACGACCACGCTGAGCGGCACGCTGGACATCTGCATCGCCGACATCCCGGACGACACCGTCTACCTCACCGAAAGCGGGCCGGGAAACGAAAGTCCGGGGCTGGGTTCCATCGGGGACGGCAGCGTCATCGAACTGGTCCACGGCAGAGAACGAAGCACGGTCACCATACGGCATCGGGAAAAAAGCGAAATGTTCACCGACCTCATGGAGATCGGCGCGGATCTGGCCCGCAGGATAAAACTCAGGCACCAGTGCCGTTACGAATGGTTCTTCGCGCCCGGCCAGGGGATCCTCGTATTAAAGGCGAAACCGGTCAGCTCCTGCACGGCTATCCTCGCCGGCAACCGGAGGCTGGGAAAAGGGTTCGTGTCCATCGGTTCCGAACTGCTGGCCAGACTCGGCGTGCCGGAAAACAAGGGGATGCCGGTTCGCATTGTTTACGGCTCCCGCGCCAGGACGTTGAAACTCTACATCCCCTCCAACCTGCTCGAAAACCGCCTTCAGCTGGCGCCGCCGGCTTTCCGGTATTGGGGGCTAGTCCCGGGCAGGCCCTACCGGCTGCGTTACGACCAGCGCAGCGGCACGCTGACGGTGGTGCCCTTCTTCAACGCCCCGATTTCCGGGATCTCCCGGGAAACGACGGACCGCCCGACGAACCAAGCCTGACATGGCGGAATCGGACGGCCAACCGAACAAAAAAAGAACGGCCCGCACAGGGCCGATGGAGACCGTTGACAAAGGTTTGCCGACGGTGAGTAGTAAAAAATCGACTATAAACACTCACGAGGCGTTCTCGGCGGGCCAACGCAGTCGAAAAATCGACTACGATGGCCCCCGGGCCGCTTCCAGATCCACGATCTCGGCCAGCGTATCGCGGATGATGCCCACCACCGACTGCAGCATATAGTTGACGTCTACCTGGCTTTGCTGGAATTGCCGGACGAGGGGGATCTCATCCAGCTCATCCTGCAGCGCCTCGATTTCCTTTTCGATCTTCTCCACCATCTGCTGGTTGCGGAACGTCGTCTGGAACGCCACGAGTTCCTTTTGCTTTTTCTTGAGCCGGGCGATGAGGTTTTGGACGCGCTCGTTTTCCCGGATTTTCCGCTCGGCTTCCTGGTACAGGCGGACTTCCTCCGTGCTCGCCAGCAGATTGGCCAGTTCCCTGGCCCGCTCCAGGATGTCCTCGCGGAGGATCAGTTCCCGGTTGTCCAGCCAGAATTTTTCTTTTTCACCATGCTCATGAGACATGACGTATGATCCCCCTCGGGTGTTCCGAAAATTCCTTTCGCGGGCGGCAAGAGGACCGGCGCCTTGCGGGCGGCATGGAACCCGTGACTTCCTCGGGGCAAGGGAGCCCGTCCCTCTCGAGCAGCCAGGGAACCCGTGCCGTCACGGTCGGGCAATCCGCCCGCTTCCGGACGCGGGCAGACAACCCGCGCCCCCATCCCGCGCGGCCAAGGTCAGGCGCCGCGCGCTTCTTTCACGGGCGCATCACCGAACGCCCCGCCCGGACCGGCGACCGCCTCCGCGCGGATGTACCAGGTCTGCGGATCGGTGACCCGCACCTGCACGAATTCGCCCACCCATTCCTTCGGCCCCTCGAAATGGACGAGCTTGTTGGTCCGGGTCCGGCCGGACAGCACGCCCGGCTTCGTCTTGCTTTCGCCTTCCACCAGCACCTCGACGGTCTGCCCGGCCAGGCGCCGGTTGCTCTCCAGGCTGAGGCGGGCGACCAGCTCGTTCAGGCGCAGCAGCCGGTCGCGTTTTTCTTCATACGGCACATTGTCGGGCATTTCCGCCGCCGGCGTGCCTTCCCGGGGCGAATAGATAAAGGTGAACGCCGAATCGAAGCCTACTTCTTCCACCAGCGACAGCGTCTCCCGGAACTGCTCCTCCGTCTCGCCCGGGAAACCGACGATGATGTCCGTCGTCAGCACCACGTCCGGAATGGCCGCGCGGATGCGGCGCACCAGGTCCAGATACTGCTCGCGGGTGTACCGGCGGTTCATCCGCTTCAGGATTTCCGTGCTGCCCGACTGCACCGGCAGATGGATGTGCTCCACCAGATTGCCGCGCATGGCCAGCGTTTCGATCAGGCGGTCGTCGAAATCCCGCGGATGGCTCGTCATGAAGCGGACCCGGGGAATGTCGATCTTGCGGATCTCGGCCATCAGGTCGGCGAACCGGAAATCGCGATCCGCAAAGTCCTTCCCGTACGCGTTCACGTTCTGGCCGAGCAGGGTGATTTCCTTGTACCCCTGGCGGGCCAAATCGCGCACTTCCGCGATCACGTCCTCCGGCAGGCGGCTGCGCTCCTTGCCCCGCGTGTACGGCACGATGCAGTAGGTGCAGAACTTGTCGCAGCCGTACATGATGTTGACCCAGCCGCGCAGCCCTTCCCGCCGCTTCGGCAGGTTTTCGATGATGTCGCCTTCCTTGGACCAGACCTCCACCACCATTTCCTTGCCGAACAGCGCGTCCCGCAAAAGATACGGCAGGCGGTGGATGTTGTGCGTGCCGAAAATGAGGTCCACATAAGCGTATTTGCGCATGATGCGGCTGACCACCGACGCTTCCTGGGACATGCAGCCGCAGACGCCGAGGATGAGGTCCGGCTTCTCCAGCTTCAGGGACTTCAGATGCCCGAGCTCCCCGAACACCCGGTCCTCCGCATTTTCGCGGACGGCGCACGTATTCAGCAGAATGACGTCGGCCTCCCGCCGGTCGTCCGTCCGCTCGTAGCCCATTTCCTCCAGCAGGCCGCGCATCACTTCCGAGTCGTGCTCGTTCATCTGGCAGCCATACGTATAGATCAGATATTTGCGGCCCTTGCCGAGGCCCCTCAATTCCTCGGGCACGGCCGTCTCGTAAAGGACGCGGACCTCTTCCCGGCCGCGCCGCCTTCCCTTCAGGTAGTCCGGTTCCGACAAAATGTGGATGTCGCGGCCGCCGATGCGGATGATCTTCCCGCGTTCGTCCTCGGCGATCACCTTGGCATCCGAAAAATCGAAGTATTTGCTGTAATCCTTCGCCAACCTTCGTCCCTTCTTTCCGTCTGAAGTGGCGTTCGCCGTATTATAACATGTTCGGGACGATCCTGCACCCCTGATCTTTCCGCCGTCAGTCGTCCAAGATTTCCCCGTAGTCGCCCGTCGTGACCCCCGCCGCGTTGCCCTCGTCCGTGTCGATGTGCATGTCCAGGGCAAAATCGGGGGACACCCGCGCGATGACGTTCTCGAACACGAGTCCCCGCTCGCCGCCGACGCGCACGCGGAGCCGCTGCTTGTCCCGGATGCCCCACCGGGCGGCGTCCTCCGGATGGAAATGGATGTGGCGCGCGGCGATGATCACGCCTTCGTCCACGGTCACCTCGCCCGCCGGACCGACGATCCGGATGCCGGGGGAACCCGCGATGTCGCCCGATTCCCGCACCGGGGGATTCAGGCCGAGATGCAGCGCGTCCGTCCGGGACACTTCCAGCTGCGTCGCCTTCCGCACGGGACCGAGAATGCGCACCTTTTCAAAAGCGCCTTTCGGGCCGTATACGGCCACCGTTTCGTTCGCGGCAAACTGCCCGGGCTGCGACAAGGGCCGAAGCACGGTCAGCCGGGCGCCTGGCCCGAACAGGATCTCCAGATGTTCCTGCGTCAGATGGATATGGCGCGCGGACACGCCGATGGGTACGCGTTTCACTGCGATTGCTCCCTTCCGCCGGTTGCGGCTGGCCGCCGCGCAAGGCGGCGCCCCATTTTCCATTATAATGACAAAACATCCGGTTTCCCAACCGGATGTCGTCTGGCGTTTGTTGCGATTATCTGAACTCGGCGACCAGTTCTTCGAACGCCTCGCGGGACAGGGTCAGATCCTGGTTTGCCAGCCCCTCGGGCCTGAAGCCCTTCACCCTGTCTTCGTAGGAAGGACGGCTCTTGTCCTGGTAAATGAGCCCGGTGAGCAGCCCGTTCGTTTCCATGATTTTCTGCATCGCCATCACGCGGTTGCCCGGATCGTAATCCGGGAACTCGTCCAGATTGACGATGTTTTCCTTGAACCATTCGTAGGTGTTGATCTTGTTGAACGTGACGCACGGGCTGAACACGTTGATGAAGGCGAAGCCCTTGTGCTTGATGCCTTCCTCGATGAGCCACGTCAGCTGCTTCAGGTCGCTGGAGAACGACTGCGCCACGAAGGTCGCGCCCGCGGCAAGGGCGAGTTCCAGGGGCGACAGCGCCGACTCGATGGAGCCTTCCGGCGTCGACTTCGTCTTGAACCCTTCGGGGCTTCTCGGGGACGTCTGCCCCTTGGTCAGGCCGTAGACCTGGTTGTCCATGACGATGTAGGTGATGTCCATGTTCCGCCGGATGGCGTGAATCGTATGGTTCGTGCCAATGGCGAATCCGTCGCCGTCGCCGCCGGCGGCGATGACGGTCAGTTCCCGGTTGGCCAGCTTGACCCCCTGCGCGATAGGCAGGGCCCGGCCGTGGATGCCGTGGAACCCGTAGGCGTGGATGTACCCGGAAATGCGCCCGGAGCAGCCGATGCCGGACACGACCACCAGCTGTTCCGGTTCCAGTCCGACGTTCGCCGCCGCCCGTTGAATGGCCGACTGCACGGAGAAGTCTCCGCAGCCCGGACACCAGTTGGGCTTGATGTTGTTGCGGAAATCCTTGAACGTCGCCATCTCAGATCAGCTCCTTGCAGCCTTTTTCCACTTCATGCGGCAGGAACGGCGTTCCGTCGTACTTGAGCATGCTGTGGATCTTGCCGTGAAAATCGCCGATATGCGTCTTGATGATCGACGCCAGCTGGCCGGTGGCGTTGTTTTCGATGACGACGACTTTCCGGGCCTTCTCCAGATGCGGCCGGACGAGCTCCGCGGGGAACGGGTGCACCTGGCGGATGAACAGGCGGTTCGTCCTGACGCCGTCCGCGGCCAGCCGCGAGCGCACCTCGTCGATGGTCCCCGAAGTCGACCCGATGCCGATGAGCAAAAGGTCCGGTTCTTCATGCGGCGCGTCCGCCCTCACCGCGTCCCGGATGCGCAGGCCCTGCAGCTTGCGCAGCCGTTTGTCCATCATCTTGCGGCGGTTGCCCGCCTGCTCGTTGGGGCTGCCGGTCTCCGCGTGTTCCACGCCCGTGACGTGGTGGATGCCGTATTTCGTGCCGGGCAGCACCCGCGGCGAAATGCCGTCTTCCGTGAAGGCGTAGCGCTTGAACATCTCGGGATTCTCCAGCGGAGGCAGATCCCGCATGAGCTTCCCGCGGCGGATCTCGATGCGGCCGTAATCCAGCGGTTCGCAGGTCTGCTTGCCGAGGGCCAGCTGCAGGTCCACCGCCAGGATGACCGGCATCTGGTACTCCTCCGCCAGGTTGAACGCCTCGATGGTGTCGTAGAAGCAGTCCTCGATGGTGCTCGGCGCGATGACCGCCTTCGGGATTTCCCCGTGGGTGCCGTGGATGAGCGCCATGAGGTCCGACTGCTCCACCTTCGTCGGCAGGCCGGTGGACGGTCCGCCGCGCATCGTGTCCACGATGACCAGGGGCGTCTCCGTCATCCCGGCGAGGCCGATGCCTTCCATCATCAGCGACAGCCCGGGGCCGGACGACGCCGTGAAGGCGCGGACGCCGGCGTAATTGGCGCCGATGGCCATCGTCACCGCGGAGATTTCGTCTTCGGTCTGCAGCACCGTGCCGCCGAATTTCGGCAGGTGCTTGATCAGGTATTCCATGATTTCCGACGCCGGCGTGATCGGATAGGCGAACATGAGCCGGCAGCCGGCGGCGATGGCGCCAAGGCCGATCGCCTCGTTGCCGATCATGAACAGCTTCTGCTTGCCGTCCGCCGGCGCCAGGCGGAATTCCTCCAGCGGACCTCCGGTTTGTTCCAAAACAAAAGCCGCTCCGCGACGGACCGCTTCGATGTTTTTCTCCACCACGAGCGGCCCCTTGCGGGCGAACTCCTCTTCCACAGCCTTGTTCAGCACTTCCAGCGGCAAGCCGAGCAAGGCCCAGCTTGCGCCGGAAGCGACCATGTTTTTCATCAGGGAAGTGCCAAGCTCTTCGGCGATTCCGGTGATCGGCATCGCGATCAATCGCACGTTCCGGCCGTCGGGAACCGTGGGGTTGAACTTCGCGTCCGCCAGAATCACTCCGCCCGGTCTCAGTTCATGCGCGTTCAGATCGATGGTCTCCTGGTCAAACGCCACGAGAATGTCGAGATCGTCCGAAATGGCTCGTTTCGGCTCGGTGCTGATTCGGATTTTGTTGTTGGTGTGTCCCCCTTTGATGCGCGACGAGAAATGCCGGTATCCGTACAGATAATACCCAAGCCGGTTCAGCGCCGTGGAGAAGATCCGGTCGGTGCTTTCCACCCCTTCGCCCTGTTGGCCCCCGATCTTCCAGGACAGCTGACTGATCATGATGCCCATCTCCTTTGGTGATCCGTTGCGACAAAAAAACGGTTCCATGCAATAAAAGATTTTCATCAGCCATATAAAATATTATGTTGACCACTGAAAAAAAGCAAGGTTCTTAAGCAGCGATCCAGCATAGTTGTTTTCGATGGAACCGATGCCTTTGCGCGAATATTCCGGGCCAGCCCGTCAGGACGGGAGAAAATTCCGCAAAAACCGACGGACGTTGCCGCCCAGGAACCGCCGCACCAGGTCCTCCGGATACCGCTTGAGCAGCGCCTCCGCCAGAGCCGGGTAGCGGCCCGGATGCTCGAGGCCGGCCACGTGGCGGTCGATCCCGTCGAAATCCGATCCGAATCCCAGATGGTCGGCGCCGCCGAGCTCGCAGATCCTTTCCACGTGCCGAATCACGTCGTCGATGGTCGCGTCGCCCCGTTCCGTCAAAAAATCCGGGACGAAGGTCAGGCCGATCACGCCGCCCACGGCGATGATCGCCCGGATCTGGCCGTCCGTCAGATTGCGCGGGTGGTCGCACACCGACCGGGCATTCGCGTGGGACGCAAAAAAAGGGCGGGCCGCCATGTCCGCCAGATCCCAGAACCCGCGCTCCGACAGGTGCGACACGTCCAGCAGGACGCCCAGCGCCTCGCATTCCGCCACCAGCCGGTGGCCGGCCGCCGTGAGCCCCCCGCCCCGCGGTTCCATCACCCCGTCCGCGGCCCAGTTGGCGTGGTTCCACGTCAGACCGAGCAGCCTCAGACCCAGCCGGTGCAGCAGGCGCAGAGCCCACCACTGGCCGCGCAGGCTGTCCGCACCCTCCAGGGAAAGCAGCGCCGCGATTTCCCCCGCGCGCTCCGCCTCGTCCAGATCGCCCGCGGTGCGCACCAGGCGGAACCCTGGAACGGCCAGCACCCTTTCATAAAACAATTCGGCGGCCCTGAGCGCCGTCTCCGGCTGCAGGGACAGCGGTTCTTCCAGGTAGATGGCAAACACCTGCAGATCCACGCCCCCCGCCCGCAGACGCTCCGCGGTCACGTCCAGGCCGCCGGAGTCCGTCCCGCCGGTGTCCGAGAAAGACAACCGGGGGTCCATCATCATTTTGTACAGCGCGTCGCAGTGCAAATCGGCCGCCTTCAAAAAAAGTCCTCTCCCCTCCGTTCCAACCCTCTCCGACCCTCGCTCCGGGACCCCGGCCCCAACAAAAAACCTGTTTACGGGGTAAACAGGCAGACGCGCAAGTTCCTGTCCTTTCTTCTTTTCCGGGATTCCTTTACCGGGGTTCCACAATCAGCTTGATGGCGGTGCGGTCTTCACCGTCGATGACGATGTCGGTGAAGGCCGGGATGCAGATCAGATCCACCCCGCTGGGGGCCACGAACCCGCGGGCGATGGCCACGGCCTTGATCGCCTGGTTGAGCGCGCCCGCGCCGATCGCCTGGAGTTCTGCTGAACCCCGTTCGCGCAGTACCCCCGCCAAAGCGCCTGCAACGGAATTTGGATTGGACTTTGCGGAAACCTTTAATACTTCCATGACCGGTACCTCCTCGGGGATCGGAAAGGATAGGACTACTATGGAGATACTATTCGTTGAGTCGTGAGAAAATTCCTTCTTTTCTTCGCACGGAATTGCGGCACTTTGCACGGAATTGTTCGCACGGGGTCGCAACGGATCGATCAGCTGGATATCCAGTCGTCTTCGGTGACGCGGATGGTCCGGATCTGCACGGCGGTTCCCGTCGTTTCGTCAATTTCGACAAAAAGCGCGTTGAACTGCCACTTTCCTGCGTCTTCCACTTCGAAGCGGGAGGGCAGGCCGGTCAGGAATTTGCGCAGCACCTGGTCGCGCTTCATGCCGAGGATGCCGTCCAGCGGACCGGTCATGCCCACGTCGGTCACGTATGCCGTGCCGCCCGGCAGGATGCGGCCGTCCATCGTCTGCACGTGGGTATGCGTACCCAGCACCACCGAGACGCGGCCGTCCAGATGCCAGCCCATGGCGATCTTCTCGCTGGTGGCCTCGGCGTGGAAATCCACCAGAATGCAATGGTGACGGTCCTTCAGTTCCTCCAGGATGGCGTCCGCGGTGCGGAACGGGCATTCCGCGGGGGGCAGGAACGTGCGCCCGATGAGGTTTACGACGGCCAGTTCCTTGCCGTTCACCCGGATGACTGAAAACCCGCGGCCCGGAGTTCCGGGGGGAAGATTGGCCGGACGCACCAGCCGCGGCTCGTTGTCGATGAAATCGAAGATCTCCCGCTGGTCCCAGGTGTGGTTGCCCATCGTGAGGCCGTGCACGCCCGTCTCGAACAGTTCCTGGGCAATCGCGGCGGTGATGCCGCGGCCGCCCGCGGCGTTTTCCCCGTTGGCGATGACGAGATGCGGGCGGTACGTTTCCCGGAGCCAGGGCATCACCCTGCGCACCGTTTCCCTTCCCGGACGGCCGACGATGTCTCCGATAAAAACCACGTTCACGGTGTTTTCCCTCCTGCCGGAAAAAAAGTGGCCGCCTGCTGTGCAGCCACTTTTCAGCTTCTCCCGTATGGCGGATCTTATTTGGCGTATTCGACCGCGCGCGTCTCGCGGATGACCGTGACCTTGATCTGGCCGGGATAATCCAGTTCGGCTTCGATCTTCTTCGAGATTTCCCGGGCCAGCCGGTACGCTTCCGCATCGTCGACCTTGTCCGGCAGGACCATGACGCGCACTTCGCGGCCGGCCTGGATGGCGTACGACTTTTCCACGCCCTCGAACGATTCGGAGATTTCCTCGAGCTTCTCCAGCCGCTTGAGATACGCCTCCAGCGTCTCCCTTCTGGCGCCGGGCCGCGCCGCGCTGAGGGCGTCCGCCGCGCCGACCAGGAAAGAGATGACGCTGTTCGGTTCCACATCCCCGTGGTGGGACGCGATGCTGTTGATCACCACGGGATGTTCCTTGTATTTCTTCGCCAGCTCGACGCCGATTTCCACGTGGGAACCTTCCACCTCGTGGTCCAGCGCCTTGCCGATGTCGTGAAGCAAACCCGCACGTTTGGCCAGGGCGATGTCCTCGCCCAGCTCCGCCGCCATGAGCCCGGCCAGGTGGGCCACTTCCACCGAGTGCTTCAGGACGTTCTGGCCGTAGCTGGTGCGGAACTTCAGGCGTCCGAGGATTTTGATCAGATCCGGATGAAGGCCGTGCACGCCCACTTCAAACGCGCACTGCTCCCCGTATTCCCGGATGCGTTCGTCGATTTCCTTGCGGGATTTCTCCACCATTTCCTCGATTCGGGCGGGATGGATTCTTCCGTCGGCGACCAGTTTTTCCAGTGCGTTACGGGCAATTTCCCTTCGGATCGGATCGAATCCCGACAGGATGACCGCCTCCGGCGTGTCGTCGATGATCAGATCGATCCCCGTCAGCGTTTCCAAGGCGCGAATATTGCGTCCTTCGCGGCCGATGATCCGGCCTTTCATTTCTTCGTTGGGCAGCGTCACCACCGAGACGGTCGTTTCCGCCACGTGGTCCGCGGCGCATCGCTGGATGGCCAGCGTGATGATGTTTTTCGCCCGCTTGTCGGCTTCTTCCTTGGCCTGCTGTTCGATTTCCTTGATGCGCTGCGCGACCTCCTGGCGGACTTCCTGTTCCGCCGCCTGGAGGATCTGCTGCTTGGCTTCTTCCATCGACAAATTGGATATTCTTTCCAATTCGCTCAATTGCTTGCGGTAAAGCTGTTCAACCTGTTCGTGCAGTTCTTCGATCCGTTTTTCCTTGTTGGCAATCTGCTCCTCTTTGCGTTCCAAAGCTTCAAGCTTGCGATCCAGCGACTCTTCCTTTTGCAGCAGCCGTCTTTCCAGACGTTGGACTTCGTTCCTGCGCTCGCGAATGTCGCGCTCCGCTTCGCTGCGGAGTTTGAACACCTCGTCTTTGGCTTCCAGGAGCGTTTCCTTGCGGATGGCTTCGGCGTCCTTCCGGGCTTCCTCAACGATCTGTTCCGCCGCTTTCTTTGCGCTGGAAATCTGGGCTTCCGCGATGGATTTGCGTACGTAATAACCGATCCCAAAGAAAAGCGCGCCAACAACGACAAGGATCGAGACCCAGATCAGGTTGTCATCCATCTGGTCTCACCTCCTCGTTGCACGCCAAGGCAACGCTTGGGACACCGATGTGAAATTGTCCGTTTCGCCGATCCTTCCTTCGCCTTCGCCTCCCGCCGGGCGAAAACGAAGCTGTCAGAAGTTTTCGATCAATTTCCTTTCAGGAACGTCATCTCCGAATCGTCTCGAGGCAAAAAAATTCGGAAATGGGAGAATGAAATACAAAGACATTTTATCTTTTGCAAAAACCGATTGTCAAGCAAACCGGCGGCTCCCGTCCGCCCGCGCAGAGCGGCTCAGGGGTCCCGCTCTTCCCCCTTGCCGGCCGTCCGCGAGGCCTCGGTCATGGCCGCATGCACCGCCTCGCGGGCCAGGGCTTTCGGAAAACCGCGTCTCAGGAGCATGGCCATCAGCTTGTGGCGACGTTCCAGGGCGGACTTCGCCCGCACCTGCGGCAGGCGCTTGCGCGCGAAAGCCAGCGCGGCTTCCCGCTCCTCTTCCTCGCTGACGCCGGCGAGGGCCGCTTCGGCGTCCTCGCGGCCGACGCCCCGCTCCAGCAGTTCACGGCGCACGAGCAGGCGCCCTTTCCGCTGGCCGGTCACCCGGTACGAGGCGATCCGTCCGGCCAGCGCCGCGTCGTCCAGGAGACCGCCGCGGACCAGCCGTTCCAGGCACGCCGCCGTCGCGTCCGGCGCGTATCCTTTCCGGCGGAGCGCCTTTTCCATTTCCTTGCGGGTGCGCGGCCGCACGGCAAGCAGCGCCAGCGCCGCCCGGTAGGCGCCCTCGGCCGCCTCCGCCGCCAGCAACTCCCGCCATTCCGCATCGTTCAGCCGGCGCCCGGGAACGAGCCGCCAGGCCACCACCGTGTCCTCGTGCAGGGTAAGCACGCGGACCCCGCCTTCCGGCTCCGTCCCGCCGGTGACCGTCACCCGGTACACTCCCGGCATTTTCTCCTCCGGCTGAAGCCCTGCAACCGTCCATCCGACGCCAACGCTTTCCGCCATGCGAAAACCTCCCGCCCGACCGGCCGCCCTGTTCCGCGGACCGCGGAACCTCCGTCAGGCCGCGCGGCCCGCACAAAACGGAAGGGGATCCGCCCGCGAGGCGCCCCTGCGGCGCCCCGGCCACGCGGATCCCCGCGCCGGTCAAAGGTCCGGATCGTAATCTTCGTCGTCCGCGGCTCCGAAGGAAGCCGATTTGGCCCGGTATTCCCCGCTCAGGCTCTTTTCGCGGATCTGCTTCTCGATTTCCGCCGCGATTTCGGGATTGTCCTTCAAAAACTGCCTGGCGTTCTCACGGCCCTGTCCCAGCCGCTCGCCGTTGTAGGAGAACCAGGCTCCGCTCTTCTGGATGATGTCCAGCTCGGTGCCGAGGTCGAGGATGCTGCCCTCCCGGGAAATGCCCTCGCCGTACAGGATGTCGATGTCCGCCTGCTTGAAGGGCGGCGCCACCTTGTTCTTGACCACCTTGATCCGCGTCCGGTTGCCCACGATCTCGTTGCCCTGCTTCAGGGCTTCCAGACGGCGCACGTCCAGCCGGATGCTGGCGTAGAATTTCAGCGCGCGCCCGCCCGGCGTGGTCTCCGGATTGCCGAACATGACGCCGACTTTCTCCCGCAGCTGGTTGATGAAGATCGCGATCGCCTTCGATTTGCCGATGGCCCCGGACAGCTTGCGCATTGCCTGGGACATCAGGCGCGCCTGCAGGCCGACGAAGGAATCCCCCATCTCGCCCTCGATCTCCGCCTTGGGCACGAGGGCCGCGACCGAGTCGACCACGATGATGTCCACCGCGCCGCTGCGAACGAGGGCTTCCGCGATCTCCAGCGCCTGTTCGCCCGTGTCCGGCTGGGAGATGAGCAGCTCGTCGATGTTGACGCCCACCTTCCGGGCGTACAGCGGATCCAGGGCGTGTTCCGCGTCGATGAACGCCGCCTGTCCGCCCGCTTTCTGCACCTCCGCGATGGCGTGCAGGGCGACGGTGGTCTTCCCGGACGATTCCGGGCCGAAAATCTCGATGATCCGTCCCCTCGGCAGTCCGCCGATGCCCAGTGCGATATCAAGGGCCAGCGAACCGCTGGAGACCGTCTCCACCTGCATGCCGGCCTGTTCGCCGAGCCTCATCACGGAGCCCCGGCCGAATTGTTTCTCGATCTGGCGCAACGCCATTTCCAACGCTGCTCGCCGATCCGACACGTTCCCACATCCTTCTTCGTCGTTACTTTCATGATAACGGTTTTTCCCGCTTTTCACAAGCATTTTTCGAACATAGGTTCGCTTCCCCGTCCGGACGCGGAAAGCCGGTGCGTGTACGAAAAAAACCGCGGCAAAGACTTCCCTTCGCCGCGGTTCTTCCGCATTCGTCATCCATATTATACCATCGCAGGTCCCGTCTGACAAGCCTCCGTCAAGATTCCGCCAGCACCCGCCACAGCTCGTACAGGGCCCGCTTCGCGGCGCGCAGGCGGATGCCCTCCCGGTCGCCGGCCAGCTGCAGCCTCACCGCCCGCGCGGCCAGGTCGCGCCCGGCCAGCCCCACAAATACGAGGCCCACGGGCTTGCCCTCGTCCTCCGAAGGCCCCGCCACGCCGGTCACCGAGAGCGCGAAGTCGCTGCCGGTCAGGCGGAGCACCCCTTCCGCCATCGCCGCCGCCGTTTCCGGGCTCACCGCCCCGGGCGCTTCGGCGCCTTCCAGGAGCCGGGCGGGAACGCCGAGCACCGTTTTTTTCACCGGAATGGTGTAGGCGACGACGCCTCCCCTGAACACCTTTGAGCTGCCGGGCACCCGCGTGATCAGCTCCGCGAGCAGCCCGCCGGTACAGCTTTCCGCCGCGCTCACCGTTTTGCCCGCCTCCGCGAGCCTGCGGACCACCGCTTCCTCCAGGTCGATGTCTTCTTCCGCGAACAGGTGGGACCCCGTCCGCGCGCGGATTTCCTCCAGCACGGGAGCGATTTTGCGCATCGCTTCCTCTTCGGTGGCCGCCTTCGTCGACAGCCGGAGGGCGACTTCCCCTTCCTTGGCGTAGGGCGCGATGGTGGGATCGCGCTGTCCTTCGATGAGATCCTTGAGCCGCTCCTCCAGGGCCGATTCGCCGATGCCGGCGAACTTCAGCAAGACGCTGTGCAGGGCGTTTTCTTCCCCGAGCAGTTTCCGGATCCAGGCACGGCCGTATTTTTGGAACATCGGGATGAGTTCCCGGGGCGGCCCGGGCAGCAGCATGTAGTGCGTGCCGTCCGCCGTAAAGGCGCATCCCACCGCCCAGCCGGTTTCGTTCGGGAACGGATCGGCCCCCTCGATCATGAGCGCCTGCCGTTTTCCGCTATCCGCCGCCACGTTTCGTCCCTGGGACGCCGCAAAGGCTTCCCACCTCGTCAGCGTGGGCCAGTGGTACGTGAGGCTGCGGCCCGTATGCTGCGCCACCGCGTCCCGTGTCAGGTCGTCCTGCGTCGGCCCGAGGCCGCCGGTGAGGATGATGAGATCCGCCCGCTCCCGGGCGATTTCCAGGGCGCGGACGATGCGGCCCAGGTTGTCGCCGACGACCTGCCGGTGGTACACGTCGACGCCCAGCGCCGCCAGTTCCTGCGAAAGAAACCGGGCGTTGGTGTTCAGGATCTGGCCGAGCAACAGTTCCGTCCCGACCGCCACGATTTCCGCTCTCATGCCGTCATGCTCCCCTTTTGTCCGATTCGATCGCGCAACCGGATGCCTTCTTCAGAGAGACATCAGATGCTTGTTTTTCACGAAGTAGTCGATCCCCGAATAGACGGTGATCGCCGAAGCCGTCCACACCAGGATGACGTCCATCGGCAGGCCGATGAGCTGGAAGGGAAAGTTGTTGAGAAGCAGCACGATGATCATCGCGATCTGCGCCGCCGTCTTCCATTTGCCCCATTGGCTCGCGGCGATGACCGCCCCCTCCAGCAGCGCCACCTGCCTGAGTCCGGTCACCGCCCACTCCCGGCCGATGATCACAATGGCCACCCAGGCCGGCAGTTTCCCCATGTCCACCAGCGAAATGAGCACCGCCGCCACCAGCAGCTTGTCCGCCAGCGGGTCCAGGAGCTTGCCGAGATTGGTGATGATCTTGCGCTTTCGCGCGATGTATCCGTCGAGCCCGTCCGTGCTGGCGGCCACCACAAAAAGCACAAGGGCCAGGATTTGATTGAGGGTGATCGAAAATTCCCCGAAGGTCAGGGTGGGAAGATTCAGCCGGGCCAGCAAAAAAAAGGCGATCAGCGGCACGATGAAAATGCGCGCCAGCGTGATCCTGTTGGCCAGATTCACGCGATTCCCTCCCCGGACAGGTCATACTCGTAGGCGTGCGTGATCCGTACCTTGACGATGTCGCCGATCTCCGCCCGGATGCCGCTCACGCAGACTTCGCCGTCCACTTCCGGGGCGTCGTACTGGCTGCGGCCGATATAGACGCCGCTCTTTTCGTCGTAGCGTTCCAGCAGCACGTCCAGCGTCCGGCCCAGGTATTTGGCGGCGTTCTCCCGGGCGACCTCCCGCTGCACTTCCATGAGCACGTGGGCGCGGTATTCCTTGACCTCTTCCGGCACCTGGTCCGGCAAGCGGGCAGCCGGGGTGTCCTCTTCCCGCGAGTAGGTGAACACGCCGAGCCGGTCGAACTTCATCTCCCGCACAAAGTCGCACAGGCGCTCGAACTCTTCCTCCGTCTCCCCGGGGAAGCCGACGATGATGGAGGTGCGCAGGGCCACGTCCGGGATGCGGGCGCGGATTTTCGCCACCAGTTCCCGCACGTCGCGCTGGCGTCCCGGCCGCCGCATGAGCTTGAGAATCCTGTCCTCGCTGTGCTGCAATGGCATGTCCACGTACTTGCAGATTTTCGGGTTGGACGCGATCACGTCGATCAGCTCGTCCGTAAAAAAGCCCGGATACGCGTAGTGAAGCCGCACCCAGGCGATTCCCGGCACTTCGCTCACCCGCTGGAGCAGCTCGGGCAGCTTGTGTTCTTCGTACAGGTCCGTTCCGTAGTTGGTGGTGTCCTGGGCGATCAGGCTGATTTCCTTGACGCCCTGTTCCGCCAGCCGCTTCACTTCGTCGACGATCGTCTCGATGCGCCGGCTCCGGAACCGGCCCCGCATGAGCGGAATGCTGCAGAAGGTGCAGTTGTTGTCGCAGCCTTCCGCGATCTTGACGTACGCCGTGTACCTGGGCGTGGCCAGGCGGCGCGGCAGCAGCTCTTCGTAGGCGTAGGCCGGATTTCCGACCTGGACGGGCCTGCGGCCCCGCAGGGCCTCCTCGACGATGTCGGCCATGCGGACGAAATCGCCGGTGCCGACGACGCCGTCGATCTCCGGCAGCTCCTTCATCAGTTCCTCTTTGTATCGCTGCGCCAGGCACCCCGCGACGATAAGGGCTTTCAGGCGGGCGGTCTTTTTCAGTTCGGCCAGATCGAGGATGGTGCGGACCGACTCTTCCTTGGCGGCGTCGATGAACGCGCAGGTGTTGACGATGACCACCGTGGCGTCCTCCGGGCTGTCGACCAGCTTGTAGCCCCGCTCGTGAAGGAGACCGGACACGATCTCCGAATCCACCAGGTTTTTCTCGCAGCCGAGCGTGACCACGCTGACTCTCTCCGGCATTTCCGTTTCCCCCATGCGTTTTGCCGTTTTATCCAGAACAGTATATCCAATGCCCGCCCGGGTGTCAAAACGGTCCGAAATGGGTCAGCGGTAGTTCACGAACTGCAGTTCCAGCGGCAAATCGGCGCTCTTCAGGGCGGCGATGACCGCCTGGAGGTCGTCCTTGCTCTTGCCGCTCACGCGGATCTGGTCGCCCTGGATCTGGCTTTTGACCTTCAGCTTGGTATCCCGGATCAGGTTGTTGATTTTCTTGGCGTTCTCCTGGTCGATGCCCTGCTTCAATTTGATCTGCTGGCGAACCGTGCCGCCCGCGGCGGGTTCCGGCTTGCCGTACTCCAGATTGCGCAGGGGCACGCCCCGCTTGACCAGCTTGGACTGCAGGATGTCCAGGACGCTTTTCAGCCTGTATTCGTCGTCGGAGACGACAACGAGGACGTCCTTTTCCAGCTTGATGTCGCTTTTGCTGCCTTTGAAATCGAAGCGGGTGCCGATTTCCTTCATCGCCTGCTGCACGGCGTTGTTCACTTCCTGCATGTCCACCCGCGACACGATGTCGAAGGAATGTTCCGACGCCATGGGTACCACCTTTTCGCCGAATGAAAATGGTTTTCTACAATTATATACCAGCCCAAAAACAAAGAAAAACCCCGCGATGCGTTTCCACAGCCCCATTCTGCCAATAAGGACAAAAGTGCAATTATTTTCCCGTGAAAACGGGGTTTCCGGGAAAATAATTGCACTTTGTGCCATTATATTGGTAAATTTTGTGCGATTTCAGGCAATCCGTCCGAAAATAATTGCACTTTTGTCGCTATTTCGCCCGAAAGGCTTTGAAAACGCGGAAATAAATGCATTTTTGTCGTTATTCCGGCGGGTCCGGGTGGTGTCCGACTGAAGGGGTCGGAACGGTGCAGGACCCCGTCGGGAGACGGCAGGAGCCTGCCGTGCGGCCGAGGGTTTCAGCCCTGCGGGGCATCCACCGGGGTGACGAGAAACTTCTCCGATCCCTTGGTGTTGTTGTCGGGAAGCTCCACGCCGCCTATCGTGATCGTGACATAATCGGCGCGGCCGACGTTGACGAAGACCGGCCCGGTCACCTCGAAGGACAGCTTGTCGCCATCCCTCGCATTGCCGCTGTGCAAGCTGTAATCGTTGATCGCGGTCCCGACGCCGATCCAGGCGACACCGCCCGATACCTCGATTTCCAGCGTGAGGTCGTCCTTCGGGTACACTTCGTACAGGGATACGACGCCGTTTTTGCCCTTGAATTCCAGCGTCACCGGCTGGACCGAAGGGATGACGGAAGGTGCCGGCGACGGCTCCTGCGTAACGGTCGGCGAAGGGGACGGCCGGAGTGTCTCCTCGGTGATTTTATTGTCAATGTCGACTTCATCGGGATTGGAGGCAAAATGATTGGTGGCAAAATAATAAATGACGACACCGATCAAAATCGGAAATGCCCACATGAGGATGGAGACGATGATTCTGCCCGCGCGGTGGTCGCTCCGCCGGCGCCGCCGGGGCCGGATCAGCGGTTCCTGAACGGCAACGTCCGTCATCGGGGGTTGGGGCAGCTCCTTCTGGTAGAGGCGCAGGACTTCTTCGGCGTTGAGTCCGACCGCTTCCGCGTAGTTCTTCACGAAAGCGCGCACGTAGAACGAGCCGGGGAGAACTTTGTAATCGCCTTCTTCGATCGCTTCCAGGTACCGCTTGCGGATTTTGGTGAGTTCCTGGATGTCGTCCAGGGTGTAACCGCGCTGTTCCCTGGCTTTGCGCAGCAACTGGCCGAGATCCGACAACCCCTTCACCTCCGTGACGAAAGTCCGCGACGAATAATCTCTCTCACCAACAAATTCTACATGGAGAGCCAATCTCCTGCCATTTCGCCGAACTTTCGACAACCCCAAAAAGGCGGAAAAGCCTCCCGGCGGGGAGGCTCTCCGGAACTTCGGAACCCCGGAACTGAGGAGCGTTCAGCCCTTTTCGACCCATTTCACCATGAGCCGGGCGATGGTGCGGCGCTCTTCCTCGTCTCCGACGTCCCAAAGCTCTTTCAGCACCCGCTCTTCCGTGTTTTTCGGATCGACTTTCTTGTCGAGAAATTCGCCGATTTCGTATGCGAGGTTGGCGATGGTTCTTTCGCTCATGCCCGCCTTTTTCGCTTCCTTCACGCGATCGCTGAGGAACGCTTTCCAGGTTTCAAAATCGGTCAGAATGGACATGACATGCAATCCTCCTTGCGGGTTCATGGTTACACGGGCTAATATGCCCTCTGCTCCCGCAAGGTATGCGCGGCGTGCCGCCGGCACCGGGATGCGCCCGGCTTCTCCGGCACGCGTCTTGTTTTCTCGGCTCGCGTCCGGCCTTCCCGGGCACGTGTTTGCTTTCCCGGCTTGCGTGTCTTGCTCCTCAGCTCGCGTCCGAAATCCCGGGCGCGCGTCCGGCGTTGTCGGCACTGCCTGGCTGCCTTGGTGCGCGCCGGACGTCCTTTCCTGCCCCGGGGCGCGAACGCGCCGTCCTACCGGTACCATCCTCCCGTCACCGCCACCACCTGGCCGGTGATGTACCCGGCTTCTTCCGACGCAAGAAAGCGCACCACCTCGGCCACCTCTTCCGGCCGGCCCAGCCTGCCGAGGGGAATGCTCCGGCACAGCTCGGCTTTGTCCTCCTCCGTCAGGCCGCCCAGCATATCCGTCTCCACCGCGCCAGGAGCCACCGCGTTGACGGTGACGCCAGACGGGGCCAGCTCCCGGGCGAGGGCCTTGGTGAAGCTGTCCAGGCCGCCCTTGGCCGCCGAATACGCTGTTTCCCCCGCGGCGCCCGCCTGGCCCCATACGCTGGACAGGTGGATGATGCGGCCCCACCGCTGCCAGATCATGTGCGGGGCGAACAGCCGGGCGAGGAAATACGCCGCCTTGAGGTGGACGTCCATCATTTCGTCCCAGACCGCTTCGGCCGTATCCTCCAGCATGCCCTGCCAGGCCACGCCCGCGCAGTGGACGACGATGTCCGGGCGGAAACCGGACCGCTCCAGCGTTTCCTTCATGGCCGCAAGGTCCGCGGGGGAGCGCACGTCCGCCCGCACGAGGAGCGGCTCTGCTCCGCCCGCCCGCCGGATCGCGTCGGCCGTCTGCCGGGCCCGTTCTTCGGAGCGGTGGTAATGGATGCAGACCCGGCACCCGTCCGCCGCCAGCAGCCGTGCGACGGCGGCGCCGATGCCGCGGGAAGCGCCCGTCACGAGGGCTGCCCTCAAGAGGCGTCCCCCCGCACCACCGAGACGGCCCGTCGGGAAGGATGCACGTGGGCCCGCAGCCAGCCGTTCACTTCCTCCAGCGTGAGGCTTTCATACAGTTCGACCACCCGGAACAGGTCGCCGCCGCGGTGGCGGAAGCGGACGAATTCCCCGGCAATGGCTTCCGGGCTGTTCCACAGGCGCAGGTGGGCGCCGATTTTTTTGCGCCGGATCCGTTCGAAAACGTCCGGATCAAGCCCGCGCTCCGCCGTCCGTTCCATCGCTTCGGTCACCCGCCGGACCATCTCGTCGGGGTCCCGCGTATCCCCGCCGATGACGGAAAACGCGTAACCCGGCCCGGAGGTGAACTGCGCGCCGAAGGAATCGAACACGAGGTGCTCGTCGTACATTTCCTGATAAACGGGCGAACTGCGGGAAAACAGCGCGTCCAGCATAATGCGGGCCGCCAGGTCGCGGCGCACGGCCTGCTCGCCGGCGGGAAGCGAACCCGCTTCTTTGAAGCCGACGTAGCATTTCGGCATGGCCACCGAAAGCGCCGCCTGGCGCATCGGTTCCTTCGCGTCCTCCGGCTCTTCGGCCGGCACCCGCCGGAATCCGGGCGGCGGATCGAACCGCTTGCGCGCCTGATTGGCCCGCACCACTTCCATCGTCTGCTCCGGATCGACGCCGCCAACCACAAAGAGATGCATGTTGGACGGGTGATAAAACATCCGGTGGCATTCGTAGAGAAGCTCCTTGGTGATGGAGCTTACGCTCTCCGGCGTTCCCGCGATGTCGATGCGCACCGGATGGCGGTGGTAGAGCGCCTCGAGCAGCCCGAAATAGACCCGCCAGTCCGGATTGTCGCGATACATGTGGATTTCCTGGATGATGATGCCCTTTTCTTTTTCCACGCTGGCGTCGGTAAAGCAGGGATTCTGGACGAAATCGAGCAGGATCTCCAGGCATACGTCCACGTTGCGGGTGGCCGAAAACAGATACACGGTCTGGTCGAATCCGGTGTAAGCGTTGGCGGACGCGCCGTTGGCCGCGAACCGGGCAAACACGTCCCCGTCGGGTTCCTCGAACATTTTATGCTCGAGGAAATGGGCCAGACCGTCCGGTACGGCGAATTCGCGGCCGTCCGCCAGGCGGAAGCGGTTGTCGGCCGACCCGAAGCGGGTGGCGAACACGGCGAACGTCTTGGTGAAGCCGGGCTTGGGCAGCACGAACACATCCAGCCCGTTGTCCAGGCGTTCGTGGTGCAGCGTCTCCTCAAGGCGGGGATATTCAAGCGCGGGCATGGACGGTCTCCTCCTTCCGGTCCCTGAGGAAATAGACGGTGTCGAGACCGACGGTTTCCGCGACCCGCACCACATCGTCCGGCGTTACGGCGCGGATTTTGCCGAGCAGTTCTTCCGCCGTATGTTCCGCACCCGCCACCCTGGCGTTGAAGTCGAACCAGATCCGGTCAAAGGGATTGTCCTGCAAGGCGATAAGCTGGTTGGACAGCATTTCCTTCGTCTTCGCCAGATCGTCCGCGGTGAAATCGCCACGGCGCATCGCCTCGAGCTGTTCCCTGATGATCCCGAGCGCCTTCTCGTAATTGGCGATATCGATGCCCGTCTGGATCATGATGATGCCCTTGTGGCCTTCCAGCCGGGAAGACGCGTAATACGCCAGGCTCGCTTTTTCCCGCACGTTGACGAACAGTTTGGCGTGCGGATAGCCCCCCAGAAGGCCGTTGTATACGAGCAGGGCGGGATAGTCCCGTCCGGCATAGGTGACAGGGGTTCTCAAGCCGATGTTCAGCTTGCCCTGGGTGACGTCCAGGCGCTCCTCCACGGTGCGGGGTTCTGCCGGCGCATGCCTGGGAACGGACGGCGTATAATTCCCGGGCGGGCCGTCCGGCAGGCGGAACGCTCCCTTCACGAGCGCCGCCACTTCCTCCAGGCTCGTGTCGCCGACCACGTACAAATCGAAGGCCGCTTCCCGAAGCCATTTGCGGTAGGTCTCATACAGCGAAACGGCGTCGATTCCCCCGAGGTCCTCCTTGCGCCCGAGGGCGGGAAGGCGGTAGGGCTCGCCGCGGAACATTTCTTCCAGGCAGCGCTTTTCCGCGTAGCGGATTTTGTCATTGATGATGGCGTCGAGTTTTTGCGCCACCGTCTTCTTTTCCGCTTCCACGTACCGCCCGACGAACCGCCCGTCTTCCAGCGCCGGCGCCGTCAGCACCTCGCCCAGCAGGGCCAGCGCCTCCTTGAGAAGCGGCGTGTTCGAGGACACGAAACGGTCGCCTATGACGTCCAGACGAAACTGGACGACCTGGTGATCGCCCCGCTTGCCCACATCGTAACCAAAATGGGCACCGTACATGGCGTCCAGTTTTTCCCGGAAGGCCAGCGTCTCCGGAAAGCTTGCCGTTCCCCTTCCGAGCACGAAGGGAAGCAGCGCCACGCGGGTGATGTCCGCTTCGGAAAGCGGCACGCCCGCATACAGGACGATGGCGTAGGTCTTGAATTTTTTCGTCGGCAGGACGTGCAGCCGGATCCTGCCGGTCTGTCCCCGCACAAACGGCTCGGCGTTCAAGGACATCCCGCTCCTTTGCCCGCGTTCCTCGCCTTACAGCCCCATTCTACCCGCAGGACCTGGGGAAAGCAAACAGCCCGGCAGCGCCCGGAGGCGGCTGGCTCCGGCAGCAATCGGCGTCGGCGGCGGAAGGCGTCGGCAGCATGAGGCGTCAAAGGCACCAGGCGCGGTCAGCGGAGGGCGTCATCCGGCCATGCGCAATCCTCGGCCACCATGTGCCATTTGCTGTACCTGCCGCCTTCAGCGGGCGAAGATGTGCTTGCCGATCTTCTTGTATTGCGGCCGGGACCAGATCCATTTGCTCGTCGCCGTCGCGGGATTGAAAAAATAGAGGCAGCCGTCCGTCGGGTCCCAGCCGTTCACCGCGTCCCGCGCCGCCCGGAAGGCGGTCTCGTCCGGCGTCAGCCAGATCTGGCCGTCGCTGACCGACGTGAACGCGCCGGGCTGGAAAATGACCCCCGGCACCGTGTCCGGAAACAGCGGAGAGCGCACGCGGTTCAGGATGACCGCCGCCACGGCAACCTGACCCTCGTACGGCTCCCCGCGGGCTTCCCCGTGTACGGCGTGGGCAAGAAGCCGGAAGTCGTTCTCGGAGATCCCGCCGGTGCCCGCCGGGCGCAGATTGCCGCCGGAAGACGACGCTCCTCCGCCGCCCTGTTCGGCTCCGGGCCGCCAGTTTTTTGTCGCTTCCCAAAGCTTCAGCTTCGTTTTCGGACCGACGATGCCGTCGGCTTTCAGGCCGAATCGCCACTGGAACCAGGTGACGGCGTTTTTCGTCTTCGGTCCGAAAATGCCGTCCACCTTGCCGTCGTAATAGCCCAGGTATTTCAAACGTCCCTGCAGCTCGTACACGTCGTCGCCCCTGGCGCCTTCGGTGAGCACCCAGTCGCTGAACGCCGCCCGGTCGGCGCCGACCTTCGCCAGAAACCCCAGGGCCGCGATGACCAGCGCCAGGCTGACCGCCACGATTCCCACGCGATTGTTCATCCGCTTATGTCACGCCTTTCCCATACTGTCGTGCATCGGGACAGGACGCCCGAGTTTCCCGTTTAGTATGGGAAAGGAAAAGTTCGGTTATGCGGAAAGGCGCCGGCGCAAGGCACGAGAAAAGGAGCGGACGTCAGGAGGAAAACCGTTCCGCTCCCTGCTCGTACTGCTCCAGGGTCATGAGCACCTCGCGGGGCTTGCTGCCTTCATAGGGGCCGACGATGCCCTTCGCTTCCATCGCGTCGATCAGGCGGGCCGCACGGGTATAGCCGATGCGCAGGCGCCGTTGCAGGAGCGACACGGACGCCTGTTTCGCCTCCAGCACGATGCGCACCGCCCGGTCGAACAGTTCGTCCATGGGCTCTTCCTCTTCCGGCCCGGCCGCGTCCCCGTTTTCCGGTACGAGATCCTCGCGGTAGTCCGCGGACCCTTGGCCCCGGACGAACTGGACGACTTTCTCCACTTCCTGGTCCGACACGAAGGCGCCCTGGACGCGGATCGGCTTGGGCGCGCCCATCGGCAGGAACAGCATATCGCCCCGCCCGAGCAGCTTCTCGGCGCCCGCCATGTCGAGAATGGTGCGGGAGTCGACCTGCGACGACACGCCGAAGGCGATGCGGCTCGGGATGTTCGCCTTGATGACGCCGGTGATGACATCCACCGAGGGCCGCTGCGTGGCGAGGATCAGATGGATCCCGGCCGCCCGCGCCATCTGCGCCAGCCGCGTGATGGCGTCTTCCACGTCGCCCGCCGCCACCATCATGAGATCCGCCAGCTCGTCGACGATGACGACGATGTAGGGAAGCGCCTCCTCCGGCTGGCCCCTGTCGGCCATCAGGGCATTGTATCCCTCGATGTTGCGGGTACCGGTGGCGGAAAAGCGCTCGTAGCGCTTCTCCATCTCCGCCACAATCTTCTTGAGGGCAAGGGAGGCCCGCCGCGGATCGGTGACCACCGGCGCGAGCAGGTGGGGGATCCCGTTGTAGACGTTGAGCTCCACCATCTTCGGGTCGATGAGGAGAAGCTTGACTTCATCCGGCTTGGCCTTGTACAGCAGGCTGATGATGATGGCGTTGATGCACACCGACTTGCCGGAACCGGTGGCCCCGGCCACCAGGAGGTGCGGCATGCGCGCCAGGTTGCCGATGACGGGCTGGCCCGAAATGTCCCGCCCGAAGGCGATGGTGAGCTTGCCCGGCGCCTCCCGGAACACGTCGGTTTCCAGCACTTCGCGCAGCGTGACGATGCTGATTTCCGGGTTGGGCACCTCGATGCCGATGGCGGATTTGCCCGGAATCGGGGCTTCCATGCGGATATCCTTGGCCGCCAGCGCCAAGGCGATGTCGTCGGTGAGGCTGACGATCCGGCTCACCTTCACGCCCACGTCCGGCTGCACCTCGTAGCGGGTCACCGCGGGACCCCTTGACACATCCAGCACCTTGGCGCGGACGCCGAAGCTCTCCAGCGTCGCCTCCAGCTTGCGCGCCGTCTCCAGCACATCCTGCGCCGCGCCCTTTTTGCCGCCCTGCGGTTTGTTCAAGAGGTGCAACGGCGGCATCCGGTAAGGCTTGTCCGCGGCCGCAGCGCCGGCCGGAGAAGAGGCCCCGGAAACGACAGAACCCGGTGCGGAACCGCCGGATCCGCCGAGCGCTTCTTCCGGACCCGGAACCGCCTCCGCGTAGCCTCCCGCAAGTTCCCCGTCCGCCGCCGTTCCATTCGGCGGGCGGGGCGCGGCCGCCGTAGCGGCACCTCCCTGTACGCCGGACAGCGGAGGTTCGGCATCCAGGTCGTCCAGCAGGGAGTCCGCCGGGAACACGCTGGCTTTCCCGGAGGCGCCCCGGTCCCGGAAAGGCCGTTCCCCGTAACCGTACAGTACCGGCTGATCGTGCTCCCAGTCCTCTTCCCCGGGCGTTTCCGCCTGCTCGGGCTCCACCTTGCCGTGGAACAGCTGAAAGAAAAGCGGCGTTTTCCCCTTTCGGGCCGGCGCCGGAGGTTCCTCCTCCGCCTCCGCGGTATCCGCCGGATCCATATCCTGCGCGGCGTCCGACGGGAACGGGTCCGCCGCCGCTTTGCCTCTTTTCCGGCCCACCGCCTCGGCCCGGGCTCCGAACGGACCCCGTCCGGAAGCGAGGCGGACGGCCAGCCGCGGCGCAAGGCGCCGGAAAAACAGGTGAACCGCCCGGATCATGTCCACCAGCGAGCGGTTGGAAATCAGAAGCACGGAAATGCCCAGCTGGACCCACATCATCAGCCTGGCCCCGTGATACCCGAACAGCCAGTACAGGACGGCGTATTCCAGCGCTCCGACCATGCCGCCGCCGTTGTGTTCGTCAAAAAGCTGCAGGCCCCGGCTCGGCGGCTTGTTCAGCACGTTGTGGTACAGGTCGTCCCACGTGTTCATGACAATGGCCGTCGGCGTGAGCAGGTCGAACGACTCCAGGTGCTCATCGACGACCGTGATCGTGCTCCAGCACGCCAGGCCGCAGGCCAGGAGGACAAAGCCGGTGCGGCGGGTGGTCCAGCCGATCGGCCAGGATCGCTTGATCATCACGTACAGGCCCAGCCAGATGCCCAAAAATACAAGAAGATAATAGTAGTTTCCCAGCACGAAGCCATACAGCTTGGAGAGGGACCGGCCGAGCGCCGCTTCTCCGGAAAAAGCGATGACGGAAAGCGTAATCAAAATGATGCCGTACACTTCATATTTGATGCTTTTCCGGTAAACGTCCCGTTTCCTGCGGCGTCTGGCCATGCATCGCCACCCCCCGGTTTCCCATTATATCACAGTTTCGGCCCGGGAAGGTGTCCGCGCGGAGACGGCGCCTCGGACATCCGTCTCCGCAACGGCTTCAGCGGTACGCCAGCTCGCCCAGCGCCAGCCATTGCCGGAATTCCAGCGGATCGGTGCGCTCGCCGATCACCAGGCATTCAACGCCCGCCATTTCAGCGAAATCGGCGATCTGCCCGGCCGTGACGCCGTAGGAAAAGACGGTGTGGTGCGCGCCGCCGCCGCGGATCCACATTTCCACGCCGTCCTTCAGGTTCGGCAGCACCTTCCAGAGGACCCGTGCCACCGGCAGCTTCGGCATGTCGTGCGGGACGGCCACCGCCTCGACTTCGTTCACCAACAGGCGGAACCGGTTGCCCAGATCGATGACGGAGACGTTCACCGCCCGGCCGGGACGGCCGTTGAACACCATGCGCGCGGGATCTTCCTTGCCGCCGATGGAGAGCGGATGCACCTCGATGCGCGGCTTGTGCGCCGCGATCGTCGGGCAAATCTCCAGCATGTGGGCGCCGAGCACGAGCGGGTTGGCCGGATCGAGGTGGTAGGTGTAGTCTTCCATGAACGAAGTGCCGCGGCCGTTGTCCATGATTTTCACCAGGCGCACGAGAGCCGCCGTCTTCCAGTCCCCCTCGGCGCCGAAACCATACCCGTCTTCCATGAGGCGCTGCACGGCCAGGCCCGGAAGCTGCCGAAGCCCGTGCAGATCCTCGAACGTCGTGGTGAACGCGGAAAATCCGCCTTCTTCCAGGAACGAACGCAGGGCGAGTTCGACCCGCGCCTGGTAGCGGATCGCGTCGCGCACGGCACCGTCGGCGCGGCCGGCCGGCGCGATCTCGTACCGCTCCTCGTATTCCTTCATCAGGCGGTCGACCTCCGCTTCGGACACCGCGTTCACCCGCTGCACAAGGTCGCCGACGCCGTAGCCGTTGACGGACCAGCCGAAGACGATTTCCGCCCCCACCTTGTCGCCTTCCGTGACCGCCACCTGCCGCATGTTGTCGCCGAAACGGGCGACCTTGAGCCGCCGGCTTTCCATGAAGGCCGCCGCGGTGCGCATCCAGCCGGCGATTTCTTCCCGCACCGCCGCGTCTTCCCAGTGCCCGAAAATCACCTTGCGGGCCAGGCGCATCCGGGCGTGGATGAAGCCGTGCTCCCGGTCGCCGTGGGCCGCCTGGTTCAGGTTCATGAAATCCATGTCGATGGAATCCCACGGAATGTCGCGGTTGAACTGCGTCGCCAGATGAAGCAATGGTTTCTTCAGCTGTGACAAGCCGGCGATCCACATCTTGGACGGCGAAAACGTGTGCATCCAGGTGATGACGCCGGCGCATTCGTCGTCGGCGTTTGCGTCCAGCATCAGGCGGCGGATGGCGTCCGGCGTCGTCAGCACCGGCTTGTAAACCAGTTCGTACGGCAACGCGCCGCTTCGGTTGAGTCCGTTCACGATGGCCTGCGAATTCCGTTCGACCTGCGCCAGCGTCTCCGGTCCGTACAGATGCTGGCTTCCCGTGGCAAACCAAAATTTGTAGGGTCTAAGTTTCAGCAAGGTCCATTCCTCCCCGCGCTTTTTGCCGTTTGCCTGCGAAATTGCAGATGCGGCCGTCGCCCTCAGACCACGCTGTCGCGGATGGCCTTCAGCCGCTTCATGACGTCGTTGCCGCCTCGGCCGAAATAGTCATGCAGCAAGGTGTACTCCCGGTACAGTTTGTCGTAGACGGCGGCGTTTTCCGGGATCGGCTTGAACGTCTCTTCCCGGATCCGCGCCAGTTTCGCCGCTTCGACGATGGAATCGAATCCGCCGGCCGCCCTGCCCGCGGCCACCGCGCCGAACATGGCCGCCCCCACGGCGGGCGTCTGCTTCGAAGCGGCCACTTTGATCTCCCGGCCCGTGACGTCCGCGTAGATCTGCATGAGCAGCTTGTTTTTCTGCGGAAGCCCCCCGCAGGCGTACAGTTCGTTCACGGGCACGCCGCCGTTTTCAAACGCCTCGACGATTTTCCGCGTGCCGAACGCCGTCGCCTCCAGCAGCGCGCGGTAGATTTCCTCCGGCTTGGTGAGCAGCGTACAGCCGATGAGCAGCCCGGTCAGGTCGGTGTCGACGAGCACGGAGCGGTTGCCGTTCCACCAGTCGAGGGCCAAAAGCCCGGTCTGTCCCGGTTTGTAAGCGGATGCACGTTTCTCCAGCCATTCGTGCACGCCGACGCCTTCCCTCGCCGCTTCATCCCGGACATACGCCGGCACCGCCTGCTCCACGAACCACTCGAAAATGTCGCCGACCGCCGACTGGCCCGCCTCGTATCCGTAAAACCCCGGAATGATGCCGTCTTCGACGACGCCGCACATGCCCTCGATCATTTTCTCTTCCGTTCCGAGCAGCATGTGGCAAATCGAGGTGCCCATCACCATGACCATCTTGCCCGGCGTGACGACGCCAACCGCCGGCACGGACGCGTGGGCGTCCACGTTGCCAACCGCCACCGCCGTTCCCGGGAGGAGTCCCATGGCTTCGGCCATTTCCGGCGTCAGGCCGCCCGCCCGGGTCCCCAGCGGCACGACCTCGCCCCGCAGCTTCGTCTCCGTCAAGTTCTCCAGCCTGGGATCCAGCGCCTTGAAAAACTCCCGGCTCGGATACCCTTCCCGCTTGTGCCAGATCGACTTGTATCCGGCGGTGCAGCTGTTGCGGACGAGACGGCCGGTCATTTGGAAAATCACCCAGTCCGTCGCTTCGACGAAACGGTCGGCCGCGTCGTACACCTCCGGCGCCTCGTTGAGAATCTGCCAGATTTTCGCGATCATCCACTCGGACGAAATCTTTCCGCCGTAGCGCGGCAGGAACCGTTCCCCACGTTCGGCGGCGATGGCGTTCAGCCGGTTCGCCTCGTCCTGGGCGGCGTGGTGCTTCCACAGTTTCACCCAGCTGTGCGGATTGTCCTTCCACTCGGGCAGAAAACAGAGCGGCACGCCCCGGGCGTCCACCGGCAGCATGGTGCACGCGGTGAAGTCGATGCCCACCCCGATCACGTCGGCGGGGTTCACCCCGGATTGCCGGAGCACCTCGGGCACCGAACGCCGGAGCACTTCCAGATAATCGCCGGGATGCTGAAGGGCCCATTCGTGGCCGAGCTTCGTCCCGCTTTCCGGCAAGGCTTCGTCGATGACCCCGTGCGGATAGGGCGTGACGTGATCCGCCACTTCCGAGCCGTCGGACAGGTCGACCAGAACGGCCCGGCCGGATTGCGTCCCGAAATCGATGCCGATCGCGTATTTCCTGCTCATCTGGCTCTCCTCCGCAAATTTTTTCAAATATTCCAATTTCCCGCGGAAATCCGGACATCCGCCTCCGACGGCGCCGCCGGTTCCGCGGCTTTCGCTCTCACCGCTGTCCGTAATAGGCGCCCGCCCCGTGCTTCCGCAGGTAGTGGCGGTCCAGCAGATGCCGGTCCATAGGCCCCACGGCGGGATTGATGGCGATCGTGCGCGCCGCGATCTTAGCCACTTCTTCCAGCACGACGGCGTTGTGCACGGCTTCGTGCACATCCCTTCCCCAGGCGAACGGCGCGTGGGACCGCACAAGAACGCCCGGGATCGCCAGCGGGTCCCTGCCGCGGAAGGTCTCCACGATCACGTTGCCCGTTTCCCGCTCGTAATCGCCCTTGATCTCGGCTTCCGTCATCGGCCGCGTGCACGGGATTTCCCCGTAAAAATAGTCGCCGTGCGTCGTTCCCAAAGCGGGGATGCCCCTCTCCGCCTGGGCCCAGGCGGTCGCCCACGGGGAATGGGTGTGCACGATGCCGCCGATGTCCGGAAACGCCCGGTACAGCACCACGTGGGTCGGCGTGTCGGATGAAGGTTTGTAGCGGCCTTCCACCACGCGGCCCTCGAGGTCCGTGACCACCATGTCCTCCGGCTTCAGCTGCTCGTAGGGAACTCCGCTCGGCTTGATGACGACCAGCCCGCGTTCGCGGTCGATCCCGCTGGCGTTGCCCCAGGTGAACGTCACGAGCCCGTACTTCGGCAAGGCCATGTTGGCTTCCCACACCGCATGCTTCAATGCTTCAAGCAAACGCGATCCGCCCCTTTCCTTCCCTCAGGCGGACGTGCCCCGTCCGCAGCGATCCGTTGCTTCGGAAACCTTTGGCCATTTTTATCTTAACATATTGTACGTA
The DNA here is from genome assembly GCA_036563895.1 of Paenibacillaceae bacterium. GTDB lineage: Bacteria > Bacillota > Bacilli > Paenibacillales > Paenibacillaceae > ZCTH02-B3. Next base: position 33,703 of record DATCLN010000164.1, read on the forward strand.
CATTTTTAATATTATTTTTTTATTTGTATGTACTTGTGTTTTATTTTTTGTACCATTTGTACGTCCTTTCATGGGCTGTCATGCATGGACAAACAGCCTCCGCAAAACGCCGGCGAATTCATTCTTCGGAGACGGACTCCCATGCCGGGCATAAATAAAGGCCGGGTTATCCGGCCCTTGAAAGCCAATTTACAGAATCTCAACATACCCTTCCATTCCGTTAACGCGAATGTTCGCTCCGTCTTTGATCCGCCTGGTGGCCCCCTCCACACCGACAACGGCGGGCAAGCCATATTCGCGCGCGATGACGGCGCCGTGGGTCATCAGCCATGATGATTTCCCCGTCGGACGTGATGACCCGCGGCGGCGTCAGTTTTTCGTATAACCTGTACTCGTCCTTCCGCACGCCGACGATCCTTCGATCCAGCTTACGTGTGCTTACGGCTTCGCGCAGTTCTTCAAAGGTGAGGAAATAAATATCTTCCTTCTCTCCAATGACGCCGGCATGCACAAGCTGCTCGGCTTCTTTCAGCAACGCCTGCTTGTAGATGAAATAGCGGTTCATCATGGCATATTTGGGATATTCCCGGAAGCCGCTGAAATTCCGGATGACGTCAATCATGCGCTTGGTTTCGGCTGCTTTCCGCTCACCATCCGGCAACGACTTCAGCCGGTCCAGCAGCTCCCGTTCTTTTTTCAACGCCGCCTGCCGTCCCTGCTCAAATTTCCGCCGGCCGGCATTCGGCCCATGGTTTTTGATGTTGCTCAGAATGAGCGGAATCAGGGTGGTCGGTTTTTCACTCCATCGCGTTCGGGTGATGTCGATTTCACCTGGGCATCGCATGCCGTATTGGTCCAGAAATGCGCGGATCGCGTCCCGAGCTTCCCTGCCGCCGTCGAATTTCACCAATTCTTCCAGGAAGCCGTCATCCTTTGCCTGCCGCAAATAGGCGATCAGTTCCGGATACGGGCGAATGACATCGGCGACGTCGAGCAGCGCGAGCCCCATTTCCGAAGTCACGTTGCCCGGCACCGATTGGGACAGCGTATCGGCCGCGTTTCTTTCGCCCAGCCATTCGTACATCTTCTCGTTGATCCATCGCGAAGCGTTCTGGGCAGCGGTAATGACGCCCAGACATTGCGGATTGAAAAGCGTCTTCTTCAATTGCTCGAGGTCTTCCAGAATAAAATCGAACAGCGCGGTTCCCGATTTCGTCCGGATGGTTTGTCTGCATGCCTCAATCGACGCTTGGCTGCGCCGGATCAGATCGGAAACGACAGCCGGGTCGATTTCGGGCGGCTCCTGAAAAGCCGCCGGCAGGTCCGGACGGCTGCCGCCGGTCCCATGGTCATGGAAATCCCGCTCGACTATGGTCATCAGCGCGTCTTGCATGAGAGGATCGTGCTGACCCATGGACTTTAGAAACGTTTCCCGGCTGTCGGGCGAAGCAAGCAGCGGGGTCACGTCCACAAACAACCTGCCGCCGGCCGTGCGCATGGGAGCGCGCGTCGTCAGCAGAAAAAAAGACAACCCCAACGGTCTGATCGGATCGGTCATCATTTGTTGGTGACCGACAGAGATGTAGACGCGGTATTCTCCGTCCCCTGCATCCGGAACCGGAAACAGCGTCGTAATGGGCCGACTTTGGACCACGTAAAACGTATCCTGCGCCAGACACCATCGATATCCTGGGGCCGGCCGAAGTGCGCTTCAATCCGCCTCCCGATGCGTGCCAATTGCAAAATTTGCTCGTCGGCCAAGACCTGTGTTTGCTGCCGTCCGGTTTCAATCGGCTTCTTCTCCGTTCCGCCTTCTTTTTTCCCATACACAGCCGCCGTTTTGGTCGCGATTCTCTTCTCTACGATTTTCCCGTCCCACACTTTGTACCCGTCGGCAGAGACCAAGCCGGAGACGAGCGCTTCGCCAAGTCCAAAAACGGCATCGATGGACAGCAGCTTGCGGTTGGAAGTTACCGGGTCGGCCGTAAACAATACTCCCGAAGCCTGGGGAAACACCATCTTTTGCACGATCACGGCGATCGAAATATTGCGATGATCGAATCCGTTCTGCATCCGGTAGACCACCGCGCGCTCCGTAAACAGGGAAGCCCAACACATGCGAATATGACGCAGGATCGATGGCAGGCCGATGATGTTCAAGTAGCTTTCTTGTTGACCGGCAAAAGATGCCTGCGGCAAATCTTCCGCCGTCGCGCTGGAGCGGACGGCATACGCCTGCCCTTCGCCACACCTGGAAAGATGTTCGGCCACGGCCCTCCTTACTTCGTCGGGGATTTCCGCGTCGATGATGGCCCGGCGGATCTTTGCGGTGATGTCGCTGATTTGATTCCGGTCCCCTGCCTCAAGCGCGCCCAGCCGGCCGATCAAAGCTTGCACCGTTTCGTTTTGTCCCACGGCTAGTTGGTAGGCCGCTGTCGTCACGCAAAATCCGTCCGGCACTTGTATGCCTTGAATCCTGAACAATTCCCCCAGGTTCGCCCCTTTTCCGCCCACGAGCGCGAGATGCGTTTTATCCGCTTCCTGCAGACCAAGAACCAAAGCACGCACACTCCCTCCCTCCTCATCAACTTTTTTTGAAAAACCCTTTGACAATCGATCAACGGCATGATATAATAAAAGTGTAAAATGGGTTATTTTTTGATTAAATTAGAATTTACCGGTTTTTTCAATATATCATCATGACGGTTACGATGTCAAGCCCGACTTTTCCAGTCGACTTTTTTTGCCTTCGCACCACGCGGAACGAAAATGCCGCGTACAAAAAAGGCCGGGATATTCGGCCTTTTCTCTCTATATTTTTATTTTTATTTTTATTTTTATTTTATTTGACCTGATTCAGCTTTTCCGCATCATCGTCTCGGCCAGCTGCACAAAATGGCGGATCGAGTCCGGGTTGGCCATCACGCCCCTGTTGACCGCCTTTTCCACCGGAACACCCATCAGGATGCGCTTGATGGGCACCTCCAGCTTTTTGCCGTTCAGCGTGCGGGGCACCTCGGAAATTTCAAGGATCTCGTCGGGCACATGCCTTGGCGAGCATTTCTCGCGCACCCGCCGTTTGATCCGGTCTTTCAGCTCCTCATCCAGCCTGGCGCCCTTCCGCAGAACGACAAACAGCAGCATTTTCAGCTTCCCCGTCCCGTCGTCGACGTCGATCACCAGGCTGTCCTTCACGTCTTCGCCGTCTTCCACCGCGCTGTAGATCTCGCTCGTGCC
>DATCLN010000165.1:0-6590 GCA_036563895.1 Paenibacillaceae bacterium
ACCTTGGCCCGTGCGTTTGCCTCCGGCTTCCTTCAGATCCCGCCTCGCGACAGGCACCCTTGCCTTTGGCTAATGGTAGGCGCTCGCCAGCCCCCATTCCGGACTTTCACCGTAGAGATGACGCCCATGCTGGGCGTACAAACAAAAAGCCGGGATCCAAATCCCGGCTTTTGAATGTTCAGGCGGATTCCAGCGCGTCCAGAATGGCCAGGTTGGCCTTTTCGTTCCGGCGATGGGCGAAGGCCAGGCGCCAGAGGTCCGTGGACTTGGCCGGACATTCGCCGCACACGTCCACGCCGAGGACCCGGGCGCGGCGCGTCACCGCGCGCAACAGGCCGCGAAGCCGCCTCAGCGGCATGTTGCCCTGGTCCCAGTTGGTGACGGCGGACTCGCGGTTCAGCACATCCTTGTCGATGCTGATGTACACGTCCCGTCCTTCCAGGGCCGAGGCCAGCTCTTCCGGGCCGGTGTCGGCCGGCCAGAAACGGATGCTGTCCCCGATCGGAGGCTTGTCGCCGGCTTCTTCGTCGTCCGCGCCGACAATGTGCACTTCCTGCAGCATCGGCAGCCGCTCCATCGCCCGCGCGACCCAGTTGCCGCATGAAAGCAGTCCGAACCCGCCGCGCCCTCCCTGCATATCCGAATGATGGTCAAAAAGCAGAAGCGCAAACGGCCGGTTGATTTTTTCAAGCAAGAGAAAGGTGACGTAGTGGTAGTTGCCGCTGCCGATGAACGTGATGCCCCTTCCGCGGCCGGCCGGCAGCCGGCGGCGGATTTCCGCCAGCGCATCCTCCGCGCACAGCAGGTTCGTCCCTGGAATGTCCGCCAGGTCCACCCACCGGTCCGCATGGCTCCTCAGTCGGGGCTGCATCAAATAGGGTCCGTCAAAGTTCAACAACGTCACCTCATGATCTCCCAACCTCATGACCATCAACTTCCTTTGTCCCCAACGTGGAATGAAATTGATGATTCCATGAGCCGGTTCATGATGATGAGCGGGAACTTTGGACAGGTATTTTATTTCTATTTTAGCATTTTAGGTAATTTGACAAAAGGGAAAAACCCCCTTCACCTTGTCCAGCCAGGCGGTCGACATTCTCGGGGCGGATGCCACCCTGGCCGGCGGCTTCCCGGCGGCTTCAGCGAATGGATGAAAGTCGCCCACACGGCAAGCGGCTGGGACGTTCCGCTGATTCCCCATTTTTTCCGTACGCCCGGCGGGTTGTCAAAACGACCCGCTCCATTTATGATCAATAAATGGAATAACAACGTTGTCAATTTCCAAGGAAAGGCGGATTGATCTCCGGTGCCCAGACCTTTCATGGACGAAAATTTCCTGCTCACCAATCCGACGGCGGAGCGGCTGTTCCACGACTACGCCAAGGACATGCCCATCATCGACTATCACTGTCACCTCAGTCCGAAGGAAATCTACGAAAACAAAACGTACCGCAACCTCACGGAAGTGTGGCTCTACGGTGACCATTACAAATGGCGGGTCATGCGGGCCAACGGCGTGGAGGAACGGTACGTGACGGGCGACGCGGACGATTACGAGAAATTTCTGGCCTACGCCCGCACGGTGCCGATGACCATCGGGAACCCCCTTTACCATTGGTCGCATCTGGAACTGAGGCGCTTCTTCGGCGTGGACGAGCTGATCAACGAGAAAAACGCGCCGGCCATCTGGGAAAAGGTGAACGCCAAGCTGCAGGGGTCCGGATTTGCCGCCCGCGACTTCATCACCAAGTCGAAGGTGGAAGTGATCTGCACCACCGACGATCCGGCGGATTCGCTGGAATATCACATCAAGCTCCGCGAAGATCCGGGCTTCGGCGTGAAGGTGCTGCCGTCGTTCAGGCCCGACAAGGCCCTGGAGCTCAACCGCCCCGGTTTTGTCGAATGGATCGGCAAGCTCGGACTGGCGGCGGGCGTTCGCATCGAAAACTACGACGACCTGCTATCCGCCCTCATGGCGCGGGTGAAGTTTTTCCATGAAGTCGGGTGCCGGGTGTCGGACCACGCGCTGGACGAGGTGCCCTACGCGGATGCGACCCATGCGGAGGCGGCCGCCATCTTCGCCCGGGCGCTCAAAGGGGAGCGGATCGGCCCGGAAGAGGAGCAGAAATACAAGACGCACACGCTGGTTTTCCTCGGCCGCCTGTACGCGGAGCGGGGCTGGGTGATGCAATACCACATGGGCGCCCTGCGCAACACCAACTCCCGCATGTTCGCGGCCCTGGGCCCGGACACCGGCTACGATTCCATGCAGGACGGCGCCATCGCCCGGAATCTGGCCCGGCTGCTGGATGCGCTGGACCGGGAAAACGCCCTGCCGAAGACGATCCTTTACACCCTCAATCCGGCGCAAAACCATGTGGTCGGCTCGATGATCGGCAACTTCCAGGGCGGCGGCATCCCGGGGAAAATCCAGTTCGGCACGGCCTGGTGGTTCAACGACACGAAGGAAGGCATGATCGCCCAGATGAAGACGCTGGCCGACGTGGGGGTGTTCGGCCGGTTCATCGGCATGCTCACCGACTCGCGGAGTTTTCTGTCCTACACGCGGCACGAGTATTTCCGGCGGATTCTGTGCAACCTTGTCGGCGAATGGGCGGAAAACGGCGAGTTCCCCGCGGACATGGAGCTGCTCGGGACGATCGTGCGGAACATTTCCTACGGCAACGCGAAGGCGTATTTCCCGTTCGATTAGGGCAAAGCGAAGCATGAAGCGGCAGGTTTCGGCGTCACGCCGTCCTGCCGCTTGATCTTTTGGCGAAACATTGGACGGGTTTGGAAGGAAACGGTTGCTTGGGACACAAAAAAATAACCTCCCGCTAGCGCTCTTTCGCGACGGGAGGCTGGATTCAAGGCGCGGGAGGCGCCGTGGACGAGCGCACCGCCAGTTCCGGCTCCAGGATGACGCCGCTGCGGTCTTCCGGCCGCTCGATCAGGGCGACGAGCCTCGCGGCGATGGCTTCGGCCAGCGTTTCCGCCGGCACTCCCGCGGTCGTGACCGGGATGTCCAGCTCTTCGGCGAGGGGAATGTTGTCGTAGCTGACGACGGACAGGCGGCCCGGGACGGACAGACCCGCTTCCCTGGCGGCCCGGACGATACCCCGGGTGAGGTCGAAGCTGCCGCTGATGACGGCGGTGGGAGGCGCCCGCCGGGAGAGAATGGTCTGCATGGCGATGAAGCCGTCGTGGAAAGCCATCCCTTCCGTGTCCAGCACCGCGTCCTCCGGGCAGGGGAGGCCCAGCGCGGCCATTTCACGGCGGAAGGCGGCGATTTTTTCTTCCTGGAGCGGATCGTATTGGGCGGGACGGCCGACATACACCACGCGGCGGTGGCCAAGCTCAGCCAGATGGCGCACGGCCAGCCGGATGGCCTGTTTCCGGTTCACGTCCACCGTCGGAAAGGGCGTGCGGCCCATCGTGCCGTATACCAGGATCGGAATCCGTCCGTATCCCGCAAGCTCCCCGAGCGGCGGCCGTTCCCCGCGGTCGTCGAAGACGAGGATGGCGTCCACCTGGAACCGGCGGAACACGTCGACGGCGGAACGCGGCTCGTTGATGGAAAACACCGTGACATAGCCGAGGCGCTCCAGCTGCGCGTTGATGCGGGTGATGAGGTAGGAAAGGGCCGTCCGTTCCACCGAAGGCCAGACGACGCCGACCGCCCAGCTTTTCCGGGAGACGAGGCGGCGGGCGGCGAAGTTCGGCTGGTACCCCAGTTCCCGGGCGACGTCCAGAATGCGCCGTTTCGTTTCTTCCTTGACCAGCGGGCTGTCGCGCAGCGCCTTGGACACCGTTGAAAAGCTGACGCCGGCGCGCTCCGCGATATCCTTGATGGTCACCATGAAGCGTTCACCCACAAACGGCGGTAACAACGTTGTTAACCCCTATCTTAATATACTTTTTCGCGCGGGAAAAGCGTGGACACACGGACCGGGATCGGGTATGATGGGGAATGACAACGTTGTTATTTCCAGACCGGATTCTTGCAAAAAGAGAGGCGGGGCCATGCAAATGAACCTGTTTGATCTGACGGGCACGGTTTCGGTGGTGATCGGCGGCAACGGCGTGCTGGGCGGCGCCATGTCGGAGGCGCTGGCCCTGGCGGGCTCGAAGGTGGCCGTCGTCGGCCGCAACATGGAGAAGGCGGAAGCGGTGTGCGCCAGAATCGCCTCGAAGGGCGGCACGGCCGTTCCGATGGCGGCGGACGCCACGAAGCGGGAGGATCTGGAGCGGCTGTTGGAAAACGTGCTGCAGTGGGGCGGCCGTGTGGACACGCTGATCAACGCTTCTGGCGTCAACAGCAGCACGCCGTTTTTCGAGCTGACCATGGAAGAATGGGACCGGATCATGGACGTCAACCTGAAAAGCGTTGTCATGGCCTGCCAGATCTTCGGCAAGCGCATGATCGAGCAGGGCGAGGGCGGGTCCATCATCAACATTTCGTCGGTGTCGTCGGACCCGCCGCTGTCGAGGGTGTTTACCTATTCCGCGTCCAAGGCCGGCGTCAACAACGTGACGAAGTTCCTGGCCCGGGAGTTCGCGCCGCACAACGTGCGGGTCAACGCCATCATTCCCGGGTTTTTCCCGGCGGAGCAGAATCGCAAGATCCTCACCCCTGACCGGGTGGAAGCGATCATGCGCCACACGCCGATGGGGCGGTTCGGCGAGCCGGAGGAGCTGCAGGGCGTGGTGATCTGGCTAGCGTCGAAAAAGGCGTCGTCCTTCGTCACCGGGGCGCTCATCCGGGTGGACGGCGGATTCGGCGCGATGGCGATTTGATGACGATCTAAGGAAAGGACCGGACATCCATGACCCGAAAGGGCACCGTGGTGCTGGCCGTGGACATCGGCACGACCAGCACGAAAACGCTGGCGGCGGACGTGACGGGCCGCGTGCTGGCCGACCATTCCGTCGCCTATCCGATGCATTCGCCGGAGCCCGGCGCGGCGGAGCAGGACCCGGACGAAATCTGCGAAGCCGTGCTGGAGGGACTCGCCGCGGTCATGCGCCGCGCGGGCCTTCAGGGGAACGACGTGCTCTGCGTGTCGCTCAGCGCGGCCATGCACAGCCTGATCGCCCTGGACCGGGAGGGCCGGCCGCTCACCCGCAGCATCACGTGGGCCGACCAACGGGCCGCGGCCCAGGCAGAGCGCCTGAATGCGGACGGCAGCGGGCTTGCCGTCTACCTGCGGACGGGCACGCCGGTCCATGCCATGTCGCCGCTGGTGAAGCTCATTTGGCTGAGAGAGGAGCGGTCCGAAATCTGGCGTCGGGCGGCGAGATTTGCCGGCATCAAGGAATACGTCCTCTACCGGCTGTTCGGCCGGTGGGTGGTGGACCATTCGCTGGCCAGCGCCACCGGATGCTTCAACCTGGAGAAGCTGGCGTGGGACGAAGAGGCCTTGCGCCTGGCCGGCGTACGCGAGGAGCAGCTGCCAAGGCCCGTGCCGACGACGCACATTCTCACGGGACTTGCCGAAGAAGCGGCGCGGCGGACGGGCCTGGGGCGGGAGACGCCCTTCGTGGTCGGGGCGTCCGACGGCACGTTGGCCAATCTGGGCGTCGGGGCCCTTGCCCCGGGCATCCTGGCCGTGACCATCGGCACCAGCGGAGCGGTGCGCGCGGCGGTGGACCGGCCTTCCACGGATCCGCAGGGGCGCCTGTTCTGTTACGCCCTGACGGAGCGTAAGTGGATCGTGGGCGGCCCCACGAACAGCGGCGCCATCGCGGTGCGCTGGATGGCGGACCGGGTGCGTCCGGACCGCCCGATGGAGGAAGTGATCGCGTTGGCGACCACCGTGCCGCCGGGCGCGGACGGGCTTTTGTTTTTGCCGCAGCTGGCCGGGGAACGGGCGCCGTTCTGGAACCCGCTGGCCCAGGGCGTGCTGTTCGGGCTGACGCTCGCCCACGGCAGCGCCCACCTGATCCGCGCGGCGATGGAGGGCGTGCTGTTCCAGATCCGCGCCGTCGTTGCCGCCGTGGAGAAGATGACAGGAAAGGCCCGGGAAATCCGCGCCTCCGGCGGTTTCGCCAAGTCGCCGTTCTGGTGCCAGATGCTGGCGGACATGACCGGTACTCCCGTGCGGGTGCCGGATACGGTGGAAGGATCGGGCATGGGCGCGGTGTGGCTGGGCCTGCACGCCATTCGGACGCCGGATGAACCGCTTGCGGTCCCGGAACCGGCGGGAAGCACGCGATACGAACCCGACGCCGCCGTCCATGCCCGGTACACGGAGCTGATGCCGCTGTATCTGGAACTGTACGAAAGGCTGAAGGAGCCGATGCGCACCATGTGGGCATTTCGCCAGGCCGCCGCGGCGCCTGACGCCGATCGGACGTAATGCGGCAAGGAGGAAGAAGGATGGCGCAGGTACAACCAGGCGTGACATCCCAGGGAGCGGATTTCGGACCGGGTTCGGACCCGGGTGCCGGGCCGAACCCGTCCGCGGAAGCCGGGCCGAATCCGGCTGCGGGAAACGGTCCGGTTCCGGGCACGGGGACTGTTCCGAATCCGGCTCCGGGGGCCGGGAAGACGGCGGAAGAGAAGTACGCGGATCTGATCCGCATTTTGC
>DATCLN010000166.1:0-7742 GCA_036563895.1 Paenibacillaceae bacterium
AACACCCAGAACGTCACGCGCCTCGTCCGCACGCCGGACAGGGCGGCCGCCTTCTCGTTGCCGCCGATGGCGTATACGTGCCGGCCGAACACCGTACGGTTCATGACGAACGTATAGACGGCCACCAGGACAAACAGCAGCACGAGAATGAACGGAATGCCCTTGTATTGCGCCAGCAGATACACAAAAAAGTTGATCGCCGCCGCGATAAAGACCAGCTTCAGCACGAACCACGGCATCGGCAGCACTTCGAACCCATATCTCAGCTGTGTGCGCCGGCTGCGGATGTCCATGATCACGATGAGCGCTGTGAGCACGATCCCGATGACGACGGACAGCAGGTGCAGCCCCGCCCCGCCGAACACGTCCCGAAAGAACCCGGTGCTCATGTACTGGAACGCTTTCGGAAACGGCGCGATCGACTGGCCGTTGAGCACGATCATCGTGAGGCCGCGGAACAAGAGCATCCCCGCCAGCGTCACGATGAACGAGGGAATCCGGACGTAAGCCACCCAGAATCCTTGCCAGGCGCCCACCAGCGCGCCGATCAGCAGGCACACCGCGATGGCCAGCCAGAACGGCACGTTGTAGTGCACCATCAGCACCGCGGCGACGGCCCCGACGAAGGCGGCCACCGATCCGACGGACAGGTCGATGTGCCCGCAGATGATGACGATCACCATGCCGATGGCGAGAATGAGAATGTAGCTTTGCTGCTGGATGATGTTGGTGACGTTCAGGGGTTTCAGCAGGATGCCGCCGGTCACCAGCTCGAAAAACACGACAATGGCCAGCAGCGCCAGAATCATGCCGTACTGCCGGATGTTGTTGCGAAACAGCGTCTTGACCATCTCCACCGCTCATCCCTCCCCGCTCTTCCATTCGCCCGAACCGGCGGTCATCAGGCGCATCAGTTTCTCCTGGGTGGCTTCCGCCCGCGAAACTTCACCGGTGATGCGCCCTTCGCACATGACGTAGATGCGGTCGCACATGCCCAGGATTTCCGGCAGTTCCGATGAAATGAACAGCACGGCCTTGCCTTCCGCCGCCAATTGGTTGATGATCGTGTAGATCTCGTACTTGGCGCCCACGTCGATGCCGCGGGTCGGCTCATCCAGAATCAGAATTTCCGGCCCCGCGAAAATCCACTTGCCGAGCACTACCTTCTGCTGGTTGCCGCCGCTCAGGTTCCCCGTCAGCTGCTGGACGCTCGGCGTCCTGATGTCCAGCCGCCGGCGGAACGTCTCCGCCGTGACGATTTCCTCGTTTTCATTGACCACCGCGCGGCGGGACAGCTTTTTGAGATTGGCGAGGCTCAGGTTCCGCTTGACGCTGTCGATCAGGATGAGGCCGTACTGCTTCCGGTCTTCGGTGACGTAGGCGATGCCGTGGCGGATGGCGTCGGGGACGGAACGGATGCGGATTTCCTTGCCGTTCTTGAACAGCTGCCCGCTGATGTTGCGGCCGTAGGAACGCCCGAAGATGCTCATCGCCAGTTCCGTCCGCCCCGCGCCGATGAGCCCAGCGATGCCGACGATCTCACCGCGCCGGAGGGTCAGCGACACGTTGTCGACCACTTTCCGTTCCGGATGCTGCTGATGGTAGACGGTCCAGTTTTTCACCTCGAAAATGACATCGCCGATGTCGGCCTTCCTCTCGGGAAAACGCTGCGTGAGGTCCCGCCCCACCATGCCCCGGATGATGCGGTCTTCCGTGACTTCGTCCTTTTTCATGTCCAGCGTCTCGATGGTTTTGCCGTCGCGCAGGATGGTGATGCTGTCGGCCACCTTCATGATCTCGTTCAGCTTGTGGGAAATGATGATGGAAGAGATGCCCCGCTCCTTGAACTGCCGGATGAGGCGCAGCAGATTCTCGCTGTCTTCCTCGTTGAGGGCGGCGGTCGGCTCGTCGAGAATAAGGAGCTTCACTTCCTTGGAGAGCGCTTTCGCAATCTCCACCAGCTGCTGCTTGCCTACGCCCAGGTGGGTCACCAGCGTGTCCGGATTCTCGTCGAGCCCCACCAGCTTGAGCAGCTCGCGGGTGCGCACGACGGTTTCGTTCCAGTCGATGAGGCCGCGCCGCTTGCGTTCGTTGCCGAGAAAAATGTTTTCCGCGATCGACAGCCAGGGGATGAGATCGAGTTCCTGGTGGATGATGACGATGCCGAGCTGCTCGCTCTGCTTGATGTCCCGGAACTCGCACACTTTGCCCCGGAACAGGATTTCCCCTTCATAGGTGCCGTAGGGGTAGACGCCGCTCAGCACCTTCATGAGGGTCGATTTCCCGGCTCCGTTCTCGCCGCACAGCGCGTGGATCTCGCCTTCCCGGACCTTGAAGTTCACATTGTCCAGCGCCGTGACGCCGGGAAACCGCTTGGTGATGTTGCGCATTTCCAAAATGTATTCCGCCACCTGCGCCCCTCCCTCGCCGGATGAACCCGCATGAACCGCAATGTTTCGCATGAACCCGCTTGAAACGCGTTCAAGCCCGACGTCGGCGGACAGCCGGCCTTGCCTTGGCCGACCGGCCGTCCGCGTCGGGCGAACGCTGCGCATGGGCCGTATCGGGCTCGGCGCCGCGCGGCGCCGTTTCCGTCTTACTTCAGCTGATCCTCGGTGTAGTAGCCGGAACCGATCAGGACTTCCTTGTAGTTGGTGATGTCCACGGAGATCGGTTCAAGCAGGTAGGAAGGCACGACCTTGACGCCGTTGTCGTAGGTGGTGGTGTCGTTCACTTCCGGTTCCCGGCCGTTCAGCACGGCATCGGCCATCCGCACCGCCACCTTGGCCAGCTCGCGGGTGTCCTTGAACACGGTCTGCGTCTGTTCGCCGGCGATGATCGACTTGACGGACGCGATTTCCGCGTCCTGACCCGTGATGATCGGCAGCGGCTTGTCGGGGGTGCCATAGCCGACGCTCTTGAGGGAGGACAGCACGCCGATGGAGATGCCGTCATACGGCGACAGCACCGCGTGCACGTTCTCCGTCGTGTAGTAGGCCGACAGCAGGTTGTCCATGCGGGACTGGGCGACGCCGCCGTCCCAGCGCAGCGTGGCGATCTGGTCGAACTCCGTCTGGCCGGAGCGGACCACCAGCTGCCCGTTGTCGATGTACGGCTGGAGGATGCTCATGGCGCCGTTGAAGAAGAAGTACGCGTTGTTGTCGTCCGGGGAACCCGCGAACAGCTCGATGTTGAAGGGTCCTTTGCCTTCCTTCAGGCCGAGCTTTTCCTCGATGTAGCTGCCCTGCAGCACGCCGACCTTGAAGTTGTCAAAGGTGGCGTAATAGTCGACGTGTTCAGTCTTGCGGATCAGCCGGTCGTAGGCGATGACCGGGATGCCGGCGTCGGCCGCCTTCTGCAGCACGTCGGTCAGGGATTCGCCGTCGATGGCGGCGATCACGAGGAGCTTGGCGCCTTTTGTGATCATGTTTTCGATCTGTGACACCTGGTTTTCGACGATGTCTTCCCCGTATTGGAGGTCCGTCCGGTAGCCAAGTGCTTCGAACTCCTTGACCATGTTGGAGCCGTCGCTTACCCAGCGCTCGGAAGACTTCGTCGGCATCGCGATGCCGATCAGCCCCTTGTCTCCGCCGCCTCCGCCGGAGCCGCCGCTTCCGCTTCCGCCGCCGGAACCGCCGGAGCCGCCGGAACCGCCTCCGCTGCACGCCGCCAGCACCAGGGCCAGCACAAGCGCGAGAACCAAAGCCGCTTTCTTTCTCATCCCTTGCACACTCCCTTTCGTTTCGGTGTCAGTCTGTTCAGCCTACAAGTTAGCACCGGAGTGCGGGGGACGTCTTTCGACGAACCGAACAACTTTTTTCAAAAATTTAGCTTTCTTCCGGCGGTTCGCCGCGGGGGTCCGGATCGGCCATGATGGGGCCATAAACGAAGACCGGCCGGAAAAATCCGGCCGGTCCGGGCTCAATCTTGACGAGTCAGCCGCGTTCTTCGTCGTCGGTCGCCTCGCCCTTGCGGTAGCGGATGGGGGAGACGCCGACCGCCTTCTTGAAGGCGGTGCTGAAGTAATGCTGCGATTCGTAGCCGACCGCCTCGGCGATCTCGGCGATGCTCATCGAGGTGGTGAGCAAAAGCTGCGTCGCCCGCGAGATGCGGATCTGCGTAAGCAGGGCCACGAAGGTGGTGCCCAGCTCCTGCCGGAACAGGCGGCTCAGGTACACCGGCGACACGCCGACGGCGCGGGCCGTGGACTCCAGCGACAGGTTCGGGTCGTGATGATGGTCGCGCATGTACATCCGTGCCCGGCGGACGATGGGCGAGATGGCGGTTTCCCGGTAAATGATGCCCCGCGCCTTGCGGTACACGGCCGGCACGGCCTCGACGCCGCCGGTCACCGGTTCGGCGTGGGTGACGACGAACAGCTTCAGATACCGCGCCACGGCGCGCTCGATGGCACCAAACGGGTCCGTGTCGGCGACATCCCACACGAGAGCGCACAGGAAACCGTGCGGATCGCGGAACCGGGCATGCGGCCAGGGCGAAAGCAGCTCGTCCATGATGTTTTCGATGGCGAACAGCATGAGCTGGCGCTCCCGCTCGGGACGGACGAGGGCGGCCGCGGCGCTTCCTTCCGCCTCCGGCCAGCGCACGATGCCGAACAGGGAAGGCGCCCGGTCGGGCAGCTCGAGAAAACGCAGCTGTTCCAGCACTTCCTGGCGGGTGAGCGATTCGCCGATCCACTCGTTGCAGAACCGCTCGCGCAGGAGCGGGATGTTCTTGCGGATCTGGCGCGAGGCCATTTCCAGATGTTTTTCCTGTTCCCGCGCCTTCTCCAATTGCTCCCCGATCCGGGCGAGCACCGCCGTCAGGTCCTTCGGATTGGCCGGCTTGAGCAGATATTCGTCCACGCCGTGGCGGATCGCCTGCTGGGCGTAGGCGAATTCGTCATGGCCGGTGACGATGACGATGCGGCACGACGGCAACCGGTTGCGGAGCTCGCCGATCAGGGTAATGCCGTCCATGATGGGCATGTTGAGGTCGACCAGGGCGATGTCCGCCCGGCAGGCGAGGGCCTTCTCCAGCGCTTCCTCCCCGTCTTCCGCTTCCGCGGCCACCCGCATGCCCAGCGCCTCCCAATCGACCGATTCCCTAAGTCCCTCGCGGATGAGCGGTTCATCGTCGGCGATGATCACGTTCCACACAGCTCATTCCTCCTCCGGAACCGGATAGGCAAGGGTCACCGTCGTTCCCCGCCCGGGCTCGCTGTCCACCGTGACGTCGCATTTGTCCGCCCCGTAGGTGAGTTTCAGGCGGGCCAGCACATTGACCAGGCCGTAGCCGGAACGGGCGTCCGTTTCCCCGGCGGCGGGGGCGCGGCCGGCCGCCGTGCCGTCGGCACCGGCGATGCCTGCGGCACCGGAAGCAGCGGCGATCCCCCCGGCGCCGGAACCTCCGGCGGCACCGACGCCACCCGCAGCTCCGGCGTCACCCGCGGCATCGGCGATACCGGCCACTCCGGCGATACCCGCAGCGCCGGAGGCACCGGCGGAACCGACAGCACCGGCACCATCCGCGGCACCGATCCCTTCCGCCACGGGACCGCCGGCAGCCGGTGTCTCCGCCGGCCGCACCGCCGACGCCCGCTCCAGCCGGCGCCGCAGCCGGTTCAGCTTCTCCGCGTCCATCCCCACGCCGTCGTCCGTCACCGTCAGGCGGATCCGGTCGCCGGCCCGCTCGCCCCGCACGACGATGGTGCCCGGGCCGCGCCGTTCCTTGATCCCGTGGTAGATGGCGTTTTCCACGATCGGCTGCAAAATGACTTTCAAGACCGGCAGATGGGCAATGGCCGGATCCAGGTCCAGCTCGTACTGCAGTTTGTTCTGGTAGCGCTGCTTCTGGATTTGCAGGTAGTACCGGACATGATCGAACTCTTCCGCCAGCGGGATGAACTCGTTGCCTTTGCTGAGGCCGATCCGGAACAGCCGCGACAGCGCCTCCACCATTTCCGACACATCCTCCGCCCCGCGCTTGCGTGCCATCCAGCTGATCGTGTCCAGGGTGTTGTACAGAAAGTGCGGCTTGATCTGGGCCTGCAGCGTGCGCAGCTCCGCTTCCCTTTTTTGCCGCTCCTGTTTTTCCGTCAGCTGGATCAGGTCGTTGATCTTTGCCAGCATGCTGTTGTAGCTCCGCCCGAGCATGCCGATCTCGTCCATGTCGCCGTTCCACTGGCGCGTCGACAGGTCGCCGGACTCGGCCCGTTGCATAAACCTCATCAGCCGGTAGATCGGCCGGGAAATGGAGTGGGCCAGTACGAACGACGCGGTAATGCCCAGGAGGACGACGACGAACACGAAGGTGCCGATGTACAGCCGG
This sequence comes from Paenibacillaceae bacterium, assembly GCA_036563895.1. GTDB lineage: Bacteria > Bacillota > Bacilli > Paenibacillales > Paenibacillaceae > ZCTH02-B3. The sequence continues at coordinate 6,331 of DATCLN010000166.1, forward strand.
ATCTGCCGCATTTCCGGCGCTTCTTCCGCGGTGGAAAACACGCCGACGGTGGTCCAGTTTGTAAAGGAAGATTTGCGGAAAATGAACTGCAGCCTGCGGTCGTCGATCTCCCGCACGAACTGGCCCGCCGTCTTGCCGCCGAACCAGGCCGCGGGAATCGTCGTGAAGCCGAGCTGCGGAGGCACGTAGACCGGTTCGCCTTCCTGGCCCAGCACCATGAGCAGGCCGGTTTTGCCCAGGTGGACGTTGCGCACCGTTTCCATGACCACCCGCAGTTTCAGGTCGATCAGGACGACGCCAAGCACTTTCTGCGTTTCCGGATCGAGCACGGCCCGGACGACGGACACGACTTCGCTTTCCTTGTAACTGACGTGCGTGGTGACGTTGCGCCGCTCCGGACTGCCGATGACGCGAAAGATGCCTTTTGCCGCCACCGCTTCCTGATACCAGCGTTCCAGCGTGAGATCCCCCGGCTGACGGGCGTACATGTCGTTGCTGAGGTAATCTCCCCGGCTGCTTATCACCATGAGGCCGGCGATCTCCGTCTGCAACGTGGGAAAGCCGCGCAGGAACTGCAGCGCTTCCTGCCGCTCCTGCGCGTCGAGGGGACCTTCCCGGAGAAACTTCTGGATCAGCGGGTTGAAGGCGATCAAATACGTGGTGTTCTGCGCGTTGCCTACATAGTTCTCAAGGGCCCGGTTCACCTGCGCGATCACCTGCTGCGTGTTGACGTACAGATGGCGTTCGATGATCCGGTTGGTGACGATGTCGGTAAGAATGCCAAGCATGAGGGACGGAATGATCGTGATGGGCAAAAAAAGGGTCAGCAGCTTGTAGCGGATCGGCAGGTTGCGGAACTTCAGGCGCTGAAGCAGCTTTTTGCCGATCCGGGTCACCGGCATGTCCTTCGTTCTGGATAAGGTAACCGCTTTCACGTCCAAGGTTCGATTCCTCTCATTTGGCGTAAAACTGTTCGACGTTCTGCTGCGTGACGATTGTGATGCCCGTATCAACGAAGGGCGGAAGCGGGTGGCCGGTGTTCGAGCCCGAGTCTCCGGTTTGGACCAGATTGTGGCGCAAATGGAACAGCCCCATCAGCGACCAGTACCCCATGTTCCACGTGCCCTGGGCCAGCGTCGCGTTGATCGTCCCCTCTTTCACCAGATCCAGCGTTCCCTTGTCGGTGTCGAATCCGATGATCACCTTTTGTCCCGCAAGCCCCATTTCCTTGACCGCCATGCCGATGCCGACGCCGCCGTTGGCCTGGGTGGCGAACAGTCCGTCTACTTCCGGGTACTTCCGCAAAATCTCCCGCGCCGCGTCCCGCGAGCCGATGATTTCCCCTTTGCCGTCGGCCACTTCCACCACGCGGATGTCCGGAAACTCGCGGGCGATGGTGTCGCGGAATCCTT